>NZ_JAVYJE010000010.1:0-294349 GCF_032621735.1 Pseudomonas sp. zfem005 | reverse complement strand
ACCCCTCCACTGCATCGATTCGACCTAGATCAAATCACTCTACCATTACTTAACCTTTTGATTTACAAGAGGTTTTTCTTGGCTTCTGCTGTGGAAGTGGTGCGCATTATAGGGATCAGAAACGGCACGTCAACACTTTATTGAAAAAATCATTCAGCCTTCAACGAGATGCGCGCAAACGCCTTCTTGCCAGCCTGACAGACATGCACGGCACCGAGCTTGAAGATGAAGCCGCGATCCACAACGACGCCATCAACACGCACACCACCCGAACCGAGCAGATCACGAGCGACAGCAGCGTTCTTCACCAGCCCTGCCTTATTAAGGACGGATGCAATGGGCATGTCCTCTATAGATAGCAGCTCGATCTCCGGCAGGTCTTCCGGCAGCTCGCCTTCCTTCATACGGTTCCCCGCAGAACGATGAGCAGAAGCAGCAGCTTCCTCGCCATGGAAACGAGCGACGATCTCTTCGGCCAACTTGATCTTGATGTCACGCGGATTGGCGCCCTGTTCAACATCACGACGGAACTGCTCGATCTCCTCCATGGAGCGGAAGCTGAGCAGCTCGAAGTAACGCCACATGAGCACATCAGGAATGGAAACGAGCTTGCTGTACATAACGCCCGGCGCTTCCTGGATACCCACATAGTTACCCAGGGACTTGGACATCTTCTTCACGCCATCCAAGCCCTCGAGCAGCGGCATGGTGACGATGCACTGAGACTCCTGCCCATAAGCACGCTGCAGTTCACGCCCCATCAGCAGGTTGAACTTCTGGTCAGTCCCCCCAAGCTCCACGTCCGCACGCAAGGCCACCGAGTCGTACCCTTGAACCAGCGGATAGAGGAACTCATGGATAGCGATGGGCTGATTGGTGGTGTAGCGCTTGTCGAAGTCATCGCGCTCCAGCATACGAGCGACGGTGTACTGCGAAGACAGGCGAATGAAATCCGCAGAACTCAACTGGTCCATCCAGGTAGAGTTGAACGCAACCTCGGTCTTCGCCGGATCAAGAATCTTGAAAACCTGGGTCTTGTAGGTCTCGGCGTTGTCCAGGACCTGCTCGCGGGTCAAAGGCGGGCGAGTGGCGCTTTTGCCGCTGGGGTCACCGATCATCCCGGTGAAGTCACCTATAAGGAAGATGACCTGATGGCCCAGCTCCTGGAACTGACGCAGCTTATTAATAAGGACGGTATGACCGAGGTGCAGATCGGGCGCGGTCGGATCGAACCCCGCCTTGATACGAAGGGGCTGCCCCCGCTTGAGCTTTTCAACCAGCTCGGACTCGACCAGAACCTCTTCCGCGCCGCGCTTGATAAGCGCCAGCTGCTCTTCAACCGACTTCATGACAGCCCCGTACACACTAGAGAAACCGAAAGGGAACCAAACATACAAGATCGCTGACTAATTACAAGTTTTGCGCCCGGGGCGGTACCAACCGGCGGAAGGCAGGATCTTGAGGTTGCCTACACCGGATTTTGGTTATATTTTAGGCAGTTAGTTCACATTCTAAAAAACACCACTCGCCATGACGCATATTGTTCCTAAAGCGCCGCGCTACCCGAAAAGCCATTTGCTGGCCGCAAGCGGTGTAGCTGCGCTGCTCAGCCTGGCTTTGCTGGTGTTCCCGTCTCGCGAGGTCGAGGCGAAGAAGACCTACATCAACCTGGAAATGGAGAACGGCTCAGAAGCCCTCATCCAGGAAAAGGACGACCTCCGATCAGACGCAGTCATCGGGGAAGAGGGCAGCTCGCCATTCGCTAACATCGAGCGCCCTGCAGACAACCAGAACAGCGCCGACAAAGACGCGAACAAGGACGAACAGACCCAAAGCGAGCTTGCCTCCAGCGAACCTCCGAAAGATCCCGGCTTGCATACGGTCACCGTAGGCAACGGCGATACCCTGTCAACGCTGTTCAGCAAGGTCGGCCTGTCCGCCACCGTACTGCACGATGTGCTCAACAGCAGCAAGGACGCCAAAGACCTCAGTCGCCTGAAGATCGGCCAGGCCTTCGAATTCCGCCTGAGCCCCGAGGGTGAACTGCAGAGCCTGCACTCCAAGCTCAGCGACCTCGAGACCGTCACCCTGTCCAAGACCGACAAGGGCTATGACTTCAAGCGAGACCTGGCCAAGCCGGACATCCATACCGCCTATGCCCATGGCGTGATCGATAGCTCCCTGTTCCTCTCGGCCAAGCGCGCCGGCATGTCTCACAACCTGACCATGGACCTGGCCAATATCTTCGATTACGACATCGACTTCGCCCTCGACATCCGTGAAGGCGACGAATTCGAAGTCATCTATGAAGAGAAGTCGGTGAACGGCAAGCAGGTGGGCACCGGCAACATCCTCGCCGCTCGCTTCACCAACCGCGGTAAGACCTACAGTGCCGTGCGCTTCACCAACAACCAGGGCATTGCCAGCTACTTCCGCGATGACGGCACCAGCATGCGCAAGGCCTTCATCCGTACCCCGGTGGACTTCGCACGCATCAGCTCGCGCTTCTCGCTCGGCCGTCGCCATCCGATCCTCAACAAGATCCGCGCGCACAAGGGCGTCGACTACGCAGCGCCTCGCGGCACGCCGATCAAGGCAACCGGTGACGGCAAGATCTTCCTGGCCGGGCGTCGCGGTGGCTACGGCAACGCAGTGATCATCCAGCACAGCGGCAAGTACCGGACGCTCTATGGCCACATGCAGGGTTTCGCCAAAGGCATCAAGACCGGCGGCACCGTCAAGCAAGGTCAGATCATTGGCTACATCGGTACCACGGGTCTCTCCACCGGCCCGCACCTGCACTATGAGTTCCAGGTGAACGGCCAACACGTCGACCCGCTCGGCGTGAAGCTGCCCATGGCTGACCCGCTCGCCGCTGCAGAGAAGAAGCGCTTCCTGCAGATGAGCAAGCCGCTGATGGCACGCATGGACCAGGAAAAGGCCACCATGCTCGCGCAGAACAAGCGCTGATTCGATGCCGCGCTACCTCGGAGTGATGTCCGGAACCAGCCTGGATGGGCTGGACATCGCCCTGATCGACCAAGGCGAACACATCCGCCTGATCGCCTCGCACTACATCCCCATGCCCGACACACTCCGCCAGGAGTTGCTCTCGCTATGTTCACCAGGCGAAGACGAACTCGCACGCGCGGCCTTGGCCGAACAACGCTGGGTCGAACTGGCCGCCTCGGGGATCGCCCAACTGCTTCGTGAAGAAGGCCTCACAGCCGCAGATATCCGCGCAATCGGCAGCCATGGCCAAACCGTGCGCCACGAACCGGCGCGCGGCTTCACCATCCAGATCGGCAACTGCGCCCTGCTGGCCGAGCTCACCGGCATCACGGTGGTCGGTGACTTCCGGCGCCGCGACGTTGCTGCCGGCGGCCAGGGTGCGCCCCTGGTGCCAGCCTTCCACGAGGCGCTCTTCGACAATGACAGAGGCAACCGCGCCGTGCTCAACATCGGTGGGTTCAGCAACCTCAGCCTGATCGAACCCAACCAGCAGGTGCGTGGTTTCGATTGCGGACCCGGCAACGTACTCATGGATGCCTGGATCCAGCTCAACCTCGGCCAGAACTACGACCGTGATGGCGCCTGGGCAGCCAGTGGCCAGGTCCAGCCGCAGTTGCTGAGCACGCTGCTGGAAGACGATTTTTTCAGCACGCGCGGCCCCAAGAGCACTGGCCGGGAACTGTTCAACCTACCTTGGCTGCAAACGCAGCTGGCCAAGCTCCCCGCCTTTAAGGCAGAGGACGTGCAAGCCACCCTTCTTGAGCTCAGCGCTCGCACCATGGCAGACGCACTCATGGCATCCCAAGCGGAAACCCGCGATCTGCTGGTCTGCGGCGGTGGCGCCCACAATGGCACCTTGATGCAACGCCTCGCCGAGCTGCTGCCCGGCACCCAGGTCAGCAGCACCGACAGCCGAGGCGTACCGGCAGACTGGGTCGAAGCCATGGCCTTTGCCTGGCTGGCCCATTGCTGCCTCGAAGGCATCCCTACCAACCGCCCGAGCGTGACCGGCGCCAAAGGCCTGCGCATCCTCGGCGCCATCTACCCCGCCTGACCAAACGGCACAAACGAAAACGCCGTGCATAAGCACGGCGTTTCGGTATCAGCGAAGGATGATCAGATCGAGAAGGACGAACCGCAGCCGCAGGTAGTGGCGGCATTCGGGTTCTTGATCACGAAGCGCGAGCCTTCGAGACCTTCCTGGTAATCCACTTCCGCACCGGCCAGGTACTGGAAGCTCATGGGATCGACCACCAGGCTCACGCCATCGCGCTCGACAATGGTGTCATCGTCAGCGACGTCTTCATCGAACGTGAAACCGTACTGGAAGCCCGAACAGCCACCGCCCGTGACGAAGACGCGCAGCTTGAGCCGCGGATTGCCTTCCTCATCGATCAGGTTCTTCACCTTGTTTGCCGCTCCATGCGTAAACATCAGGGCTGTGGGGGTGAAGGATTCGACACTCATGCTGTAACTCTCCCGGCTTGACGCCGCCTTACTGCGCTGTGGCCACGCATTATCCGCTTACCCTAGAAAACTGGTCAACTATTAAGCGTCCTGGCTTTCCGGACCGGCTGGCGCCTCCAACAGGCGTTGCGCCTCCTTGATATGCCCGAGGCGCCCTTCTATCTGCGCCCCCATGGCCATTTCCATGAGCCCGTAATAGAGGTTGCCGCGTACCCGTGCCTTGGCACCCAGCTCCAGGTGCTCGGAAGCGAATACATCACCGACCACTTCACCGTCGATGATCACGTGAGGTGCGCGAATCTCGCCCTCCACCAGGCCTTCGACGCTGACCCTGACCAGCCCTTCGCTGGCATTGAGGTTGCCCTTGAGGCGACCGTCCACCTGCACCGCGCCCTGGAAGCGCAGATCGCCCTCCAGTTCCGCGCCGATAGCGATGATGCTGGTCTTGCCGCTGAAGCGCTGCAGATCGGCCTTGGGTTTCTGTTTGTTGAACATGCTCGTCATGACTCCTCGTCAATCCACTCGAATGTGCGCTCCAGCGGTTTCTGCTGGCCGTCCACTTGCGCGCGCACCTTTACCTGACGGGGACTGAAGCCTTCCGGCAGCTCCAGCTCGGCGAAACGTCCCGCTTCGGGAATCGCCTGGAAGTGCTTGAAGGAAAACACAACATCCTGCTGCGTCATCTCGCGGGAAAGCGTCGCCAGCTCAAGGCTCGCCTCCTTGCCATCCTGGCGGCCGATCACTCGCACACGCAGCGTGCCCTTGATCGGCTGATCATCCTTGCCGACCCGACTGAGCATCAGCCGGAAACGGAAACGCTGTGGCTGGTCCGTGCCATGCAACTCGAAAGCGCGGATGCGCAATCCCTCACGGCGGCTGTCCGGTGCCAGCACTCCGCGGTAGAACGCCAGCTCCTGCTGCAGCTTGAAAACCTGCTCTTCCATCATCTTGATGGTCTGGCGGCTCTGCTCGTTGGCCTGGAGCCCCAGTCGCTCACCGCTTACCAGTACCGCCTGGCGCTGCTGCAACTGTTCGAGTGCCCGGGTACGTTCATCCAGCTGCACGCGCAGGCTGTCGCGCTCCGCCACGGCATCCGCCATGCCTTCGGCTCGCAACCAGCCACCGGCGAAGAACGCCACCGGCAGCGCCAGCAACAGAACCAGTACCAACCAGCGCACCAGCCGCTCACGGCGCGGGTCGCTGATGCGAACCTCCCAGCGCGACATCAGTGACGCCCGGCGCGGTGCGACCGGAGAGGCAGAACGCCATCCCTCGTAGCTAGCTTGAACATCGACCGCACCCTACCCACTGGAAAGCCGCCGATGATAAAGCCGCATCGGCCAAGGGCCAACCGTCGAGGTGACGCGTGACCGCCGGAGCCTCTACTATCGGACCCACCTCACATCAGGGAACATCCGATGCTCTACCTCTGGCTCAAGGCCTTCCACATCATCGCCGTCGTATGCTGGTTCGCCGGTCTCTTCTACCTGCCACGCCTGTTCGTCTATCACGCCTCGGCCGAAGACGCGCCCAGCCGCGAACGCTTCAGCATCATGGAGCGCAAGCTCTATCGCGGCATCATGCAGCCCTCCATGGTCCTCACCCTGCTGCTCGGCGCCGGCATGCTCTACCTCAACCCGGCCTGGTTCAAACAGGGCTGGCTACACGCCAAGCTCACCCTGGTGTTCCTGCTGATCGGCTACCACCACGTCTGCGGCGCCATGCTCAAACGCTTCGCCCGCGGCGAGAACGGCCGCAGCCATGTGTTCTACCGCTGGTTCAACGAAGTCCCGGTCCTGTTCCTGCTCGCCATCGTCATCCTGGTGGTGATCAAACCCTTCTGACTCACGAATGACCGATAGAGAGGAATGCCCGATGTCACTGCCCGCCCTGCTTGAACAACGCCTGCGCCTGCCCGTCGTCGCAGCGCCCATGTTCCTGGTTTCGACCCCGGAACTGGTCCTGGCCTGCAGCAATGCGGGCATCGTCGGCAGCTTCCCCGCCCTCAACCAGCGTGAAAGTGCCGGCTTCCGCGCCTGGCTCGACGAGATCGAGGTGGGCCTGACGGCGGACGCCGCTCCCTATGCGGTCAACCTCATCGTCCATAACAGCAACCCCAGGCTGCAGGCGGACCTGGCCATCTGCGTCGAAAAGCAGGTGCCCATCGTCATCACCAGCCTGGGTGCAGTGAAGGAAGTGGTCGACGCGGTGCACAGCTACGGTGGGCTGGTTTTCCATGACGTCACCACCCGCCGCCATGCCGAAAAGGCCGCCGAAGCCGGTGTCGATGGACTGATCGCGGTGGCCGCCGGAGCCGGTGGCCATGCCGGCACCTGGAGCCCCTTCGCCCTGGTCGCCGAAATCCGCCAGTTCTTCGACAAGACCCTGCTGCTGGCCGGCTGCCTCAACCACGGCCACGAGATACTCGCCGCACAGATGCTCGGTGCCGACCTCGCCTACCTCGGCACCCGCTTCATCGCCACCCGCCAGAGCAACGCCGACGCCCCCTACAAGCAGATGATCCTCGACGCCAAGGCCGCCGATATCGTCCACACGCCGGCCGTCTCCGGCGTACCGGCCAGCTTCATGCGCCAGAGCCTCGAAGCCGCCGGCTACGACCTCAAGCGCCTTACCGACAAGGCCGACATCAACTACGGCGAAAAGCTCAAGCCCATCAGTGAAGAAGCCAAGGCCTGGAAGACCGTCTGGTCCGCCGGCCAGGGCGTGGGCGACATCAGCGACCTGCCCACGGTGGAAGAACTGGTGAAGCGCCTGGATAACGAGTACCGCGCCGCCCTCCAGAGCGCCAACCAACTCGGCCAGCGCTGGCCCCGTTGAAACGCCGCCACCTGCTCGGCCTGGGCGCACTCGGGGCGCTCGGGCTCTGGGCTGTTCGCCCTGGTGAACAGGGGCGCCCACACACAGCCTACTTCGCCGACCTGCAGAGCCTGTTGAAGCAGGAAGGCGGCGGCGTGCCGCAGCTGGTCATCGACCTCGACCGGCTGGACGCCAATGCCGACCTGCTCGCCCAGCGCCTGGGCAAACTGCCCCTGCGCCTGGTGGCCAAGTCCCTGGCTTCCAATGGCCTGCTGGACTACCTCGCCAAACGCCTGACTACGCGCCGCTTCATGGTCTTCCACCAGCCCCAGGCCAACCAGTTGGCACAGGCCTTCCCCGACGCCGACCTGCTGCTGGGCAAGCCGCTGCCGGTAGCGGCCGCCCTCGCCTTCTACCAGCAGTTGCCCAATGGCCTGGGCTTCGACCCTACACGCCAGCTCACCTGGCTGATCGACAGCCCGCAGCGCCTCGTCCAGTACCTCGAGCTCGCCAAGGCCCTGCAGAAGCCCATGAGCATCGCCCTGGAGATCGATATCGGCCTGCAACGCGGCGGCCACCCGGACGCTGCCAACCTAGCGCAGACGCTGCGACTGCTCGCCGACAACAGCACGCTGCTGCAACTGCGCGGGCTGATGGGCTACGACGCCCAGGTCGCCCACGCACCGTTCTGGAGCGACAGCCAGCAAGCCTTTACTGCCGCCAACGAGCGATACACGGCCTTCATCGATGCCGCAGGCGCCTTCCCCGCCATCTGGCCCAGGCAACCCCTGCTCAATGGCGCTGGCAGTCTCACCTATCCCCTGCACGCCAAGGGGCCGACACCGCTGAACGAAGTCGCCGTCGGCTCGGCCCTGCTCAAGCCCGCCGAGTTCGACACGCCCCTCCTGGCCAGCCACCAGAGCGCGATGTGGATCGCCACACCGGTACTCAAGGTTCAACGCGGCCCCCTCCCCTACCTGCAACAGGCCCAGGGCGCGCTCGAAGCCTGGAATCCCAACCGGCAGAAAGCCTACTACCTCTATGGCGGAGGCTGGCCCGCCGACCCCGCATCCCCCGCAGGCCTGGCCTATGACGGCATCTACGGGCGCAGCCCCAACCAGGAGCGCCTGATCGGCTCGGCAACGACCGGGCTCGGCGTCGACGACTGGGTGTTCCTGCGGCCTCTCCTGTCCGAAGGGCTGTTCAGCGACTTCGGCCAACTGCGCCTGCTCCGCCACGGCCGCCTCGTCGGCACCTGGAAGCCGCAGCCAGCCGCCTGACCAGCTCTGTTTTTTGTGCGGCAGCCCGCTTGTGCCGCAGGGTGCGCCACCATTACGCTGTGCCATCCCTAACCAGCCGCTGACAAGGATGCCCGCATGTCCGATGCCCGCTACAAGATCGTCTTCGAAGGAGAACTGATGCCCGGTGCGGCATTGGAAACTGTCAAGGAGAACCTGGCCAAGCTGTTCAAGAGCGATGCCAGCAAGATCGACAGCCTGTTCGGCGGGCGCCCCGTGGCGCTGAAGCGTGACCTCGAAGAAGTCGAGGCAGACAAATACCTGGCCGCCCTGCAGCGGGCCGGTGCTCAGGTACGCAAGGAACAGGACCTCGCCGCCGGCTTCAGCCTGGTGGAAACCGAAGACCACCCGAACCCGGAAACCCTCGCCGCAGTAGAAAGCGAGCAGGACACCGGCACCATGACCTGCCCCAAGTGTGGCCACGAGCAGGCCAAGTCCGGCGAGTGCCAGGCGTGCGGCATCATCATCGAGAAATTCCTCGCCCGTCAGGCACAACTGGCTGAAGCCGCTCCCGCCGTCGCATCGTCGGCCGTGGCACCGGGCGCCTCGCCTTACGCCACCCCGCAGGCCCAGGTCGGCGAGGCGCTGCCCCAATACTGCGAGCTGCGCCCCTTCGGCATCACCGGTCGTATCGGCCGCGTGCGCTACCTGGCCTGGTCCTTCGTGTTCATGATCGCGCTGCTGGTCGTGCTTGGCGTCGGCGCCGGCATCGGCTTCGCCATCCACCCGGTCGTCGGCGGCCTCATCGCCACCGTGCTGGGTATCGCCGCCATCGTCGTCAGCGTGCAGATCAGCGTCCAGCGCCTGCACGACATCGGCTGGTCGGGCTGGCTCTACCTGCTGAACTTCGTGCCCATCGTCGGCAGCGTCTTCCCCCTGCTGCTGCTGTTCATCCCCGGCACCACCGGCGCCAACCGCTTTGGTGCACCGCCGCCGCCGAACACCACTGCCGTCAAGGTCCTGGCCTGGATGTGGCTGATCATCCCGGTGGTCTTCGGCATCCTCGCCGCCATCAGCATCCCGGCCTACCAGGACTACGTGGAGCGCTCCGAGATGAGTAACTACGAGATGCCGGCCGATGGCGATAGCGCCGACTATGCCGAACCGACCGACGAAGCCGCGCCCTATGCAGAGCCGGACGAGTCGATGGACGAAGGCGACGCGGCCGCCGAACAGGAAGAGAACGAGTCCAACTGAGCAACCTCCCGGGGCTGACGTTGTCCAACCCGGCCCCGACACGGAGATTCCCGATGCCTCGTTTTGCCCTGATTACCGGCGCCTCCAGCGGGCTCGGCCTGGCCCTGGCGGAAGCCCTGGCCCGGCGGGGTCGCCACCTGATCCTGGTGGCCCGGCAACGTGACGCGCTGGAAAGCATCGCCTACGAGCTGACCCAGCGCTTCGGCGTCGAAGTGCTCTACCGCACCTGTGACCTCGCCGAACCGCTGCAGCTTTCAGGCCTGCTCCACGAGCTCAACCAGGGTGAGCGGGAAATCGACCTGCTGGTGAACAACGCCGGCATCGGCACCTCCGGCCTCTATGTCGAACAGGACTGGAGCCGCGAACAGGAACTGATCGAACTCAACGTCCTCGCCCTCGCCCGCCTCTGCCACGAGATCGGCGGCGCCATGGCCAGCCGTGGTACCGGGCAGATTCTCAACGTCGCGTCGGTAGCCGGCTTCCAGCCCGGCCCCTGGATGAGCAACTACTACGCCAGCAAGGCCTACGTACTGCACTTCTCCGAAGGGCTGCGCGAAGAGCTGAAGGTCCATGGCGTCGGCGTCTCGGTGCTTTGCCCCGGCCCTACCCGCACCGCCTTCTTCCGCGGCGCACGGATGGCCGGCGAGAAACTGGAAGGCAGCAAGCTGATGATGAGCGCCGAAGAAGTGGCGCTGATCACAGTGAAAGCGCTGGAGAAGAACCGCGCCATCATCATCCCCGGCTGGCGCAACCGCCTGCTGGCGATGAGCCCGCGCCTGTCGCCGCGCTGGCTGGTCCGGCGCCTGGCCGGGCGGATCAACAAGGCCTATCTACCGAAATAGAAAACAAAAAGGCGCCGCAAGGCGCCTTTCTTCTCTCCAGCCGTTTCAGTCAGCCTTCACGCAGCGCCCGTCGGCCCAAGCCCGCAGCTTGGCCTGCTCCTCGGCCATCACCACCGACAGCGGTGCCGTACTCAACAACTGCTGCAACAGCAGCGCCTGGCTCACGCTGGCCTGGGCAGCCTGCGCGGCATAGAGCATCCCTACCACGGCCTGCTCGATCTCGGCGCCGGAGAAACCATAGCTGGACGCCGCCAGGATCGGCAGATCGAACTGCGCCGGGTCGATATCGCGACGGGACAGATGGATGCGGAAGATTTCTGCCCGCACCTCGCTACCCGGCAGATCAACGAAGAACAGCTCGTCGAAACGCCCCTTGCGCACCAGCTCCGGCGGCAAACGGTGAATGGCGTTGGCGGTGGCCACCATGAACACCGGCGCCTTGCGCTCCGACATCCAGGTCAGCAACGTACCCAGCACGCGCTGGCTCACGCCGCCGTCCTGGTCGCCGCTGGCCAGGCCCTTCTCCAGCTCATCCATCCACAGCACGCAGGGCGCCATCTGCTCGGCCAGCTTGAGCGCATCACGCAGGTTGCGCTCGGTCTCGCCGAAGAACTTGTTGTACAGGCAGGCGAAGTCCAGGCGCAGCAACGGCAGCCCCCAGAGCCCTGCCACCGCCTTGGCCGCCAGGCTCTTGCCGCCGCCCTGCACGCCCACCAGCAACATGCCCTTGGGCATGGACGCCGGCTTGGCCTCCATGAACGCGCTCTGGCGCTCACCCAGCCAGCGCTTGAGGTTGGCCAGGCCGCCGACATCGGCGAAGCGCGCGGTGTCGTATTCGAAGCTGAGCACGCCTTCAAGGTCCAGCAGCTGGAACTTGGTCTTGTTCAGCTCCGGCAGATCTTCCTGAGTGATGGCGCCGTCGTCGCAGATCACATTGCGCGCCAGCGAGCGCGCCTCACCGTGACTGAGGCCACGCAGGTTCTTCACCACCTGCTGCAGGGTGCGGTTGTCGGTGCGCACCCGGGCGCCACGGTTGCGCTCGCTCCAGCGCGTGGCCTCCTCGCGAACGATGGCCAACAGCTCATCCTCGTTTGGCAGCGCCAGGCTGAAGCGGGCGCTGTAGCGCTGTACCTCGGCCGGCAGCTTCATTGCGTGGGAAACCAGCACCAGGGTCGGCTTGTGGATCGCCTCGGCCATGGCGACTTCCTTGAGCAGGCGCACCAGCTTGGGGTTGTCGTCGAAGAAGGGATGCAGGTCGCACATCACATAGAGGTTGGGCTGCGGATCGGCCTTGATCAGCCGCAGCGCTGCCTCGGCATCGGTACTGGCCCCCTCGCCCACGGGGTCGCCACCAAAGCCAAGGCGCTGCAGGCCTTCGGTCACCGCCCAGGTGAACAGGCCCAGCCCGCGCTTCACCGCCAGGGTGGTCAGAGTTTCCAGCACGCGCTGCTCGTCCCAGGACTCGATGACGATGAGTTTGACCTTGGAGTCCAGCACCAGCCCCAGATCGTGGATGTCGTTCTTCACACAGGCTCCTTGTGCGGCCAGGCGGGCTGGCCGGGATAATCACGCGCCGCTAAACTCGGGGGCTTCTTATAACAGGCCGGAGAATGTCCGTGGACTGTCTGTTCTGCAAAATCGTCGCCGGGGATATTCCTGCACGCAAGCTCTATGAAGACGATCACGTGATCGCCTTCCACGACATCGCGCCACAAGCCCCGGTGCACTTCCTGGTGATCCCGAAAAAGCACATCAACACCCTCAACGACCTCACCGAGGACGACAAGACGCTGACCGGGCATATCGTCCACACTGCCCAGCGCCTGGCCAAGGAGCAGGGCTGTGACGAAGGCTTCCGCGTGGTGATGAACTGCAACGAACTGGGCGGCCAGACCGTCTATCACATCCATATGCACGTGCTCGGGCAGCGCCAGCTGCACTGGCCGCCGGGCTGATGCGCCGCACGCTACTCCTCGCCCTCTCGCTGCTACCACTCGCCGCCCTGGCCCAACAGGCCGGCGAGCGCCTGCGCGACAGCCTGCCGGACGGCGCCCAGGGCCCGGAACTGGTGATCGTCCCTGCCGGCGAATTCCTCATGGGCGATGCCACCGGGCGCGGCAACGACAACGAGCGCCCCACCCACCGCGTGACCATCGACAAGCCCTTCGCCATCGGCCGCTTCGAGCTGACCTTCGATGACTGGCAGCGCTACGCCAGTGCCACCGGCAAACCGATGCCCGACAACGAAGGCTGGGGCCTCTCCGGGCAGCGCCCGGTGATCCATGTGAGCTGGTTCGACGCCCGCGCCTATTGCGACTGGCTGAGCAGCGTCACCGGCCAGCGCTACCGGCTGCCCACCGAGGCGGAATGGGAATACGCCGCACGGGCCGGTGGTGCAGGCTACTACGGGTGGGGCGACGAACTGGACAGTAGCGAGAGCGCGCCACGGGCCCATTGCCGGGGCTGCGGCACACCCAATTCGATCCGCGGCAAAACCGCGCAGGTCGGCCAGTACCCGGCCAATGCCTTCGGCCTGCACGACACCGCCGGCAACGTCTGGGAATGGACCGCCTCGCGCTTCGCTGCCCCCTTCGACGGCAGCGAGGCGCAAGCCGCAGCCTTGCTGGATCGCAGCCCCCGCGTGGTCCGTGGCGGTGCCTGGAACAGCGGGCCAGCGTACCTGCGCACCAGCCTGCGCGATCTCAAGCAGCCGGGGCACGATGACTACGCACTGGGCTTCCGGGTACTGCGCGAACTGGACTGATCCCAGTCAAACCCGGGCAGGCCCGATGGGTTAAACTGCCCGGCATTCTTGCCTACCGGAGGTGCCCCATGGCCACCGAACGCCAGTACTCCCCCGTTGACCGCTTCCTGCTCCAGGCCGATGCCGCGCTCAAGACCCTGCTGCCGTTCAAGGGCCAGCCCTATCGCCCCAACCCGGCGAACCTGCAGGACGAGGCGCCCATGAGCGAGGCGGACAGCCGCCATGTCACTGGCCTGATGCGCATCAACCACACCGGCGAGGTCTGCGCCCAGGCGCTGTACCAGGGGCAGGCGCTGACCGCCAAGCTGCCGGAAGTGCGCAAGGCCATGGAGCATGCCGCCGAAGAGGAAATCGATCACCTCGCCTGGTGCGAGCAGCGCATCCGCGAACTGGGCGGCCGCCCCAGCGTGCTCAACCCGCTGTTCTATGGCCTGTCCTTCGGCGTCGGTGCCGTCGCCGGCCTGATCAGCGACAAGGTCAGCCTCGGCTTCGTCGCTGCCACCGAGGACCAGGTCTGCAAGCACCTGGACGACCACCTGCAGCAGATCCCTGCCGACGACGCAAAGTCCCGCGCCATCCTCGAACAGATGCGCACCGACGAGGAGCAGCACGCCACCACCGCGCTGGACGCCGGCGGCCTGCGCTTCCCGGCGCCGGTGAAGTTCGGCATGACCCTGCTCTCCAAGGTGATGACCAAGAGCACTTATAGGGTCTAACGCAGCGGCAAGCTGCACGTTTCAAGCGGCAAGCAAACCGCAAGAACGACAAAGGGCGCCGAGGCGCCCTTTGTGCTTTTCACGTGCGGCTTGCAGCTTCGAGCTGGCAGCCCCCGCGCGTCAGCGCGGCATATTGCGCGCGTAGAAGATCTCCAGCATCTCGTGCCGAACACGCTCTTCGACCTGCTTGCGCTGCTCAGCGGTCAGGTTGGAGGTCGCGTCGCCGAACAGGTAGTTGTCCAGGTCGAAGTTCTTCAACAGCATCTTGGTGTGGAACAGGTTCTCCTGGTACACGTTCACGTCCGTCATCTGGTACGCGTCCTGGGTATCGTCGGAGAGGTAGTTCTGGATCGAGTTGATCTCGTGGTCGATGAAGTGCTTCTTGCCTTCCACATCGCGGGTGAAGCCACGCACGCGATAGTCGACGGTGACGATGTCCGAGTCGAACTGGTGGATCAGGTAATTGAGCGCCTTCAGGGGCGAAATCACACCGCAGGTGGAAACGTCGATGTCCACGCGGAAGGTCGCGATCCCCGACACCGGATGGATCTCCGGGTAGGTGTGAACGGTGATGTGGCTCTTGTCCAGGTGGGCCAGGATGGTCTCGGGCAACGGACCGGGGGATTCCTCGATCTGGCTGTCGGTGGGGGTCACCGGCTGCTCGGAAATGAGGATGGTCACGCTGGCGCCCTGGGGATCGTAATCCTGGCGGGCAATGTTGAGGATGTTCGCACCTATGATGTCGACCACGTCGGTGAGGATCTGGGTCAGGCGTTCGGCGTCGTACTCTTCATTGATGTACTCGACGTAGGCCTGCTGGTCCTCGGGGGTCTCTGCATAGCAGATGTCATAGATGTTGAAGCTCAAGGTCTTCGTCAGGTTATTGAACCCGTGGAGCTTGAGTTTGCTTTTCACCGTTGGGAACTCTCTGTTCATTGCGGCCCTGCCGCGTGGTTGAGCATGCCCGTCAGAAGCGCACAGTGACTTCTGCGTAGGACGGTTTACACCTCTTCGCGATGGCGATTGTGGTTATCGGTTCTGGGGCGGATTGCCCCGGAAAAACGAGGGGGCGCATTATGCAGATGACGGGCGTCACCTGCCAGAGTCTGCGCCCCGAATGTGATGATTGGGTGTCGGTGGCTCAGCCGAGCTCGACGATTTCGTAATCGTGGGTGATCTCGACGCCGGCGCGGCCGAGCATGATCGATGCAGAGCAGTACTTCTCGGCGGAGAGCTCGACGGCGCGCTTGACCTGCGCCTCCTTCAGGCCACGGCCCTTGACCACGAAGTGCACGTGGATCTTGGTGAAAACCTTGGGGTCTTCATCAGCGCGCTCGGCCTCGAGGAAGGCCTCGCAGCTCTCCACCGGCTGGCGGGACTTCTTGAGGATGCTCACCACGTCGAAGTTGGTGCAGCCACCCAGGCCGATGAGCAGCATCTCCATCGGGCGCACGCCGAGATTGCGGCCACCACTCTCCGGCGGGCCGTCCATCACTACGGCATGACCACTGCCGGACTCGCCGACGAACAGGGCTTCTCCCGCCCACTGGATACGCGCTTTCATCGCCAGACTCCAGGCTGAAAAAAAGGTCGCCAGCTTATCACAGCGCCTGGAAAGGCCGCGTGTCACATACGTTGGTCGTTTAGTTCCCCGCCAGTTGTTACCTGCGTCTCAAATTCGGATCACCGGTCACGAACCGTCTGTTAAGCTGACGCCGGATAACTGGCACACTTAGCCAGATAACTAATAAGAAAGTGCCTGTTGGACAAAGGCTTACCTTTAAAATTTCGGGACTCGGGCATGGTAGCTATTACCCTCACACCAAAGATCAAGAACCTCGACAAGCTGCTAGCGCACTGTCATCGCCGCCGTTATACGGCAAAGAGCACCATCATCTATGCGGGCGACCGCTGCGAGACGCTCTTCTTCATCATCAAAGGCTCGGTCACCATCCTCATCGAGGATGACGACGGCCGCGAAATGATCATCGCCTATCTCAACTCCGGGGACTTCTTCGGTGAGATGGGGTTGTTCGAAAAGGAAGGTACCGAGAAGGAACGCAGTGCCTGGGTACGGGCCAAGACGGAATGCGAAGTGGCTGAGCTCAGCTACGCCAAGTTCCGCGAGCTGACCCAGCAGGATCCGGAGATCCTCTACGCCCTGGGCAGCCAGATGGCGGACCGCCTGCGCAACACCACGCGCAAGGTCGGCGACCTGGCATTCCTCGACGTCACCGGTCGTGTCGCTCGCACCCTGCTGGACCTGTGCAAGCAACCCGACGCCATGACGCACCCGGATGGCATGCAGATCAAGATCACCCGTCAGGAGATCGGTCGCATCGTCGGTTGCTCGCGTGAAATGGTCGGCCGCGTACTCAAGAGCCTGGAGGAACAGGGCCTGGTACACGTCAAAGGCAAGACCATGGTGGTATTCGGTACCCGCTAAGACGCGCACATGAAAAAGCCGGCAGGACGCCGGCTTTTCCATGTGCACTTCCAGTCAATCAGGATCGATCGCCCGGCTCACTCCGCCACGCTCGGGGAAGAACAGCCGGCGCAGCTCCGTGCCCGGTTCCTCGGCACGCATGAACGCCTCGCCCACCAGGAAGCCGAACACCTCGCTGACTTCCATCAGCTCCACATCGGCGCGATTGAGGATGCCGCTCTCGGTGATCACCAGACGATCACGCGGGATCATCGGCAGCAGGTCCAGGGTGATGTCCAGGCTCACCTCGAAGGTGTGCAGGTTGCGGTTGTTGATACCCACCAGCGGCGTATCCAGGGTGTTCAGCGCCCGCTCCAGCTCATCGCCATCGTGCACCTCCACCAGTACATCCAGCCCCACATCCTTGGCGGTCTTCGCCAGCTCGGCCATCTGCGCATCGGACAGGGCGGAGACGATCAGCAGCACGCAGTCGGCACCCAGCGCACGCGCCTCGACCACCTGGTAGGGGTCGATGAGGAAATCCTTGCGGATCACCGGCAGCGAGCAGGCCGCGCGGGCCTCCTGCAGGTAGGCGTCGCCACCCTGGAAGAAATCGATGTCGGTCAGCACCGAAAGGCAGGTGGCGCCGCCATCCTGGTAGCTGCGGGCAATCTGCGCCGGTACGAAGTTCTCGCGGATGACGCCCTTGCTCGGGGAAGCCTTCTTGATCTCGGCGATCACCGCCGGCTGCTTGCGTGCAGCCTGCTCCAGCAACGCACGGGCAAAACCACGGGGCGCATCGGCGGCACGGGCCAGCGCTTCGACTTCTGCCAGCGGTACGCGCAGGCGGCGCTCGGCGACTTCCTCGGCCTTGCGGGCCAGGATCTTTTCAAGAACGGTAGGGATGCTCACGCTTCATTCTCCACTCGGAACACCGCGGTAAAGGAGGCCAATTCTTCCAGCTTCTCGCGGGCGAGGCCGGTGTGCAGCGCGTCATGGGCGAGCTGCACGCCCTCTTTGAAGGTGCTCGCGTGGTCCGCTGCGTAGAGCGCAGCACCGGCGTTGAGCACGATCATCTCGGCAGCCTTCTGGCCATTCTCGGTCTTGCGACGGCCCAGGGCATCGCGGATCAGCTCCAGCGACTGCTGCGGGCTGTCCACGGCGAGGCCGATCAGGCTCTGGCTCTTGATGCCGAAATCCTCGGGCTGCACCTGGTACTCGGTGACCACGCCGTCCTTCAGTTCGGCGACTTGGGTCGGCGCAGCCAGGCTGATTTCGTCCAGGCCATCCTTCGAATGCACCACCAGGATGTGCTCGCTGCCCAGGCGCTTGAGTACCTCGGCCAGCGGGCGGCACAGCGCCTGGCTGAATACGCCGACCACCTGGTGCTTCACACCGGCCGGATTCGTAAGCGGGCCGAGCATGTTGAACAGGGTGCGCAGCCCCAGCTCGCGACGCGGGCCAGCGGCGTACTTCATCGCCTTGTGATGGACCTGGGCGAACATGAAGCCGACGCCGACGTGCTCGATGCAGCGCGCCACCTGTTCGGGCTTCAGGTCCAGGTAGATGCCGGCCGCTTCCAGCACGTCGGCGCTGCCGGTCTTGCCGGACACCGCACGGTTGCCGTGCTTGGCGACCTTGCCCCCCGCGGCGGCGACCACGAAGCTCGCGGCCGAGGAGACGTTGAAGATGTTGGCGCCGTCGCCACCGGTGCCGACCACGTCGACCACCCGGGCCAGGGAGCCCAGTTCGACACGGCTGGCCAGCTCACGCATCACCGAGACCGCGCCGACGATCTCGTCGATGGTCTCGCTCTTCATGCGCATGCCCATGAGGAAGGCGCCGATCTGCGCGTCGGTGCATTGGCCGGTCATGATCAGGCGCATCACGTCCTGCATTTCCTCGGTGGTCAGGTCCAGTTGGTTGACCACGCGGTTGAGGGCTTCCTTGATATCCATCTCAGCGCACCCCGCCCTGTTGCTTGAGGAAATTGGCCAGCAGCTCGTGGCCCTGCTCGGTGAGTATGGATTCCGGATGGAATTGCACACCCTCGATGTTCAGCGTCTTGTGGCGCAGGCCCATGATCTCGTCCACGGCGCCATCGGCGTGCTGGGTCCAGGCGGTGATTTCCAGGCACTCCGGCAGCGTCTCGCGCTTCACCACCAGGGAATGGTAGCGGGTCACGGTCAGCGGGTTGTTCAGCCCTTCGAACACGCCCAGGTCCTCGTGGAACACCGGGCTGGTCTTGCCATGCATGGCCTGGCGCGCACGCACCACGTCGCCACCGAAGGCCTGGCCGATGCTCTGGTGGCCCAGGCACACGCCGAGGATCGGCAGCTTGCCGGCGAAGTGGGTGATCACCTCCAGCGACACGCCCGCCTCGGTGGGCGTGCAGGGGCCGGGGGAAACCACGATGCGCTCGGGGTTCAGGGCCTCGATCTCGGCGACGGAGAGTTCGTCGTTGCGGATCACATGGACATCAGCACCCAGTTCGCCCAGGTACTGCACCACGTTGTAGGTAAAAGAGTCGTAATTATCGATCATCAGCAGCATTTTGTTTTTAACCCTTTGAATTTACTGACCTTTTCGTCCGACCCTCTCATTTCGTACCCGCATATATACCCGCAATTTATGTCGCTGGGTTTGGGCTGATTCGGAGGTGTTTGGCAGACGAGCTACAGGCATCCGGCCTAGCCGGAAAAGAAGAGATCAGGCGCGCCAGCGCCAACGGGCGTGGGCTTTGATAACGCGCATGAGGAGGGTGCTGCTGATTTTCACGGGGATGTCTCGTGTTGCCGTCCGGGCACAGTAGCCCAAGGGGGCTGGTAGGTGCAATATCACTGTACCTACACGGCTGGTCTACCCTTCCCCAACGTTCAGCACTAGGGAGCCGACCATGTGCGGCCGCGTTGCCCAGTTCATGTCATGGGCCGAGATCTACGAGCTACTGAGCTACCGAGGCCCGCAGCCATCGGTCGAGATCCCCCCCCGCTACAACATCCCACCAGATACCCGCCTGCAGGTGCTGCTCGATGCAGGCGGCGAACCCTTGCCCGCGTCCACGAAATGGGGATGGGCTCCGCACTGGGCGACCGAACGGCGCAGGCCCAGCAACGCCCGAGCCGACCAGGTGGCGAGCAGCCCATTCTGGCGGATCGCCTGGCCCCATCGGATGCTGACGCCTATCAATGGGTGGTTCGAGTGGACGGGCGAGAAGGGCCACAAAAAGCCTTGGTTCATCCGGCGCCGCGACGGGCAGATGACGCTGTGCGCGACCGTCGGCCAGGTCCACCACCAAGAGCCGCAACCAGGCGACGGGGTCGCCATCATTACGGCCGCCAGCACTGGCGGGATGGTGGATATCCACGACCGGCGTCCGGTGGCATTCACCCCTGAGCTGGCCCGGGAGTGGCTAGACCCCGCAACGACACGCGAGCGCGCCCGCGATATGCTGGAGCACGGCGAAGGGCCCGAGGTGTTCGAGTGGTTCCGCGTCGGCGTGGCCGCGAACAACGCCCGCAATGACGGCCCGCAGATCCTCACCCCAGAAACGACAAAAGGCCCGGGGCCTGCATAGCAGATCCCCGGGCCTAGACCGCCTATCAACTCGCACACACCACACTCCGCAAATACTGTACATATAAACAGTATTTCGGAGTGACCACCATGCCACGCTACTACCTATCCATCCATGCCCTCATTTCCGTCAGCGGCCGACAGTACGACCAGGTATTCAAGCCCAACACCATCCAGGACCTGGCCACCATCGCACTAGAGCTGCTGGTGGACGAGCTAGGGACAGAAGGCGCACGCCAACATTTGCGCACCGAGTTCGCCAAGTATCGGCGCGATTACCGGGGCGTCCAACGAGACAACAGACCGGCAAAGCTCGACCAGAAGCCGCTACCGAGCGGCGCCTCCGAGACCTGGGGCAGGATGCCACCGGGCAACTGATCAAGGCGCCTGCACCTTCTGCCGCTCGATGCAGCCCATCACCTGTAGGGCGCACGAACTCAACGCCGCATCAGTGGCGTCCAGCGCCTGCCGCCACTGGTCATTGACCAGCACCGCCGGCCGCGCCGGCAGCACGCACGGCACCAGGGAGCACGCCATTCGGGGCGTGCCAGGCAGCGGGGTCTGTGGTCTCGGGTCGTTCATACAACCGGCCAAGAGCCCCAGGGACAGGGCCAGCCAGGTACGCGGCAATCTCGCGGTCATTTCGTTTCAGCTCCTCAAATGCCGCCGACTGGACGGACGTGTTGCGGTTTACGGTCTGGCCGAGCTGCTGCAGCCGGCGCTCAATCTCTGCCAACTGGTCGAGCGTCGCCTGCTGGCGGACGAGCTGCTGGGAAAGCCGCTCCACGCTCGCCATCGCCTCCAGCAGCTGACGCTCGGCCGCATCGGCCCGGGCCTCCTGCAGGTCGATGCGAGGCGCGATCACCCACCAGGCCAAGCCGGCGCCGGCAGCGACCAGCGCCACCAGCACGAACACCCGCAGAGGCGCGGGCACAACGTCGAATAGGGACATGGCCACCTCCTAGACGCCGAGCACGAGGCGGGCCCGCTGCCAGATCTGCAGGCGATCCTGTGCGCCGTTCTGGCCACCGTTGATGCGCTGGGTTATTTGGGTGAACTGGCCACGATCAGCCAGGCCGTTCAGCTCACGTACCCACCAGAACCAGGCAGCCGACTGAGCCGCGTGCTCGGGCAACTCCAGCAGCTGGGGCTCAGCGACCAGGCGCTGGTCGTTGAACAGTGCCGCGCTGACCTTGGCGTAGTTGGCCTTCCCGGTGATCTGCAGGAGGCCACGCCCCATGTAAAGGCGCCCGTCGCCATCCCGCTCCAGGGTGTTGCCAAGATCCGGCCGCACGTCGTAGCGCGACTGCGCATCGGTCGGGCCCCAGATCTCTTTGACGTACCGCAGATGGCCCGACTCGTGGCCGATCTGAGCCAGGAACGCCGCCAGCCTTTTCGGGGTGTTGATCTGCCAACGCTCGGCGGCAGCGTTGATATGTGGAACGAAAACGCCGGCTTGGCGGCCGGCGTTGGGGAGTATCTGCAGCAGTTGCGGCTCAGTGAGCGTCATGCATTTCTCCAGGAAAAAGAAATGCCCGCACGAGGCGGGCAACGGTTAGGAGCTTTAAGCCATCATTGCGATGGCTGACTTATGGACCTAGGATCCAGTAGCTGAAACAGGTTGGCATTGCAAAAGGAGTCCAACGGATGGATTGGCTGATCACCTATTCCCTAGCCGGGGAGAGGCGATACACGCGCATTGCTACCCGCGCCTTACCGAACCTGAAGGCCGTCGCCTTCACGGTCTACACGCTCGAATTCCCCGACCAACCAAAGCCGTCCCGCTCATCTGCTGCGGTGGAGGACTGGTTGAAAGGCTGCGGAATAGAAATCCTCGATGTGAGCCCCCTTCAAAGAAAAGGTTCATCCCAGACCTAGGCGATGCTCTTGTAAGGGTTCACTTCGAAGGTGATGCCCTTCCACTGCCGCGACAGGTCGCCGCTGTAGTCCTCGGTCCAGTCGCTGGGCTCACCCTTGAAGCCCAACTGCACGACCAGGGCGCGGCTGTCGTTCCACTGGCGGACCCAATACAGCCCGTAGTAACGGCGCCCTGTGGCCTTGCGGGTGGCCAGCAGGAACCGCCAGCCACCCTGGCCAGGCTTGTCCTTGACGACCTCCTGCCCCCAGTAGCGGTAGTCGCACTCCGTCACCGGGCAGCCGAATAGCCGCGTAAACCGCGCGTTGTTCGCCGGGTTGCGGATCGCCAGCCACCAGAACATCGACAACCAGTGATAGGCGCCAAGGCCGAACGGCGCGTTGACGTGCCACCAGCCGCGCTTGTCGCCGGCGGCGCCGTCGCGGTCGTTGCTCCACAGCCAGGCCCAGCCCGGCAGGGTGATCAGCAGCCAGTCGCCCACGGCCTCGGTGAAAGGGCGGGGCGGGCCTTGCGTGACGCGTAGCGGCAGCGCGAACGGCACGACGATCAGCCCGACCAGGATCAGCAGGACACGCAGAAACAGCAGGCCGACCAGCTGAAGGCCGGCCACCAGTACATGGGCAATCATGGGTTGATTCCTCGACTCAGAAAAAAGAAAGCCCCGCGATGTGCGGGGCCTGGCGGGACGCGCATGCGGCCTAGATGCCAGGCCAGGGGTTCTCCGCTTGGATTTCGGCGTAACGGGCCAGGCCCTGGGCCTTCGCAGCCTCGGCCGCCTCGGTGTTGCCCAGCAGCGTTTCGCGCTGCGCCTCGGAGAAGTAGCGGTCACTGCCGATCAGCGGATCGGCATAGGCACGCAGGCGGTCCGCCTCGATCTCTGCGCGGGTCACCGGGACCGGCCCCCAGTTGTCGCCGAGCCAGGGCTGCCGCGCATCGTCAGGCGCGGACGGAACCACGGTGGCGCCCTCGGGCACCTCGGAGAAACCGCCCAGGTAGCGGCCGGAAGCGTCAATGCAATAGTTCATGCCCAAGCCCTCAGGACCACTTCAAAGTTAGTGTTGCTGGCGTCGATGTAGCCGCCATCGGAAGCAATGATCGGAATAGCGGTGTTGTAACCGAACTGGACCAGCAGGTTGGTGGCGTTGGCCGACACCATCGCGCCCCGGGTCGTGTTGGCGGCGTTGCTGTCCATGAAACCGGCGTCCATCTTGATTTCATCGCCTATCGCGATGTTGCTGATTGCCGCCTTGCAGCGCACCACGGCTTCAAAGAGGGACGGCTTCGCGCCCAGCCCATGGGCGACAGTCAGGCGGCCCGCGTTGGTGATCGCCAGACCGGTCGATTCGAAGTCGGGTTTCTGACGGAAGCGACCGCGCGTGTAGCCCACCACCTCCACCACGTTGGCGGCCGTGGCAATCAGCCAACAGGAATCGCCAGCCGCCGCGACGATATCCGCGCCGGTGCTCGTGATGATGGCGGCGCCGTTGACCAGGCGCGCGGCACCATTGAACCGGGCGAGGTAGCAGCGGCCTTTCAGCACCGTAAAGCCGGTGATCGTGCCGCTACCGGCCAGCAGGATATGCCGGGTATCGGGCGCATCGGTCGTCAGGTTGATCGCCGCCGATGACGAGAAGTTGACCTGCACCGTATCCAGCGGCGCCAGGGTCGGCGAGAACGCCAGCACCTCGACCACATCAGCGGCCGTCGCCCGGATGATGCAGGTATCGCCATTGGCGGCGTTGATGCTGTAGCCGGTGTTTGTGCTGATGTTCGCGCCTACGGTCAGGCGAATTGAGCCGTCGAAGCGCACGAAGTAGCAGCGCCCCACCGCGACCGTAAATTTCGTGATCGCCGTAGAGCCGGTCAGGTTGATATGGCGAGAGTCGCCGGCCGCCGTGGTCAGGTTGACCGTCGCGGCCGAGGCCACGTCGACGCGGGTCGTGTTGAGCGGGTCTTTGGTGTTCTGCCCGACCAGGCGCACGATGGCGGCGGACAGCTGATTGAACTTGGTTTCGTCAGGCGCGAGGCCTGACGCAATGATGGTGTTCAGTATCTCATCGGTGATGGCGTTGCCCCACGCCGCCGACATCAGCGACCCCGGGGTGCCGGTGGCGGTGTTCTCATCGACAAAACGGCCAGCCACCAGGCCAGCCCCCGGGACAGTCTTGGGGTAATCCATCTATGGCGCCTCTTCATAAACGATGTGTTCAACGGTGTGTGCAGGCGCTGCGCGCCGCACGAGACATTCCAGCGACTCCGCTGGGTTGCGGCCGAAGCGCTCGCCGAAATAGGCGGCGCCGAAGCGCCGGCCCTGGGTCAGCCGCTGGCCGGTGTAGAGCGTCCACATGAATTGCGACGCCCAGGTGCCGAAGTGGTCGCGGCCGAAGCGCGCCCGGCCGAAGCGCGGCGCCTTGTGCTCGACGATCTTGGCATTGGGGAAACCCTGGCTCGCCGCCAGCTGCAGGTAATAGGCCGGCGTTTGCCCGCCCAGGCCGGTGCGGCGCTGGTGAACCGCCTTCTTGCGCTCTTCAGCGGTCGGCTCAGCGCTGATACAGGCGTCAGGGAGGCCCGTGACGCGCTCCCAGTCTGGAAGCAACTCATGCTCGCCCAGGGGCGCGCCTTCGCTCAGCAGGTCGCCGGAGCGCTGATCCGCCGTCGCCATCGCCGGGGCCAGGCCCTGCAGCACCTCGTCAAGCTCGGGGTGCAGCGCGGCATCCCAAGCCGGCCCGGGCGGCAGCATCGCGCGCAACTGGGCGTAGTAGTCGGCCGGCGTTCTTACAGCCATTGCACACCCCCATACACCAGCAGTTGGTTACCCGCCGGCGTCACGTTGGCCACCGGCTCCACGATCTCGTGGTCACGCTCACCGGCGGCGCCGCTGATTGCCTCGCTGATGTGTGTCCGCAGCAACGTGGTACCCAGGGCGCCGTCACGCAGGTGCAACGCCTTCAGCTCCGCTTCAACAGCGGCGCGAACGGCCGGCGTGTCGGGCGTTACCCGAAGCCTGTACTGAACAGCCACCGGCGCAGGCGCTAAAACATGCAGCTCCGCAGTGATGGGGCGCTGCGCCTCGATGTAGGCTTTGATCACCGCAAGCGCGGCCTCATCCGGGAACGGCGAGGGGTCGCCGTCACGCATCACGAACACCCCCACGGTGCCGGGGCCGACCCAGTGCCGGCGCACCCAGACCCGCGTCACCCCGGGCACTTCCAGGGCCCAGGTCTGGTAGTCGTCGGTGTTGCCGCCATGGGGCAACGCCCGATAGGACCGCAGCACCCGGGCACGCAGCGCTTCGATGGTCTCTTCCGCGACGCCACCCTGCAGGCCGTTACCCGTCACGGTGAAGACCCCCTGCACGCCCAGGACGGGCGAGACCAGCGTCAGCTCCGTGCCGGCGGGGGTGTTGCCCAAAATGCCCGGGTCAACCGCCGCCAACTGCACGGCGCCGGTGGCCCCCAGCAGGACGACCGGCGAGACCACCCGGAAGCGCACCCCATCCTTGCGCTGCAGCAACGTGCCGGCATCCACGCCGGCGCCGGCGGCGCCGATGAAGCTGGCAGGGCCCAAGGCCGCCACGGCCGGCAACCGGCCCGGGATGGGCCGTAGATCCGCATGGCGTAGCAGCATGTCCTCATCGCAGGTGTCGGGCAGGATCTGGTCAGCCACCCAGCCGAGGTAGCCATAGAGGCCGTACAGGCCGCCAGCGTGGACGCGGGACAGTACCTGGCCGTCCGAATGGCGCAGGCCATCGGCGCCGGCCAGGTCGTTTTGCGCGGTGCCGATCAGCTCGGCCAAGGTCGGTTTATTGAACGGCATTGATCACCTGCCAAAGGTTGTCGAAGGCGACGGGCACGCGGGCACCGTCAGGGGTGAACAGCTCGACCAGCACGTCGAAGCGGTCGACACGGCGTGACCCGGTGACCACCGCGCGGCCGACGTGGCCGTCGTCGATAAGCCACTGCAGCGCCTCGCGCACGTAGTCCAGCGCGGTGCGCTCGGTATCGGCCGTCAGGGTCCGCCGGCGCAACAGGTACAGGCGCGAGCCGATTCGGTCGTCGGTGACGGTGGGGAAGCTGTCGCCCCACCAGCCGTAGCGCTCGCCATCGTCGAGCGGATCGTCAGGGCCGGCGCGGCGCCAGGTCAGCACGCTGATGACGGCGGCGCGCTCCAGGCCGGTCTTGAGGTCGTCCAGCTGCAGCAGCATGTCAGCCTCCCACCGGCGCCGAGGTCTGACCCGGGCCAGGCTGGACGCTGCCGTGTATGTGCTGCATCTGGCTGATACCGCCAGCGACCTGATCGCCCGTTGACTCAATGCGGCCCGTGGTGCGGATCACCGGCGTGGTGAACTCCACCGCCTCGCTTGCCGTGACGCGTAACGTCATCGTCTCGACCTCGATCACGCGGCCGCGCTTGAAGTGGAGCCGGTCGCCCTCGTCCGTGTAGAGCGCCACCTCCCCCGATTCCAGCCCCTGCAGACGAAACCGCCGGTCGGCCAGGCAGACCACCACCCCATGCGAACGGTCGCCATTGATGAAGGCCACCAGGCCCTCCGCCCCGGGCTGTGGGTTGGATGTGAAGCCGTAGGCTTCGAAATGCTCGAGACCGTCTTTCACCTCGTCAGCCATCAGGCGCATCTGCAGGCTCTGCAGCTTGCGCGAGGCGTTGACCAGGGCGAGGGTTCCTCGTGCCAGAAAGCCCAACTTGCTCATTGCTTCTTCTCCCAATCAGCGGGCAGCAGGTATTCGAAGGCGTCGCCCTTCTTCGCCTTGCGGCGCTTGTGGGGGTCGTTCGGTTCGGGGCTGTAGGCGTCTTGCGGCGCCACGGTGAGGGTGGCCACCGTGCCGCCGTCGTTCAGGCTGTATTCCACTTCGCCGATCAACATGTCGCGGTCCAGGCCGGCGACGGGATCGACCACACGAACAATCATGTTCGGCCGCCAGAGCGCGCCGTTGGACTGCCGCCACCCGCACACCTTGTAGGTGAACGTCATGGCCTTGCCCATGCGGTTGCCGCGCTCCCACTCGACCCGGGCTTTCGCCAGCTCGGGCGTCATCTGGCCGCTCTGCTGGATCAACAGCACCCGCTGCCGGTCCATGCGCGGATCGGTCACCTTTGCCGAAACCTCGGCCGCGTCCGCCCCAAACGTGTCGTCGGTGCCCGAGCGCTGGCCAATACAGCGGTACTCCGAGTACACCCCGGAGAAGTCCAGGCCGGCGCTGCCGCTCAACACGTTCTCCCCCACCTGCAGGCTGTCCACCGCACGCCCGCCGCTACCCGGCTCGACGACCACCAGGCGGCCCAGCTCGTCGTCCGTGGACAGCAGGCGCGAGAGGGTCAGCAGGCGGTCGATGCTCTCGAAAACCTTTTCGCCCGGCTCGATGGTGTGGTCGGACAGCTCGGCGGTTTCCGCCACCTCGCTGACGACCTTCACCCCGTAGGGGCTGGCCAGGGCGGTGACGATCCGCTGCACGCTCTGATTGCTCCATTGCCCGGGCTTGTTCGTCGCCGAGCAGTCCACGAGGTCAGCTGTCAGCGAGCGCCCCGTCACGCCGCGCGATATCTGCCGCGCGTCGTAGCGAATCGGCGTGGCGTCCACGCACCCAGTCAGCACCTTGTCGCGACCAATCCACACCTCGGCCCGCGAGCCGTGGCGGATGGGCCAGGGGTCGCCGGTGTTGTCCCAGCGCCACGTCACGTCAAGGCTGAAATCACGGGCCTGGCGCTCTATGCCGGCGGTGATGCGGACAGATGTCCAGCCGCCATAGTTCAGGCCGTTGACGCTCAGCGTCACAGCATTGGGGTTTTCCATGGGGTGTTACTCCTGAGCGACCTGCAGGGCCGCCGGGGGCAGAAAGCCGGGGTGTCGGATGCGGTTGCGGCTGACGATTTCCGGGGTTCGTGACGCGTCACCGAAATGGCGATACGCGAGCACCAGGGCGGGCACCTCGGCCGCCGGCGTCACCGTCACCAGCTGGACGCTGCCAGCAGCAACGGCCGTAAGGTGGCGGTGCTGCAGGCGGCGCACGTCCTCAAGCCGCCGGAAGTGCTCGGGGGGCGCCGTCAGCGAGGCCGACCACAGCGCATCCCCCAGGGCATCCCGCACGCTCACCACGTCGTCAGCCGCCGGCGGCGCGTCTCGCGTAACGGGGTCGGCCAGCTGCTGCTCCAGGGACGGCGCCACCGGCAACGCCGGCGAGACCGGCACCGGGATAGCCGCCGCCTCGCGGGCGGCCTGTACCAGCACCGCGTCCCGCAACAGCTCTTGCGTCGCCTGGGTCGCAGCGGCCGTACCAGCACCGCCGGCCACACTGGTCCTCGACAGACCGCTGACAGACGAGGCCCGGCTGCTCAGGCGTCGCAGTGACGATCCATAGCCCAGGAAGCTCGGCAGCAGGCCGCTTAGAGTGCTGCCGACCAGCTCCGACAGACTCGTCGGGGCGGACAGCAGCATGTCCGCCAGTCCGTCGAGATTGCCCACGGCCTTGACCAGGGTTGGCAGCTCGATGCCGACCATGCCGAACGCTTGCGCCACGCCGTCGCGCAGAGCACTGCTCTGCAGCCGGGCGCCGTCGAGTAGCCCCATGCTGTCATTGAAGCGGCCAAGCGCCGCCTCTAGCAGGCTGTCGGATGCTGCATCCAGCTGCCGCGCCGTGTTCGGCACTCCAGAGGGGAAGCCACCCCGCTCCGCACCAACCTCCACAAACTGCAGGTCGAAGCGGACCAGAGCGCCTTCCTTGCGGTCATGCGAGAAACCGCACTCGCCGGCGGTGACCGTCATCTTTCCCATCCATGGGTGCACCAGTTCGCCAGGGCCTGGCTTTTCCAGGGCGGCCAACAGCGCGTCGCGCCGCTCGAAGCAGTCGGCGCCGATCACAAAGGCCGTGATCTTGATCGGCCCGATTGCCTTACCCAGGTCTTCCACGTCCGGCAGATCCCGTTGCACGAACTCGTGCACCTGGGTACGGCGGCCGGCCGGGTTCTGCGCGCCGTCCACAAAGAACGGCACCCCGCGAAAGCTCGCGGGCTGCAACTGTTCACGCCATGTCGCCATGGGCTCAACCTCCAGATAGCGAGCGGTAGCCCACCTGCGGCGTGACCAACAGCCCGGGCTGATTGGTCTGCGGTTTCTCGACGCGGGTGCCGGGCGGGGCGTTCTCCAGGCGGACCACGAGGGAGCCTTGCAAGTTGGCGCCCTGCAGGGCCTGGGACTGAGCGGCGAGCGAGGTTGACCCCACTCCACCCATCGGCAGCGGCTGGGAACCGGCGGAGCCCTGCAGGCCGCTGGCGGACTCTTCGCCATCGGCGCCGACCGCCCATTTCGCGGCCGCAAAGATGGGCTCGACGTAAGGGCGCACGCGCTCCCACAAGGCGGCCATCCAAGCCACGATGGGCTCCCAGTTCTCAATAATCATGCCCAGCGGCGAGAAGGAGAAAGCCAGCTTCATCCAGTCCCACAGCGTCGCAGCCGGACCCTTCACGCGGTCCCACAGCTCCGCCAGCCAGCCCACAATGGGCTCCCAGTTATTGACGATCAGGCCCAAGGGCGACCATGACCACGCAAACTTGATCCACTCCCAAAAGACCTTGGCGGGGCCCTCTATGCGTTTCCACAGCGCCTCAACCCATGGGCCTATGGTCGACCAGTTGGCGATCAAGAAGCCCGCTGCCAGCGCGATTCCGCGCACGATCAAACCAATGGGGCTCATGCTGGTAACGGCGTTCATGATCCCCATGGCCACAGAGGCGGCCATGACGGACAGGCGCAGCACGCCGAAGCCCACGGCTGCGCCGAGAATGCCCTTGATCAACCAGGGATTCGCCGCGGCCAACTTGGACACGTCCGTGATCAGCGGGCCAATGGTGGCCATGAAGTCATTGAACGGCGGCAGCAAGGCGGCCCCGACGCTGATACCGAGCCGCGTAACGCGGTTCTGCAGCAGCTGCAAGTTGTTCTCGGTCGTGGCCGCCCGCGCGTCGTACTCGGCCTGCATCGACCCGGCGTACTTGGTCGAGTCCGCCACCTTGGCGAAGTTGCCACGCAACTGCTCCAGGTTCGTGAGCATCGGGGCGATAGCGCCAATACTTTCCTGGCCGAACAACTGCGACAGCGCGGCGGATTGTTTGTCCTTGTCCACCTTGCTAAGGGCCGTCAACACGCGGTCGATGGTCCCGGCCGCGTCCGTCTGCATCCCCTTCGCCAGCTCGGCGGCATCCAGGCGCAGGGCCTTGAACACCTGCGATTGCGCCTTGGTAGCCGACTTGCCCTTGGTTAGGGCAAGCATGAAGTTCTTCAGGCCCGTGGCAGCGACATCATCGGCGATGCCGATGCCAGCCAAGGTTGCGCCCATCGCAGCGATCTGCGCCGAGGTAACGCCTGCTACTTCACCAAGCGGGCCGATGGCGGAGACGATCCCGGATATCTGCCGGGCGTTCGCCGGTCCGGTGTTGCCCAGATAGTTGATCTGGTCCGCCAGCTGGACAACGCCCTGCTGCGTGAGGCGGAAGGCAGTGCGCCACTTCGCCATCTGACCGCCCGCCTGATCGGCAGTCTGATCGAACGCGACCCCCATCTTTACCGCGTCTTCGGCAAACTGGTTCAGCTCGGCCCGGGCGATACCGGACTGGCCACCGGCGGCGACGATCTGCGCGATGCCGTCCGCCGCCATGGGCAGACGTTCGGAGAGATCGAGCACGTCGTCATTCATCTGCGCGAACTGCGCCGGCGTGTCGAAGTTCACCACCTTCTTGACGTCGGCCATGGCCGACTCGAACTTCATGGCGGCCTGCGCGCCCATGACGAACGGCGTCGCGAGCGCACCGCCCTGCAGCACGTCGGAGAACCCGATGCTGCCCAGGCCCGACGAGTTGAGTTGCTTGCGGAACTGTGCGGCGTTCTTACGGACGCCGCTCAGCACCGGAGACAACTTATCGACGCCCGTGATAAGCGCCTTCAGCTGGAACTTATCCGCCATCGTGAGCCTCCCGCGCTTCCTTCAGCTGCCGCTGTGCGTGCTGCCAGGACTCCAGCAGCACATCCAGCGTTCGCCCCATCATGATTTCGGGGTCTACTCGCCAGTATCGAGCGAGGTCATAGACGGCTCGGTCGAGGTCTCCGCCGTCGAACTCACGAAAAAACCCACCACTTCCCAGCACAGGCGGTTGAGGTCGGGCAGATCCAGTTGGTCAACCGAACTCAGCGGGATCGATGCGCACTTGACCAGGTAGCTACTGCACATCGTCACATCCGGGCGGGGCATACCGTCTCGCCCCATGGTGTAAGGAAGGCCGAGAGCGCGAACCTCGTGCGCCGTCGGGCGCCGCAGGTCCAGACTCAACAGCTTGTCGCCGTGGGCATTGATGGGGACGGACAGGGGGAAATTGATTTTCTTGCTCATTGCCAGGTTCCTTTGACGCCGTTCAGCTCCATGCTGACTTTCGCGTCTTCGCTGTTGAGGTTCATGTCACCCACGACGTACGCGCCTTCCAGCACGTACACGGAGCCGTCCTTGAATTCGGCCGTGCCGGTCATGTCCATGGCGCGGGCGATCTTCTGCCAGTCCACGCCCGGGGTTTTCACCGCGTCGAATTTCATGAAGGGGGCTATGTCTTCTTCCTTCGCATAGCCCGGCACGATGGTTTCGCGCTTGGTGTCACTCATCGGCACTTCAACACCGCCGGTGAGTTCGATCTGCTCGCCGTCCAACTTCAGGTAGACGGTGCCAGCGACTTTCTTGCCCATTTCTGTCTCCCAAGAAAAAGCCCGCCAGGTGGCGGGCTTGGGGGTTCACGGCTTACGCCGCTTCGGGGTACTGCAGGCGGAACTGATACAGCAGCGCGAAGACGCGCAGCTGATTCACCAGGTCCGGCGGATACAGCACGTTGAGCCGGTTCGGGCTGCTGCTGTCACGCTCAACGACCAGGTGCTGACTGAACGCCTCGGCGTTCTCCACAAGCCCGTTGCGCTCCAACTCGCCGTAGCCGGCAATCAGCTCGGCGCGGATCGTGTTCGGGGTGACGATGGCCTGGCCCGGGGCGAAGCGCGTGCCGTCGTTGGCCAGCTTGTGGCGTCCGAACTTGCTGGAGATCCGCGAGCGGATGAAGCGCAGCACGTATGCCGACTGGTGCAGCGGCTCGCTGTCCATGTAGGAGTTGTCCGCCTGCCCGTAGGCATTCACCCGGTAGGTGGTGATTGCCCGCTCAATGCGCTGCGCGCCCCCTTCATAGACCAGGGTCGCTATACCGTTCTCCAGCAAGCTCTGTCGCTCTCCCAGGTCGAAGCGGGCCGACTCGGGCGCCGCGTCCATGCCGATCAGGATGCCGGTCTGAGTCGGGCGCGCCGGGTCGGCGCCGATGAACACTGCCGTTCGCGCCAGGTGCGCCGATGCCACCGCCCAGGCCGGGGCCTGCACGGGCGACTCGAACCCACTGATCGTCATGAACGGATCGTTTCGCGAACTGCCCAGCGCCACCAGAGTCCCCAGGGTGCCACGCTTCGCGGTGTAGACCCGCCCGTAGAGCTGCTTCGACCAGGACCAGCGGCCGGCGGTGGTGCCCATGAACTCCGCCCAGGCATCCAGCGTGGTGGCATCGGTCCAGGGCTGCCCAATGAACTCGAAAGGCGCATCGCCGATGGCGGCCAGCACCTCGGCCGGCTCAGGCGCCCCCGCACCGCCCGCCATCGCCGTAACGGCGACGGTCAGGCCCGCCGGCGTGATCTCGCCCTGCAGGGAACCCAGCAGGTTGAGGGTGAGCTGAACATCGTTGCCCAGCACCCCCTTGAACTTCGCCGTCAGGGTAACCACCCCAGCGACGGCAGCGGCCTTGACCGGAACCGAGCCGGCAGCGTTGATCGCGGCAGCCAGCGCCTCAGCAGCAGCTGCAGCGCTTGCGGCACGGGGCACGATGGCCTGTACCCGCTGCCCGGCCACATACAGGTAGAGCAAGCCGGCCGCCGAAGCGGTGCCCGTGATGGTCACGGTAGCCGTCGCGGCGGTGCCCGTGGTCAAACGCAGGGGCAGGCACCAGACAGCGCCGAACGGGTCGTTGCGGCGGAAGGTCTCGTGCATGTTCGCCAGCATGGAACCCGCGCCGCCGATGGCCACCGCCTCGGAGGTGCGCGAGACCAGCGTCAGCTTACCGATGGCCTCGTGCGAGGCGTCATCGTTCACCTGCGCGATCAGCAAGCGGCGCATCACTTCGGTGGCCGTGTTGGCCGCCGAGTTGTCGAGTTCGGCATAGAACAGCGGCACCCGCAGATCGCTGGGGATGCTGTTGAAGGGAACAGTCATCACTCGCCTCCAGTTTCAGAGCCCGGCTTGCCGGCCTTGGGTTTGCCTTCGATCACGTCGCCATCACTCAGACGGCGCACCCAGTAGGGACCGTGGTCCACCTCCTCGCCCTTGGCAGGCAGGTAGGCCCCGCCCTTCGCCGGATTGGGCACGACGCGATCAGGCACCGGCGTCACGTAGATTCGCTTCACGTTGGCTATTCCTCTCTCACTTTGAATTCCACGCGACCATCAGGGCCGCGCGGGGATAGGTTGGGATCGACCATCGGGTCGATGTAGTCGACATCGATGTCGATGCCGTCGAGCGGGGGCAGGCCATCCTCGACCCACTCCTGATAGGTTTCCGCCGGCGCTTGGGGGCCGTTGCGCCCCAGCTGCAGGCCGGTGAAGAAGCGGAACCGGTAAACGGCCTTTGCCCGGTCGAGTAGCAGCAGATCCCGGCCGGCGTATTGGATGGGGTCGTAGTCTTCGCCCGGTTCCCACCCCACTAGCGCCCGGGTCAGCTCGCGCCGCACCAGATCGAGCTGGTCACCAACCGCCAGCCCCTTCTCATCACCCACGCGCTGCTCCATCACGACGCAGACGTGAAAGTCCTCGGTGATGTCCTGGCGAACTGTCGTGGCGCTCTGACTGGGCTCTGCGTCCTCGTCGCCGAGCACCACATAGGCGGCAGGACACTGCAACTTCGCGCTGCTCTCGATAGCCTCCCAGTCGATGCCACCGGTGACCCGGCGAGCGAACAGGGGGCAACGCTCGCGCAGATGCTTCACCACTGGCGATACGATCATCTATCCCTCGCTACAGCCCCGTACGGCGGGGCCACTCAGTTGAACATGGCCCGCGCGAACGCCTTGCGCAGGATGGACTGCACCGTGTCGGCGCTGTCCTCCAGGGCATCGGTCATGTAGTTGTCACGCGGCGAGATCCGCCAATCAGCCGACCGGCGCGCCGCAATCGCCGCCAGTCGATCACCACGCGCTCGCCGATTGCTGCGACCACGGCCCTTGCCCGGGGCCAAGGCCCCGACACGGCTACCACGACGGACCCCGTAGTGCAGATACGCCGGGTAAAACGCCGACATGGCGGCCGTCTTCACCGGGGCCACCCGGACCATGAAGCCCGACCGGGACAGCTTGATCTGGATCGAGTCAACCAACCGACCCGACCGGCTCACGGGGTAACCGTTGCGGCCGCCAGCCAGGGCAATAGCCATCTGCGCCTTGCCAGCGACGACGCGACCCGCCTTGCGAAAGCCCGCGCGCACCTGGCGCTTGTTGAACACGTCGCGCTCGAACGAATCGAACCCGTCGATGTGCAGATAGGCCCCGATCACGGGGCGGGGGGTGTCCATAGCTCTTCTACCTCCAGCACCAGGAACCGATGCGCCGTCCCCAGCGGGGCGGAGCGGCGGACCCGGTACACGGTCTGACGACCACGCAACCGCGTCACGATCTCGAAATCACTGGTGATTCCGGGGCGATAGCGGAGCGTGATCCTGTGGGTGATGGCCTCGCCGGTCTGAACGCTGGCGGAGTAGATCGCCGCACCCACCGGCTCCACCTTGGCCCAGACCGTGACCTGCCTCGGGAAGGTTGACGACAGATCGGCGTCGATGTCGGCGGGCAGATCCTCGCGCTGACGGATAAGGACACGGCGGCTGAGTTCGCCCGCTCCGGGCTCACGCATAGCCATGTCAGAACCTCGGCGGGACTTTGATGCCCGCAATCATGCCGACCAGGTGGGGCAGCTCGTGGAGCACCTGCCCCGGCACCAACGTTTCACGGTTCAGGTAGGCCGTTGCGGCGTGCATCAGCAACCACAGCCGCACCGAGGGGTGGGCGGCGAGATCCGTCTGCGCGCGATAGCGGATGACCAACCGGCCAGCAGGCCGACCACCCGGGAAGTGCAGGTAGCTCTCGTGCCGCCCCACCTGCAGGCGGGTCGATACTTCCAGCGTCTGCAGATCTCCCGAATCCTCGACGCGGCTGATCGACAGCACGTCTCGGGCCTGGCCTGTATCCAACGGATGACCGGAGGGATAGGTCTCCGGCCATTCGTCTTCATAGACCGCCGGCGCAATCGCCGCCCCCGTCAGCTCCTCGGCCAGGGCGATCACCGCAGGGATGACCACATGCTCTATGTGGCCGTCCTGCAGGTCGTCGGCGTCGATGCGCGCCTGTTCCGCCACCTCATCCACCGTAATGACCGTACCGGCCTCATACTCGATGCGGCGGCCCATGGTCAGGGCTTCGCGTCGTCGGGTTCGTCGTCACCAGGCGGAGGCGGCGGGGTTTCCTCCTCGTCGCCATCCTCGGGTTCTTCCTCGTCCTCCCCTTCCGGGTCCGAGGGCGGGGGAGCCTCAGGTAGCGCCGGAGCCGTCAGCGGCGCCTCTGGAGTTGCCGGCGCAGTTTCAGCAGCGGCGCCCTTGTTGGATTTACCACCACCACGACCCTTGCCACTCGGTGGCTTGGCGGCCCCAGACGGGGCGGAAGACGACGCGGCCGCAGCCTTGGCCGTCATCTTCAACACACCGGCTTGCTCCAGGGTCTCGGCGGCCGAGAGCGGCAGCAGGGTCTCGTCACCACTGAAGAACACACCCCACGCCTTTTTGAATCGCACACTTACCTTGTCCATCTCATCACCTTCCAGTTGTAAGCCCCACCCAGCCGGGCGGGGCGGGTGGAGTTACATGCCGTCGCCCCAAGTGACCTTGGTCGCGACCACGATCAGCTCGACGTGGCGCGGGCCAAAGTCGTGCTTTGCGATCACACGAACCACGGTCTGATCGCGCTGGAAGGCGCTGACGACGTTGCCGCCCGCGTCTTTGTAGGTAGCTTCCTTGCTGAAATCGAGAACCAGGTCCATGTCCTCGCCGATCATCATGTCGGCGAAGTCTACAAAGTAGATCTCGGATTCGTTGCCACCCGCGCCGAGCGTGGTCGGGATCTGGGTCGACAGGCCTACGCGGTAGCCCTTGAGGAACCCGGCATCGATCTCGGGATAGGCCTTGTTACCGTTGCCATCACGCAGCGACTGCAGCCAGCGCAGGGTGCGCGGAGCCATCAGCCAGCCACAGCCGGCCATATCGCCGTTGGCGGATTCGACGCGGAGCATCATGCCGCCCAAGAACAGATCGATCTGCGCCAAGGTCGGGGCGGCCGGAGCCACCAGGACGTTGCCCGGCAACGCCCAATAGCGCGCCCCCTTCGGCAGCTTGCCGGCACCGCCATCCGAGCGGATGAAATGCAGGTCCTCGGACAGGCCCATGCTGGCGAACACGTCATTGGCGACCAACTGATCTACACGCGGGTTGACCCCTGCGTTGCGGATCAGGTCATTGGCAATCGGCACCAGGGCGGCCGCCTTCTTGCCGGACAGCTGGGTATCGCCGAACGTCATGCCGGTGACCGCAATATCCTCCTCAGTGCCGATGTAGGTCACCAGCGTATTGCCAGTGATACGGGGCATGGTCAGATTGCCGTTGTTCAGCGGAAGGCTGCGGGTGCCCATCTTGCGCACGATGGACTTTGGCCGCAGGGACTCGATCACCTCACTGGAGAAGTTCTCGGGGACCAACACGCCGCCCGCCCCAGGCGTCACGGTCGAAAGAGCCAGCTGCACGCCCTGATCGAAACCGCCTTGCTTGGCCAGCTCAGCGGCGTACAGCTGATTGCCTTGGGCTTGAGCCAGCAGGCGAACCATCTGCGCCATACCGGCGCCGGCCGCAGGCTTGCCGTAGGGGCCTTCAACACGGCCAGCCGGGGGCGAGGCGATGCCGGCCGCGCTCTCATTCACCGGCACCGCAGCAGCGGCTGCAGCGCGCTCGGCGATCTCGGCGCGCGAGATCTTGTCGCTGATCCCGGTGATTTTGGCTTCCAGCTCGGTGAACTGGGTCAGTTGCTCGGCCGAGAGGTTGCCGCCGTCGGCCTCGATCTTGGCCAGCGCCTGCAGCGTGGTGTTCAGCTCGGCGCGTTCGCTACGCAATTTGAGTACAAGGGACATCGTTGCCTCCTGGGCATAAAAAAACCCGCACAAGGCGGGTTCGGGTGACTGCCGCGAACGCGGTCAGATCATGGATTGGATGTTCATGGCAGCAGCGCGGACGCTGACGCGATTGCTCTGCCGGGCGGCGCGGGATTGGGCGACCAGTCGTGACAGGTCATCGACCGCCGCCTGGGGGCTCTGCATACGATCCGCGAGGCCCGCCGCGATGGCCGCCTGCCCCCGGTACAAACCGGCCTCCGTGGCCCGCACCTGCTCGGGCGCGAGGCCGCGATACTCGGCCACGGCGTTGACGAACAGCTCATAGCTTTCCTGCACCAGGTCCTGCAGCACCTTCATGGACTGCTCCGTCAGGGGTTCGTGAGGGCTCAGGTCGTTCTTGTGGGCGCCGGCATAGACCGTGGTCACCTTCATCCCGGCGGCCTCCTCCGCCTTGGAGCGGTCCATGTGGCTGGCCACGACCCCGATGGAGCCAACGCCAGAGGTCTGACTGACAACCAGCTCGCTGCAGGCGCTGCCCAACAGGTAGCCGCCGCTGTAGGCCATGAAGTTGACCAGGCCCGTTATGGGCTTGACCTTGCTCATGGCGCGGATGTCGGCGGCCATCTCGAACGCACCAACAGCCGCACCGCCCGGACTGTCGATGTCCAGCACGATGCGCTCGACCATGGGGTCGTCAACCGCCTGGCGGAGCGCCGTGCGGAGACCTTCATAGCTGGTCATCGTCTCGCAGACGCTCAGGTGACTGGCACGGCTGACGAGGATGCCGTGCACCCCCACCACCTCGACGCCGGTGCGGGCGATGGTGGCGCGGCGCTGTTCCTGCGCACGCGCCTCGCGCGACACGTAGTCGTCATCGTCGTCCCACATCCCCACCGCGCCCGAGGGCGGGCCAATGTTGATGATGTTCAGGTGCATGGCCTGATTAGCCCAGCGCACCCCCAGGTCCAGCATATCGGGGGCGACTAGCAGCGGCTGATTGAACAGCAGGCTAGAGGCCCTGAGGTGTCGTTTCATTGCTGCAGAATCCTCGCGATCTCGGCCTGCTGCAGCTCCAGCTGCGCACGCACGTTCGGGTTGTTCAGATCGGGCATACCCTTGCCGGCGTCCACCATGTTCAGCGGTTGCAGGTAGGTATCACCGGCGATCACAGGCGGCATGTTCTCAAGGCGGCGAATGTCGTTGACCGACAGCCAGCCCCATTGGCGGCCAATGGCGTATGCCTCATAACGCGACTTCTGATCGCCCCGGAGCAGGCCGGACAGGTTGAATTCGATGAAGTAGTCGCGGCGGTCCTGCGGCAGCAGGAAGTCACGCATCATCGCTTGCTCGTGGCGCTTGGCCCACGGCAGCAGGCCGAACACCACGAACTGAATTAGCAACTGCTCGATGCTGTTGTAGTTCGCTTTCTCCAGGTCGTTGACCATGGGCAACGGCACCTTGTAGATCCGCGCCACGTCGGTCCCCGTCAACTTCAACAGGGCGACGATCTCTGCATCCGCGTGACTCATGGTCACCGGCTTGAACGTCATCCCCTCCTGAAGCAACGCCACCTTGCGGACGTTCTCGACCCCCGAGAACTTGTCCCCCCACTGGGAGGTTATCCGGTCGATGGTGGCCTGATCCTTGATCGCCGGCGCCTCGTGCGGCCGCTCGATCACGCCCGCCACCGAAACGCCGTTGGCAAACGACTTACCGGTGTAGCGCAGAATCGTCTGCGCCATGCCCACGGACTCGGCGTGCAGCTCGATGGGCGACATGCCGGTGTAGTAGTTGAGCGAGTGCCAGCGGACATGGTGAATATGGCGGGCCGGTAGCGGCTCCGACGTACCGACCCGGTAATAGGGCAGCAGGTCGGCCCCCTTCAGCACCTGCACCTTGTCGTTATGCAGGGGCCACAGCGCGGCGATGTTGCCGTCGCCGCGCCGTTCCACCAGGTTGAAGCCGTTCCCGCGCAAGCCTGCCGCAAGCTGCAAACCTTCCATGCGCTCATACGGCGTTTGGAAACCGTTAGGCTGGTAGCGCAGCACGTCGTAAGCCGGGTGGCTGGTGGCGGTCTCCCGCTGCCCGTTGGCGCCGCGCTTGTACAGCTCCAGGGGCAACTGCCCCAGGGTCTCGGCGTACAGCGTGACGCAGTTCTGCAGGATGGGAACGCCCAGCGCCGTCTCGGGCGTTACCACGGCGCCGGCGCTGTTGCGCCCGCCACCGAGCAGGCCGCGCCAGAAGCCGCTGTCGGCGTTCACCAGGTCGCCTTGCCCGCTGCCGAGGAGTGAGGAGAAGAACATGTCAGCCTCCCTTCGGCAGCTTGGCCACCGCTCTGTCGGCCAACCAGGCCCAGGCCATCAGGCCCACTCCCGCCACCAGATAGGCGGCCGGTACGCTCCATTGAGCGACGCCGGTCAGCAGCAAGGCGAAGCCCAGCAAGCCGGCCAGCCACGAGGCAATGACCATCGCGAGTCTCATATACCGACCCCTTGTTCGTCGTAGATTGATTTGCCCCCGACTGGCGGGGCGTTGCCGCTGATACCGGTGGCCATGATCGAGGCGATAATGCCGTCGACCCGGCCAATAGCCTTGGCCTTGTCGACCTTGCGATTGCCTGCCGGGTCCGACGTGGTGACCGCGTTGCCCGCGTTCCACGTCAGCACCGGGTTGCCGTCATGCCGCAGCGTTTCGACTGCGGTTTCCTCATTCGGCAACAGTTCGTAGTCGTCCGGGTCCAGCTCGATCACGTCATCGTCGGCGGGCAATCGGCCAAGCAGGCGGCGCTCGAACTCGTCGACCGCCGGCCCCATGTCCTTGTAGCCCTGGCCGAAGGGCACCAGCTCGGGCAGCTCGATGTCGTGTTCGATCATCAGCTGCTTTAGGTCTTCGATCCGCCAGCGGTCGTAGGCGATGCGGCGCACGTCGAAGTAGTCGCAGATCGTCCGCATACGGCGCAGCACGTGCAGCTTGCTGATTGCCCGGCCTGGCGTGGTTTCTAGATACCCGTCCTTGATCCAGACGTCATATGGCACCTGATCGCGCTTCTGCCGGACGGGCAGTTCCGCATCGGGAATCCAGAAGTACGGCAGGAGCCTCCAATGTGGGTCTTGAGCGGTGGGATAGAACAGGATCGAGAACGATGTCAGGTCCGTGGTGCTCGACAGGTCCAGCCCCGCAACCGCCGGGCGCTCACGCAATGCACGAATCCGCACGCGCTCAAGCGCTTCTGCCCAGACCTGCCAGCTGATCCAGGGCGAATCCGCCTGCGTCCATTCACAGAAGTTGAGCCGCCGCACAGTGGACTCTTTTGACGGCATGCCCCGCGCCTCCTCCACCTGCTCGCGCAGGTACTTCCGCCCCGGGATACCATCGGTCATCCCATCGGGGATGTGGTCGAGCGAGGGATTCACCTTCGGCCAGCAAGCCTCCCCCTTGAACGGGTCGTCGCCCTCGTCCAGCGAGCAGATGAAGGCGAAGATAGTGTCGCTGTCCTGATCGCCCCGGCAGATCCTGATACCGAGGTCGTGGTACTGCCCGCAGACGCTCTTTTTGTCCGATCCGCTGTTCGTGATCATCACGATCATCGCCCGGCGACGGTTCTTGGTGCCGGCGCGCATCATGTTCACAGCGCTGGCCGACTTATGCTCGTGCAGTTCGTCGATCAGCGCGATGTGCGGGCGCGGGCCCGATTGCCCATCGTCGGAGCTGATCGTGCGGAAGAAACCGTTGGTGTGCGGATAGAACAGGTTCCAGACCTTCTCATCCCGGCCCGACTGCACCAGGCGGAGCTTTAGGTGATCAGACATGTTGACCATGCTCACCGCGTCGCGGAACAGGATCTGCGCCTGATCCTTCTTGGTCGCGGCCGCGTAGATCTCGGCGCGCTGCTCCCCGTCCGAGACCAGCCCGTAGAGACCGATCCCCGCCACGAGGGGGGACTTGCCAGAGCCCTTACCGGTCTCGATGTAGGCGACACGGAACCGACGGGCCCCGTCGTCCATGTACCAGCCGAACAAGCTGCCCACGACGAACGCCTGCCACGGCGCCAACAGGAATGGCAGTTCCTCGAACTCGCCTCCGTTGAGGCGCAACACGTCCTTGAAAAAACCGATAGCTCGGTCGGCGGCGGCCTGATCCCAGACCAGGCCACGCAATGCACCGGTCTCCAGATCGCGCAGGTGACGCGCGGCGGCGTTGCGCACATCCGGGCCGGCAATGATCTCCCCGGCCAGCACAGCGCGGGCGTAGGCCCATACGCGGCACTCAGTCGAAGTATTTGGCGGCGGCGTCACGTTGTTCATGGGGGAACAGCTCTCCCTGTGGCGCAAGGGCCTTCATTGCCCGGCGTGCCACGGGCGAGAAACCGAACAGCGCGCCGGCCTTGTTGGCGCGGCTCTCGGCATCATTCGCGAGCTGCCGCCAGATGCTGAGTTGCTTGGCGCCAGACGCGAAGGTCTGAACGTCGCCCTGGCCGTCCGCCAGGTCGTTCAGCTCGGCGATCTTGCGGCGGAAGCGCTTCCAGTCGGCGACCGCCTCGCAGTAGGTGGCCAGGGCCATCTGATCCAGGGTGGAGATCCACCCCAAGAGCAGCAGGGCCTCGACAACGCGGTCCCACTCCTCGCAGGCCGCCGCGCTCAGGCAGTCAGGCCGTGGCGGCGCAGCAGTGGGCACCGCAGGCTGAAGTTCGGCCGCGAGCGCCGCCTGGGATTTCTTGCTCGGGTTGCCGCGCAGCATGTGCACGGTGGCCGGCAGAGCAGACCGGCCGGAGTTTCCGTTTCCAGCCATCAGTTGAACCTCAGGATTCATGGGGCTTTCAGACCCCCCACCCCCCATTTTTCCCGGCGTTGCGTAGAGAGATGGGCGTCCGGTCAAGAAGGGCCGGGGAAGGAGGTTTTCACCCCCCCTACCCCGGCCCAGGGCCCACGCACCAGGTCGGCGCGTCAGGCGTTGCGGTTCCAGTGGTGTCGCGGGTCCGTCGGGCGGCCCGCCGTGTCGCAGCCCAGCACGCGGCCCGACTTCTCAAGCCGCTGCTTGGTCGAGTCATGGCAGGGCTTGCACAGCGGCTGCCAGTTGGCCCGGTCCCAGAACAACTTCCAGGACTGGGCGATCTGGTCAGGGTCGCCGCTCTGCTTTGCCGCACCGAGGCGCGGTGCGACCTTGTGGTCGACGACCGTTGCCACGGCTCGCCACCCACGCTCTGCGCAGAACGCGCAGAGAGGGTGGCGGCGCAGGAAGTCATCCCGCGCCAACTGCCAGCGATAGCCGTACCCGCGAGCTGCCGAACTCAGCGGCTTAGCTCTCACCTTTCACCGCCCCGCGAACCTCGCGGATCAGCTCCAGCAGGGTGCGGCCCTTGCTGGCTTCGGTGTAGGCGAACCAGGCTCGCACCGACACCCAGGCCGGCAAGCCGCACACGAACACCACCGCGCCCAGCCCGATCAGCCCGATGTCGTCATTGATCCAATGGCCGATCTCCAGCCAGCGGATCACGAACGCACCGCCGCCGAGGCTGGCGACCACCGTGCTGATCATCGCCACCACGAACTCACGCCCGCTTCGGGGCAGGGTCATGGACATAACCACGATGGCGACCAGCACCGTCGAGAGGATGCCGAGCACCCCCAGCTTGTACAGGGCCAGGCCGCCAACAGCCGTGGAAGCCGGCTCCGTCATGATGATTTTCCTCATGGGTCTGCCCTCGTCGGGCCAAAAGAAAACCCCGCCGGAGCGGGGTGTGTGGGTCGGCGCCGCATCGCAGCGCCAGAAACGACAAACCCGGCACGGTGGCCGGGTTTGGTGTGGAGTAGCGCTGTGCGCACCACTCCGAAGATGTGTGATTTATACCCCTCCAATCCGGTGGCAGCAACGGCGTTTGGCTGCCACCACACCATCAGCGGAAACGCACCAGTAAAAAGCGGCGATATAGCACCACCGGCTACGGCGCCGCAGGCCATCGGACCTACCGGCCCACACCTGAAGCAGCAGGAGAGACGCAGCAACCCCAACAGCATCAACGCTTCGCCCTACCGTCCCACTTTGATAATCATTTTCCATGTGTAAGGAGAGATTGAAATACGCTGCGCGTGATGCGCGCGCGTGCTCCTGCCTACGCACCTCATGGGCGGGCGGCGTGAAAAGGAGGGGAGGTAGGACGGCGCCAGATTCGGCGCGGGATGCGGGCGTCCCACTAGTGAATACGCCAGCGGGACCAAGGAGGGCGCGGGCCGAAATCAAGCTGCGCGCTCCAGAAGCATACCTGCAATTGCCACGTGAGCGGAGTGCAGACGCTCATAGAACTGGGTTCGACCACAACCGCAAGCCGACCACTTCTCGAACTCATGCTTGCGCCGAGCGACGTAGTGTTCGTGCACAACCTGCCGCAGCGGGAAGTCCAGATGCTTGTTCACTATCAGCTCAATGTCCGCGCTCCAGGGCAGCAGCATCCGCGACCGGCTACCAGATCCACGGATCATCTCGCCCCCACAGTCCATCAGCCGGCCAAGCACGCTGCCAGATCCAGTAGCCACACCATCAGGCCCATGCATATCCCTGGCCCACAGCTTCAGCATCTCATCCATTTCAGCGATCAAAATGCGCTCTCCCGTGCCAGGTTCATGGCCTGCTGCCCACGCTTCCAGTCATTCGGCCGCAAGTATTCGTAGCCACGATGGCCACCGGGGCCAGTGCCCTTGCGGCGGCGCGGCCACTTCAAGCGGTGCATGATCTTGCCGACCCGCATCTGCTCGGGCTTGCCCCAGTGGCTAGGGTCGATGTTCAGGGCCTTCTCCAGGATGTGCGCGCCGGTCACGGCCTCGCCAATGAACTGCTTGGCCAGGTACTCGATAATCGGTTCCTCCCACATGTCGGCTTGGTAACGCTGGTCCTGCTCGGCCGAGAACAGGTCGGCCTCGTCCCGCTCCACCCACCAGCGGTCGCCGGCACGGAATGCCGCCATGGCCTCGGCCCACAGCTGGTCGCGGTTCGCCCGCAGCCCTTCAAGGTCGACCTTGGTGCAGGTCACCGGCCAATAGCGCCGGTTGCCGGTGTCGTCCTTCAGGTACTCGTCTTGGTTCGTGGTGCCGACGAACACACACTGCCGGGGCACGTCCAGCACGCGGCGGCCGTAGCTCTCGCGGTAGGTGTCCACCGAGGCGCTGAAGAACTGTTTAGCCCGGGTGCTCTCTGCCTTGTTGAAGGCATCCAGCTCCCCAAGCTCGATCACCCACTTACCCCGGATCGCTTGATAGCCGTCCTTGTCGCCCAGGTTGAACGGGGTATCCATGAACCATTCCCCGCCCAGCACAGCCATCGAGGTCGACTTGCCCGCGCCCTGCAGCCCTTCGAGGATCAGCACCGAGTCCGCCTTGCAACCCGGCGAGAACACCCGCGCCACGGCGGACAGCATCCAGCGCTTCCCCACCTTGCGGGTGTAGTCGCCGTCGGCAACGCCGAGGTGATTCTGCAGCCACTGCTCCAGCCGTGGCGTGCCGTCCCACGCCAGGCCGTCCAGGTACTCGCGAACCGGGTGATAGGCGTTGTCATGCGCCACGGCGTTGACTGCCTCTAGCACCGTGGTCGACTTAACGCACAGGCCCCACACATCCGCCAGCCACAGGCAGACCCGCACGTCGTCAAGGTCCGTCCAGTCGCCGGCCTGGCCGCCATAGGGCGGGGTCTTCAGCTTGCGGATCTTGGAGCTGAAGCTGTCATAGGCAATGACGCCCTTCCAGCGGCGGTCATTTCCCAGGATCAGCGCCACGTTGAACGGGTGCGCGATCATCCCGCCCTTGGCGCCATACATCAGCTGTTCCTTCCAGGGCTCGTCTGCTGGCTGCTTCACCGCTGCCAGCACCTGGCGGCGCACCGCCTCCAAGCCATCATGGCAATGCAGGTCGTTGAAGTCGGTCCAGCCGTCGGCGCGGTCGTTGTCGAACACCGGCAGAACCACCTGGCCGCCGGTCACAGTGGCCGCGTTCTCGGCCTTGATGCGCCCCGTGTTGTAGGGCTGCCCGTTGACCATGGTTTTCCAGTCGTCGTCAGCGCAGAACAGCAGCTGCCGGCCCGGGTAGCGGTCACGGAGCGCCTTGCCCACTGGCAGCAGGTTACCTGCGTCAAAGCAGACCACAGTCGGCAGGTTGGTCGCCATGTGCAGGCTGGCGCCGGTCGCGTAGCCCTCGCACACCAGCACCACGTCGCCCGGCTCCGGGTCCTGGCCGATGATGTGTGCCGCACCCTCCTTCTCCAGGCCGTAAGGCCAATACGACTTGTTGCGGCCGGTGTCCTCCTGAACGGCCGGATAGAGCACCTGCAGGCCGTTGATCTGCCCATCCTTCACACGCCGCATCGGCACCAGGGCTGCCCCGGTCTTCTTGGAGTAGCGCAGGCCGAAGCCGATGACGCGTTTCTGATCCAGGTACAACGAAGCCCCCTTGTCCGGGAGCTTCTTCCACATCGCGGCAGCCCGGCGCGCGGCTGTGCGGTGCTTGCGGGCCTCGGCATCAGCGGCCTTGCGCTGGCCCTCCTCGGCCCGCTTCTTCATCACCTCGCGGTCTTCGGGCGACAGCCGGCCGCCCTTGGGCTTGATCCGCTGCCACCGACCTTTTTCGCCTTGCCGCCAGTCGCCGTAGGCGCCGCAGTAGATGGTTCTGTGATCGCTGGTCAGGTGCTCATAGATCACGTACCAGCCGGTCTTCTCCGGGGCCTTGTCGTTCTCGGCCTCACACCGCACCCGCTTCCCCACCAGCAGCGGGGTCTCGGGGCGCAGGCCGTAGTCCTGCAGCTGCTTCAGCACATCGTCCAGCAGGTCGAAATCAGCCATACAGCGCCACCTTCCTCTGGTCGTTGATCACCTGGCATCCGATGCAGAGCGTGCAGCCCTGCCCCTTCAAGGCTTCGCGGCGAGCCGCCGGAATCGGCTCTTCACAATCCGCGCACAGCTCCAGACACTCGCGCACAGGGCGCGCCTTCAGGTTGTGCAGCAGAGCATCCATGTAGATCTCGTTCTGCGCGTCTGCGCGATCCGCGTTATCGGCCATCTGCGTCGCCCTCCATGTGCTTCTTGCGCACAGCGGCGCCCAGCTGGAACACGGCCTGCACCAGGCGCTCGGCCAGCAGCTCCCACTCGGCCAGCTCGTCGGCATCGAGCACGTCATCATCCAGGCTCTTGCTGAGGTGCTGAGTCAGTTCGCCCTCCTTGGTCAGCATCTCGCTAATGCCGGCCAGCAAGGCCTTAGGCGAGCTGGTCTCGCGCAGGTCGGAGATATCAATGCCGACAAAGCCGATGGGGTGAAGGATGGCATCCACGATCCGGCGATCCCGCGTCAGGTCCAGGATCAATTCCAGGTCACGGATGCTCGGCGTGTGGGTCGTGTTGGTGAGGCTCAACTTGTGGTTGAGAGTGGTAGGGCTGCCGCCGTCAACAGCGGCGATGGCGGTAGCACCGCCGGGGTAATCATGTGCGGCGTGGTTTAACGCCTGCGGGATGGTCAGGATGGTGCGCTGCGCGCGCTCCTGCCCGCTGAGTCGCTTCTTGGATAGCAGGTTCAGAACGACGCGCTGCGCCAACTCCTCCCCTTTGAGTCGCTTATTGGTCATGGCATTTCCAACGAAAGACTGCCAGTGACCACGCGGCAACTGATTGGTACAGTGGCGCCGTGGTCACTTGCAAGGTGGTCACTGGTAGATGGCAACTCTGTGGTAGGACTAGCCATCTGCCCCCAGGCGAGGCACGTGCTCCGCACGCACCACGCCGAAACAGCCTGCCGGCTCGTGGTGGAGTAGGCAGGCAACCCCCAGGCTTCCGAGCCCGGGACCCGAGGGGGAGCTTGTGGTGAGCGCCCTACGGGGGAAAACGAGGCGCCTTAGGGCGCCTTTTTTCTAGGCGGCAGCTTGGGTTTGCTGCGGCGCCGGGAAAAGATCGGGCTGGTCAGGCCGCAGCTCGTGCGCACGCACCAGGCCATTGCAAGCCCGAACAACCGCGGGAACTCGCTCTACCGGAACACCGCGACGCTTCCATTGGGAGATCGCCATAGGCGAAATCCCAAGGGCCTGAGCTAGGGCCCGACCACCACCTACGGCGCTGATGGCCTTTTCAAGGGCTGTCTGTTTCATAAACATCTCACTATGGGTCGGCTGACGTAGTGCACATTATGTTTATTTAATCAGAATGTCTACCCCAGTAAACTCCGTGTTTATGAATGAATCCGGATCACGCCTCCGCGCCATCCTCAAGGAGCGGAACCTCACTCCCAAGGCTTTCGCCGACCTCATGAAGGTGGAGCCTCAACACGTCAACAACTGGTTTCATCGGGGAGTACCTGCCCAGCGAGCGTTCGATATCGCCGATGCGCTGCTCGTTAATCCGCGCTGGTTGCTTGTAGGCATGCCCGACGATCCGGAGGAGGAGGCGCGAACCGCCTCAAACCCCTCGACAATGCTTGAGCAGCTGCACCCGTGGGATGACAGCACCCCCTTAGACGAGGATGAAGTCGAAGTGCCTCTCTACAAGGAAGTGGAAATATCCGGCGGACAGGGCCGCACCGCAGTCCTTCCCGTTGAAGGGCGCAAGCTCAGGTTCTCCTATGCCACGCTCAGAGCCGCCGGGGTGGATCCAAGCAGCGCCTTCTGCGCCCCGCTGAACGGCAATAGCATGGAACCCCTCATCATGGATGGGGCCACTATCGGTGTTGACCGAGGCACCACAAACATTGTGGACGGGGAGATCTACGCCCTGGAGCACGATGGAATGCTTCGCGCCAAGTATGTTTACCGCCTGCCAGGCGGGGGGCTCCGCCTCAAAAGCTTCAACTCGGCGGAGCACCCGGACGAGACCTACACCCACGAGGAAGTGCAGGCGAATGGCATCGTCATTCTTGGCTGGGTCTTTTGGTGGTCCACACTTCGCCGCCGATCAAAGCCAGGACTCATACGCAGCCAATAAACAACTTGTGTTGACCGAACAATAAACCCAATGTTTAATTGCCTCGTCTTCCTACCACAGAGACGAGGCAAACCATGCGTACCACCACCGCAACCCTGCATGCCTTGCCGGCATGCGACGAGTTCCGCCGCCAGGAGCTGCGCCGTGCAGCTAAAGACACTGGCATCCGCTACATCCCCGCCAAATTCTTCGTGATCAAGGCAGCGCCCTCCAAGCCCTTTGGAGGTGACGCAGCATGAAACCCACCACCGAAGAACTAACACTGCAGATCTTGGCGACCTGCATGCTGATCAATGCTCAGAACGTCTACCTGGCCACATTCAACTACGCGTGCATCGACAACCTTTGGGTCACGGTTGAGCCGCTTCATGGCCTGGACGAGGACGAAGACGCGCACCGCTACTCAGCGGTTCTGAACGACGCCGGCGCCCCGGACTTCGACTACTCCCCCGCCGAAGGGATGGGCACCCTGACAGGGATGCTCAGCCAGCTGCAGGACTACCTGCAGAAGGAGGCGACCCCATGCGCCGCCTGACCCTCAGCAGCACCTCCGCGATGCTCCTGCAGCAGCAGCTCCGCCTGAATGGCAGCTTCACCCATCGCCTGCAGGCGCACGGTCGAGACTCCGCCTATGCCGTGCTCGATATCAGCCAGGACGGCGATCAGGTCATCGTCCGGGCCCGCGCTGCCGGCACCACCAGCACGCTGAGCCTTGACCGACAGTACACGCGAAATGCCGCCCTGCTCGGCCGCTATCTGGAAGCCGCAGTGAACGGCTGCGCCCTGGCCGGCCTGCCCGACCAGCTGGAGGCCGAGCTGCAGAGCCGCACCGAGGCCGTGCTGCAGCTGGCCACCCGGCGCCGCACTGGAAGCTACTCGCTGGATCTGGACGGGCTGAAGGTGGAGCTCTGCCTGAAGCCCACGCCACACGGCACACGGGCCGTCCTGGCCGCCGCTGGCAGCGTCGCCGAGTTCACCCTGCCCGAAGACCGCAGCTGCGCCTACGCGCGCCTGAGTCAGCGCCTGCAGGATCTGGTCGGCAGCTTCCATGCAGCCCAAGCGGCATAGGGGGCAGACATGAGCACTTACACCCTGCAGGAAGCCGCCAAGGCCCTCGGTCTCACCCGACCCAAGCTGATTGCCGCCATGCGCGAGCGCGACCTGATCGACACCAGGAACCTGCCCCGCCACGGGTCGCGCGACTCGCTCTACCTGGTCACCCGAGAGGGGAGCTGGTTCCACGAGACCCACGGCATGCAATACACCCGGTCCACTCGCGTGACTCAGGCCGGCCTGCGGTGGCTTGAGCAGAAGCTGGGGCTTGAGCGAGCACTGCCCGAACAGAAGCCGGACCCGCGCGATGTTGCATGACCAGACGCCCCGCCCCCGCCAGTACGCCCAGCAGATCCTCGCTTTGGAAACCAAAGAGGAGCGCCGGGCGGCGCTGGCACAAGTACCTGCACACCTTCGCGAGATGGTGCGCACTCAAGTCGAAATCGCCTGGGAGCAAAAGAATGGACCGCGCCCTGATTAAAGCCCTGCTCACCGAGCTGCTGCAGCTGCCTGAACAGCGCTGTACCCAGCAGAAGATCCTATCCACCCTGACACTGGCCGCGAGCGCCGCCGGCGTCTCCCTCACCGCCGCCGCCCCGTTGCAGATCGAGCACCTGCAGCTTGCGGCCGCCCTCGAACGCCTCGCCCAGGACCTGGGAGACCACTACCAGGGCCGCGCAATGCTTCGCCTAGGGGCAGGCGTTGAGGGCGTCGAGCTGGGCGCCGTGATCGAGCCCCGCGACAGCAGCGCCAAGCTGCCCCGGTTCGTCGCATTCGGCTCCACGGCCCGGGAGGCGCTGGGAGGAATCAACCGCGAGATCCGCGCAAGCATCGCCACCACCAGCAAGCCCAAAGCAACGCGCACCCCGGGGCGAATCAGCCTCAAGCGCCTTGCCGACCAGACGGCTAAGGCGGTGGCATGAGCCAGCAAGCACAGCGCGAACTGCGCCTGCCACCGGCGCCACGCCAGCAGACCGTCGAGATGCTCTATCGGACCTTCGGCGACGTGCTGGCACCCGTGGAGCAGGTGCGGGCCCGCTACTTCCGCAACCTCAACGACGACAACTTCACGCGCGCCCTCAACGCCGGCCGCCTGCCCTTGCCGGTCACGATTCTGGACACCAGCGCCAAGGCACCCAAGTTCGTCGACATCCGCCACCTCGCCGTCTTCATCGACTCCCGAGCGGAGGACGCCGACAACGCCCTGGCCGATGGCCCGAGCACCCAACCAATCGAGTAAGCAGCACCAACTGCCGGCCACTGCACCACCAGCGAGCCGGCCCTACCACGAAAGGAGCAACACATGACCACCTTGCAAATCCTGTCCGGCATCGCCTGCACCGTCGCGATTGCCCTGACCTTCTACGCCGGCTATCGCGCCGGCCTCAATGACGGCCAGGTCTCCGGCCGCATCGAAGCCCACGAAGAGCTGGTGCCGATGCACCAGGCCGAGGTCGAGCGCCTGCAACGCGCGAACACCGCCCAACACTTGGTGAGCGAGACCGACCGCGACGCCATCGTGGCAGCGGTAAACATGATGCGCCTGAGTGTGGACACCTTCGCCGGACTACGGGCCAACGACAAGGCCAACGGGGCCCGATGGATCGCGGGTCAGCTGGAGAAGATCGCAACCCGCACCCTCGGCCATCATCCCGACACCGACCGCGTGGACTACCTCGAACGGATGCACACCGGGAACGACTACGAAGACGTTGCGGTGTACATCCCCGTAGGGCCGGACTACGACGGAGCGAACTCCCTGCGCGACATCATCGACCACTCCCGGAGCCTGCAGCAGGCCGAGGAGGTGCGCGATGCGGCGTAACTTCCCCCTGCTGCGCCTAGACCCCGAGGCCGCCGGCCGCCTGCAGCACAACCACGACCGCGCCGTGAAGAAGGCCACCGAGGCCGAGCGCTTCAGCGCCGCCCAGCAGGCCCGCATCCGCCGCGACCTCGGCACCGAAGCCCTTTGGGCCATGCAACGCGAGATCCGCCAGCAGCTGCTACTCGAAGACCTGGTGAAGGAGCGTGCGGCATGAAGCTCTCCAACAACATGCTCAACAACATCAATGGCCTGATGACCGGCGGCGGCTGCCCTACGTCAGACCACCTCGGCGAATGCGCCGTCATCTTTGAAGGCAGCCCCGGCCGCTACCAGGCGATGCTGTACATCTTTGACGGCGCCTTCAACAACTCCACGCAAGTCGCCGATTGGTTCCACGACCTCGGCGCCGTGGACGTCAGCGTAAGCCAAACCCTCCATAGCGACGTCAACGGCGACCGCAACGGAAAGACCGTAGACGGCGGGCAGGAGTGGACTGTGGGGTTCACGCTCAAGGGCGAGAACCCCCATGCCGACGAGCCAGAGAAATACGCCGAAGTGCTGCTGCCCTTCCTCAAGCTGATGGAGACCGAGCTGCACGCCAATGCAGGGAAAGGCGACCGGCCCGGCTGGCTGGCAATGGACCGGAAGACCGCGCTGCTGGAGATTTTCTACCACCTCAGCAAGCTGCAGAAGGCACTGAAGGTCGGCAACAACGACGGCATCCGCGAGCATGCAGCCGACACGGCGAACATGTGCATGATGCTGGTCGATATCTGCGGCCTGCTGACTGCCAGCGACCCGACCGCAGCCGAACAGCAGCAGGCTGGCGAAGCGATCCTGCCGGAGGAGCGCACGGTGAACATTCCCGGGTGCGACCAGCACGAGGGGCTGTATTCCCTGCGAGTGACGATGCCATGGGTTTGCATGCACTGCGGTAAGCCTCGCGGCGAGCCGTACGACAACATCTCCTACGACGGCAGCCGCCGCCTCAAAGTGCACCGCTGGAACAACCCCTGCGGGCATCTGGAGACGTACGCCGAGGTTCGGGCCACCTTAACCGGCTTGCCCCTAGGGCGCCCCTCCGAGGCAGAGGAGGCCCAGCCATGACCCTCGCCGCCCACCGCACCCAAGCCCCGACCGCGCGAAAGCGCGGCGGCCCTGCTCAGGATCTCCAGATGAACGCCAGCGCCCACGGCCGCCATCCGCTGCCCGAGGGTGGCGAGATAAACAGCCTCTGCCGCGCAGCGGCAGGCATCATTCCCTCCCTTCCCGCAGGCAGCGGGGCCCACGTATACCCCACGAAAGGCGTGCGCGGGGGCGCAGAAGATGTGCACCGCTCCGCTACTCCCCCAACCCCAGCCGCGCAGCCTGTTAAGGGGTATACGCACCCGTTACTCATACTGCCGACGTATCCACGAGTGACGAGAACCGTACTCGACTATCGCCTTCTGCAGCGCTCCGATATCCAGCTGCGCGCGCTCATGCCACATCTGAGCCTGGGGAACACTCAACTTCTGCGCAGTGCCCACTTTGCTTTTCAGGTTGGACAGTATGAGACGAATAGAGCGCCGAAGATCCGACCAAGCCGTCGCGGCATCCAGCTCAGCGATTCGACCGTAGTCGATGCTCTCCATGTCCAGTTGCACCGTCTCGAAGATGTCGATGTTGTGCTGCAGACGAGCCTCCGAGAAAGGCAGGGCCTCAAGGTCTCGGTAGTAGCCCTCGATACTGCCAGTCGCATATCCAGCAAATGCGAAGGGCTTTGTTCATGTAGTCATAGTCATCCTGCAGGCGTTCGTTCTTCTTCGTCCTCGCCTCCAGACGAGAAACCATGAACACGCCGATAATCGCGCCAATGCCGCCAAACGCCTGAACCCAGCCCGACGTATCAGGCGGGAGCCATCCATGCTTGACCCAATAGGCCGTCGAGCCGACCAGGAGCCACACCGCAGCTGCACCGAACATCAACCACCACAGGCCCAACAGGGTCCGCTCCCTCCACTCGCTCGCCTTCATCGCTCAGCCCTCCCGCTGACTCAGCCGAGATTGCCTGCTACCGCTCCGCTCGTCCACGGGGGTGCGGCATGACCACTCACAACATCGTCAGCGTCTCCGGCGGCAAGGACTCCACCGCCACCCTGCTGGTGGCCATAGCCCTGGAGGCCGAGAACCTGCAGGCCGTCTTCGCCGACACCGGCAACGAGCACGAGCAGACCTATGAATACCTCGACTACCTGGAGCGAGTGACCCACACGCCGATCCGCCGAGTGAAGGCCGACTTCACCCGGCAGATCGCCGGCAAGCGCCGTTTCGTCGAAACGAAGTGGCGCGAACAAGGGGTGCCCGAGGAGATCGTGCTGGCCGCGATGGAGGTGCTGCAGCCGACAGGTAACCCTTTCCTCGACCTCTGTGTCTGGAAGGGCCGATTCCCCAGCCGACGCGCTCAGTTCTGCACCGAGGAGTTGAAGCGCAACCCCATGCTCGAACAGGTGACCATCCCCCTCATGGGGCAAGGCAACATGATTCTGAGCTGGCAGGGCGTGCGGGCTGGCGAGTCGCTCGCCAGGCGCTACCTGCCCGAGTGCGACGAGGTAGGCGGCGGGCTATTCAACTACCGCCCGATCCTCAAGTGGGATGTGCCGGCCGTCTTCGAGGCACACCGCTACATGGGCGTGAAGCCGAACCCGTTGTACTCCCAGGGGATGGGCCGGGTGGGCTGCATGCCCTGCATCAACTGCAGGAAGGACGAACTGCGCGAGATCGCCCTGCGCTTCCCCGAGGTAATCGACCGCGTGGAGCGCTGGGAAGCTGTCACTAGGCAGGCCAGCAAGCAAGGAGCAGCGACCTTCTTCGCCGGCGCCAATGCGAAGCACCCCAGCGGCTCGATAGCCGATCTCAGCGCCGCCGAGATCGTCAGCATCGCCAACATCCGGCAAGCCGTAGAGTGGTCGAAGACCACTCGGGGCGGTGTGCACTACGACCTTCTGGTCGGCCTGGCCGACGCCTCGGCGTGCTCCAGTGCTTATGGCCTGTGTGACAGCGAATGGGAGCCAGCTTGGCTCCAGGGAGAAGTAGCGTGACCATTCAGCAAATCGACACCCTGATCAAGCTGCCGGAAGTGTGCCGCCAAGCCGGATTCGGTAAGTCTGCCATCTACGAAATGATCAGCACTGGCCTTTTCCCTGAGCCAATCAAACTCGGGTGTGCGTCGCGCTGGTCCCAGCTAGAGGTACAGGACTGGATCGCCCGGCAGAAAAGGGCTCGCAGGGTAGCCTGACTCCACAACAGCATGGTGCGGAGTGAGGTGCCAAGGACTATCACTCCACATCATCTGAGGTCACGGGAATTGCATTTCCTTAATCAAATTTGTTGCGAATACGGATTAAAAACTCTAGAATCCTAGTTGTAGCCACGTTGTAGCTACATTACGTAAAGAGGTGATATCATGGCAGCAGCACTTAAAACCACTGACGTGCGCGCACGCATCGAAGAGGATTTGAAGGATAGCGCCGCCCAGGTACTCGAAGCCTGTGGTCTCACCGTTAGCGACGCAATTCGGATTTTCCTTAGGCAGGTCGTTGTGACCCAAGGCCTCCCCTTCGAGGTGCGCACTCCCTCTGAGAGCAGCCGCCGCGCCCTTGCTCAAGCCAGAGAGATTCGCCGTCAGTTCGATACGATGGACGAGATGATGGGGGAGCTGGATGGCGAAGCAGGAGAAGAAGGAGAAGCGGGCAGACCTGCCACGGCACGTCGCGTACACGCGTGAATTCCAGAAAGCCTGGGAGCGCTATAAGCGCGCGGGCCGCCATGACATGCACGAAGCGAGAGATGTCATGGCAACCCTTTTCAAGGGCGAAGCACTCGGGGCTGAATACCTTGACCATGAGCTGGTAGGCGAATGGGACGGATCAAGGGAGTGCCACATTCGCGGGGACTTCCTACTCATCTACCAAGACGACGGAACGAACCTCATCTTTGTCGCCTTGGGAACCCACGCTGAGCTTTTCGGCTGATCGACTTCTAGCGAGCGCCCCTCGTGGGCGCCTCAATCTAAACGAGTTTATGGCCCTTTTGTTTTTTGGATCAACTTAATTAGCTGGTCCATCCCATCAAAAGTCGAAGGTATATCTCCAGCGTCTGCAACAATTCCGCTAAAAATCAAGTTCTCGAACTTGGACAAAACCTCTTTATCCGCAGCCTTCATCTTCACAGCATATTCAGCATAAGACTGAACAAACTGGCAGAGAGTTCTTCTCAAGTCGATCTGAACCAACTGGCCTCGCACCGATTTCAGGTTATGCAGAACAACCCGGTAGAAGTATATCAGCAGCAATTCTACTGCTGCCACCGACAGCCAGAATGGAAGATTGATAACGAAGCTGTCCTTTAGATAGTCACCACTGGATATAGACGCATAGATCTTCCATACCGCCGGGGATAGCATTGCCACTGCGAGGAAGAACAACATGCAGACACCCCGAACCACTTCCCAACGTTTAGTTTCTGCCAACTTATTGAAGCCATCGTAGAGGCCGACAAAATTAAAAGCATCTCGATAGTTTTGTAGAACTTTTTTGAGTTCCGCCACCTCACCCTGAAGGCCATTAACAGTCTCTATTCGACTATCAAGCTCACTTTTCATAAGCTCGTGGCTCTTGGGGATCCCAGCAACATAGTCATTAAACTGTTCAACAGACTTTATACTTGGTGAATTCTTCAGAGACTTTAATATTTGAACTGGCATCACCAATTCAGCGTATCTGATTACTGAGCGTGAGGGCGGACTGAAAAACGAGAGTTCAGCCTCTGACGCAAACCTAATCTGCGACAATGCCACCGTGACAAGCTCATCGTCATCAGGGAAACAAAAATCGATCTCCACCATGAACCTATACAATATCACCAAGAGCGACTGATAATTGTCGCCAGTTCTAGCGAAATTTTTAAGATGCTCCAACAACCGAAGACCACTGTGCTCAGCATTGAAGCCGCAAAAATGATCAATCGCCTCAGCCTTATTTAGCAAAACAGTCAAGGAAGTTAAGAAGAAAGACTCAAATTGATATTTATCCTTCCCTGCCTTTCGAACCACATCCATTGCTTCTTTTATTATCGTACTAACTGTCTCATCCTGAAACTTCAGCATCATCCACCCCATAGTCACTGCAGAATCCAGTCAGCCCATGCCTGCATCATCACACGCCGCTCGTCCAAATAGGCGGCATGATTATAAGAGGCCCTAGTTTTATCCTTGTCCTTCCTTGCCATCTGAATATCGATCACTTGAGTCCGAAAGCACTTCATTTCCTCAAGATGTGTATTCGCCGTCGCTCTAAAGTCGTGACAGTGCCACCCCTTCAGCCCCATATACTCCATTGCACGATTAAGAGTCGTTGGACTGAGCGGTTGAGTCGGACTCTTCAGACCTGGGAAAAGCAAATCGCCAGGTGTGATCTCCCGCAACTCCCTTAGCAGCGCCAACGCCTGGGAAGGCAGCGGCACAAGGTGAATGCGGCGTTTCTTCATCCGCGCCGCCGGCACCGTCCAAAGCGCGTTATCTAAATCGAACTCAGGCCAACGTGCCGCCCGTAACTCTACAGTTCGAGTAAATAGCAAAGGCAGCAACTGTAGCGCGATGACTGTAACTCGAAACCCTTTGTACCGCTTCACGGCATCCATGTAGATCCCGAGCTGCTCGCGCGACATGGGACGGCTGTGATTGATTTCGCCGCGCTCAACCGCGCCACGCACGGCAGCGGCAGGATCTGCGTCTGCCCGCAGCGTCACCACCCCGAAGCAGAAGACTGCAGATATCCACTGCCGCACCTGCAGCGCGTAGACTGACGCCCCACGCTCATCCATACGACGCATCACATCGAGGACGTGAGCGGCAGTAATCTCTCGCATCGGCAACCGGCCGATGTAGGAGTAGACGTTGCTTTCAAAAGCTCGGCTGATCTGATCCCGATACCTTTCTGTCCGCTTGCTCAGACGCTGCTGTATCCACTCATCTGCCACAGCTTTGAAGGTGTTTCTGTTCTCTGCGAGCTGCAGGGCTTTTTCAGTCTGGCGGACATGGGATGGATGACGGCCAGCCTTCACATGAACGCGCGCCATATCTCGCTCAGCGCGCGCATCTGCAAGCGAGACTTCAGGATAGGAGCCGATGGCAAATAGGTTCTCTTTGCCCGCCAGGCGATACCGGTAGCGCCAGAGCTTGGACCCGTTTGGGCGCACCTCTAGAACCAGCCCTCCCCCATCGGTCATCTTGATAGGGGCATCTCCAGGCTTGGCCTGGCGGATCTTCACGTCAGTTAGAGGCATGCGGGTATCGGAGCGATTTACGGATGATACCCGCAACGATACCCGCAATTTTTCAGGATGTCAGCGCAACAGGGCGGACAGATGCGGAAAGCGTGCCCCGCTAAAAACGGGGCTTACAGAGCATATTAGGGAAGACGGTGGACAACTGCGGAAGCCAATCATGCTGATCGATCATCAGCAACATGGAGCGATCCTCAGGCGTCGGTCTTGGCGGTCTGTTCGGCGAGAGCCACGGCACGGAACATGGCGCGGCGCTTGTTCAGCGTCTCCTCCCATTCCAGTGCCGGGACCGAGTCGGCGACGATTCCCGCGCCTGCCTGCACGTGCAGTTGGCCGTCCTTGATGACCGCCGTGCGAATCGCGATGGCGGTGTCCATATTGCCGTTCCAGGCCAGGTAGCCCACGGCGCCGCCGTAGACGCCACGCTTGACCGGTTCGAGCTGGTCGATGATCTCCATCGCGCGGATCTTCGGCGCCCCGGAGAGGGTGCCGGCCGGCAGGATGGCGCGCAGCGCGTCCATCGCCGAGACGCCGTCCTTCAGCTGCCCGGTGACGTTGGAGACGATGTGCATCACGTTGGAGTAGCGCTCGATCACCATCTTCTCGGTGACCTTCACCGAGCCGGTGGACGAGACGCGGCCGACATCGTTGCGGCCCAGGTCGATGAGCATCAGGTGCTCGGCGAGTTCCTTGGCGTCGGAGAGCAGGTCCTCCTCCAGCGCCAGGTCGGCTTCCTCGGTGGCGCCACGCGGGCGGGTGCCGGCGATGGGGCGCACGGTGACCAGGCCATCCTCGACCCGCACCAGCACCTCCGGCGAGCTGCCCACCACATGGAAGTCGCCGAAGTTGAAGAAGTACATGTAAGGCGTCGGGTTGAAGCAGCGCAGCGCCCGGTACAGGTCGATGGGCGCAGCCTTGAAATCGATGGTCATGCGCTGGGAGATCACCACCTGCATGCAGTCGCCGGCGAGGATGAACTCCTTGATCTCGCGTACCGCCTGCTCGTACTCCTCACGGGTGGAGCTGGAGCGGTAGGGCAGGTCTTCGGAGAACTGCAGCGCCGGGTCCACGCCCAGGCGCGGGGTGATCGGCAGGCGCAGCTTCTGGCGCAGCTCGGCGAGGGCCGCCTGGCCCTGCTCGAAGGCGTCGGGGGCGCTCGGGTCGACCAGCACGATGGCGTGCAGCTTGCCGGCCAGGTTGTCGAACACCACCACGGCGTCCGAAACCATCAGCAGGATGTCCGGGGTGCCCAGCGGATCGGGGTTCGGGCAGTTGGCCAGGCGCTTCTCGACGTAGCGCACGCAGTCGTAGCCGAAGTAACCCACCAGCCCGCCATTGAAGCGCGGCAGCCCGGCGATGGGCGCCACCTTGTAGCGATCCTTGAAGCTTTCGACGAAGCCCAGCGGGTCTTCGCTCTCCTGGCTTTCCACGACCTGGCCGTCGACGCTCACGCTGACCTGGTGGCCATGGGCACGCAGGACGGTGCGGCTTTCCAGCCCGATGATCGAGTAGCGGCCCCACTTCTCGCCGCCCTGTACCGATTCGAGCAGGTAGGAGAAGGGCGTGTCGGCCAGCTTCAGGTAGAGGGAAAGGGGGGTGTCGAAATCCGCCAGGGTTTCGAACGCGAGCGGGATGCGGTTGTAGCCTTCAGCGGCCAAACGCAGGAATTCATCGCGGGTCATGATCAGCCTCGTGGGCGAGGAGCCCGGAGGCTCCTGGAGAAAAAACGTCGGTGTGCGAACGCGCCGGAGTATCCGGCCAGAATCAAATCAGGCGCGCCAGCGCCAACGGGCCGCGGCCTTGATGATCTTCATTCCGGCTCGTTCGAGCCAACGCTTGCAGGGAACCAGCACGTTTCTATCTCTGTGAGGCAGATGATCTGGGGAGTCGGGCGACATTAGCGCAGCGCCGTTTGCCGCGCAACCGCCAGGCAGCAGCTCACGCAGGTCGTCCACCACCAGGGCCGGCTCCTCTTCGCTGATGGGCCGTCCGTGGTTGTAGCCGTAGCTCAAGGCCACGCACTGCACGCCGGCCGCCTTGGCTGCCAGCACGTCGTTGCGCGAGTCACCGATGAACAGCGATTCGGTGCGGCTGGTGCCGGTCATGTGCATCACATGGAGCAGCGCCGCCGGGTCGGGCTTCTGCTGGGGCAGGGTGTCGCCGGCGATGATCAACGGGAAGTAACGACCAAGCTTCATCTCGTCCAGCAAGGGGGCGACGAAGCGCTCCGGCTTGTTGGTGATCAGCGCCAGCTCGACGCCTTTCTTCTTCAGCCACTTGAGAGTCTCGGCGACGCCCGGGTAGACCACCGTCAGCGAATGGCTGTCGGCGTAGGCCTCCATGAAGATCTCCAGCGCCTTCTCGGCGTCCTCGTCATGCACGGCGGCATGGTCGAGGCCACCGGCCAGGGCGCGGCGCACCAGCACCCGGGTACCGTTGCCGACCCATTCGCGCACCTGCTCGATACCCGCGGCCGGGCGGCCCAGGGTGACGAGCATGCGGTCGATGGCGGCAGCGAGGTCGGGCACCGAATCCACCAGGGTGCCATCCAGGTCGAACATCACCAGGCGCGGCAGGCGCCCGTCGAACAGCCGCTGCAGGGCGCTCATCAGGCCTGGGCCAGCTCGGCGCGCATGGCGGCGATGACTTCGGCGTAGTCCGGCGTGTTGAAGATGGCCGAGCCGGCGACGAAGGTGTCAGCGCCCGCGGCGGCGATCTCGCGGATGTTCTTCACGTTGACACCACCGTCGATCTCCAGGCGGATATCGCGGCCGGAGGCGTCGATCAGCGCACGCGCCTCACGCAGCTTGTCGAGGGTCCCGGGGATGAACTTCTGCCCGCCGAAGCCGGGGTTCACGCTCATCAGCAGGATCATGTCGACCTTGTCCATCACGTACTTCAGTGCGTCCAGGCCCGCTGCCGGGTTGAACACCAGGCCGGCCTTGCAGCCGCCGTCGCGGATCAGTTGCAGGGAACGGTCGACGTGCAGGGAGGCTTCCGGGTGGAAGGTGATGTAGGTGGCACCGGCCTCGATGAAGTCGCCGATGATGCGATCCACCGGCGAGACCATCAGGTGCACGTCGATGGGCGCGGTGACGCCGTACTTGCGCAGTGCCGAGCAGACCATCGGGCCGATGGTCAGGTTGGGCACGTAGTGGTTGTCCATCACGTCGAAGTGGACGATATCGGCGCCAGCGGCGAGCACGTTGTCGACTTCCTCGCCCAGGCGGGCGAAATCGGCGGAAAGGATCGACGGTGCGATGGCGAAGGGTTGCATGACAGACCTCGGAGCAGAATCACGGTGGCGCGGATTGTAGCCTGAGTCCGCCTCCATGGCTTTGTCATACATCAGCGATGCCCCACCACACTGCAAACGGGGAGCCTGAGCTCCCCGTTTCCGACCTGTCGCGCCGTTACTCGGGCATCGACGTACGCAGTTTTTCGCTGCGGCCGCGCAGCCACTCCAGCACCAGCAACAGCACCACGGAGAAGCCGATCAGCAGGGTCGCCGCCGCCGCGATGGTGGGGCTGAGGTTCTCGCGGATGCCGCTGAACATCTGCCTCGGCAGGGTCGCCTGCTCGGGGCCGGCGAGGAACAGGGTCACCACCACTTCGTCGAAGGAGGTGGCGAAGGCGAACAGCGCCCCCGAGATCACCCCCGGCGCGATCAGCGGCAGGGTCACGCGGAAGAACGCGGTCAGCGGCGGCGCACCCAGGCTGGCGGCGGCGCGCACCAGGTTGTGGTTGAAGCCCTGCAGGGTGGCCGACACGGTGATGATGACGAAGGGCACACCGAGCACCGCGTGCACCAGGATCAGCGACAGGTAGCTGTTGCCCAGCCCCAGCGGGGCGAAGAACAGGTAGCTGGCGACACCGATGATCACCACCGGCACCACCATCGGCGAGATCAATAGGCTCATCACCAGCGCCTTGCCGCGGAACTCGCCCCGGGTCAGGCCAATGGACGCCAGAGTGCCGAAGACCATCGCCAGCAAGGTCGCCGCCGGGGCGACGATGATGCTGTTGGTCAGTGCGCGCATCCACTCGGCCGAGCCGAAGAAGTCCGCGTACCAGCGCAGGGAGAAGCCCTGCAGCGGATAGACCAGGAAGGTGCCCGAGTTGAACGACAGCGGGATGATCACCAGCACCGGCAGGATCAGGAACAGCAGCACCAGGCCGCAGAGAATGCGCAGGGTGTAGAACCACAGGCGCTCGACCGGAGACATGTAGGGACTCAGCATTTCTTCTCTCCTCAACCCAGGCGCAGGCGGCCGGCGCCCACCAGCCAGCTGTAGACGACGTAGAGCACCATGGTGGCGAGCAGTAGCATGCCGCCCAGGGCCGTGGCCATGCCCCAGTTGATGGTGGTGTTGGTGAAGAAGGCGACGAAGTAGCTGACCATCTGGTCGTTCGGGCTGCCCAGCAGCGCCGGGGTGATGTAGTAGCCGATGGACAGGATGAACACCAGCAGGCAGCCCGCGCCGACACCCGCCACTGTCTGCGGGAAATACACCCGCCAGAAGCTGGCGAAGGGGTGGCAGCCGAGGGAGATCGCCGCACGCATGTAGGTGGGCGAGATGCCCTTCATCACGCTGTAGATCGGCAGGATCATGAACGGCAGCATGATGTGCACCATCGCCACGTAGACGCCGGTGCGGTTGAACACCAGTTGCAGCGGCTGGTCGATCAGCCCGAGCTTGAGCAGCGCCCCGTTGATCAGGCCGCCGGACTGCAGCAGCACGATCCAGGCCGCCACGCGTACCAGGATCGAGGTCCAGAACGGCAGCAGCACCAAGATCATCAGCAGGTTGCTCTTGCGCGTCGGCAGGTTGGCCAGCAGGTAGGCCAGCGGATAGGCCAGCGCCAGGCAGATGAGGGTGATCACCGCGCCCATCCAGAAGGTGCGGGTGAAGATGTCCAGGTAGATGGCCTGGTCGGGCGTCGCCGGGGCGACCTCGCCGAGGTCGTCGATGCGATGGTCGACGGCCGCCAGCAGGTAATAGGGGGTCAGGCTCGATGCGTTGCGGCGGATCGCCTGCCAGTAGGCCGGATCGCCCCAGCGCTCGTCGAGGCCTTCCATCGCGTCCTTGTAGGAAGCGGGGGTTTCCTTGAACGGCAGTGCGCGAGCGGTCTTGGCCATCAGGCTGCGATAGCCGGCCAGCTCCATGTTCAGGCGCTTGGAAAGATCGCCGACGGTCTGGTTCTTGCGCGCAGCAGCCAGGTCTTCGGCCAGGGCCTTGTAGGCCGGCTCATCGGGCAGCGCCTTGCCGTCCCAGGCGGAGATCGCCTCGACGGTACGCGGCAGCGCGCCGACCACCTCGGGGTTGCTCACGCTCTTGTAGAGCAGAGTGCCGATGGGGACCAGGAAGGTCAGCAGGAGGAACAGCAGCAGCGGCAGGATCAGGGCCTGGGACTTCAGGCGGTTGACCCGCTCGGCACGCGCGAGGCGTTGCTTGAGGGTCGGGCCGGCGACGAGGGTGGCCATGGCGAACTCCGGTGGATCTCTGGGTACTCCCCTCCCCCGCGAGGAGGAGGGGATGTGCTGGGTGGCCGGTTACTTGGCGGCCCAGGAGTTGAAGCGCTGCTCCAGCTGCTCGCCGTAGTCGGCCCAGAAGGTCACGTTCATGGCGACCTGGTCCTTGATGTTCTCAGGCGTGGTCGGCATGTCCTTGAGCAGGCCCTTGTCCAGCAGCGGTACCGCCTGCTTATTGGCCGGACCGTAGGCGATGTTCTCGGAGTAGATCTTCTGCTGCTCGGGCTTGACCGAGAAGGCGATGAACTTCAGCGCGGCGTCCTGATCCTTGGCACCCTTCGGGATGGCCCAGGCGTCGAAGTCGTAGATGCCGCCGGTCCATACCACCTTGAGGTTGCTCTCCTTCTGCACGGCAGCGATGCGGCCGTTGTAGGCGGAGCTCATGACCACGTCGCCGGAGGCGAGGAACTGCGGCGGCTGGGCGCCGGCTTCCCACCACTGGATGCTCGGCTTGATCTGGTCGAGCTTCTTGAAGGCGCGGTCCTGGCCTTCCTTGGTGGCGAGCACGGTGTAGACGTCCTTGGGCGCGACGCCGTCGGCCATCAGGGCGAACTCCAGTGTGTACTTGGCGCCCTTGCGCAGGCCGCGCTTGCCCGGGAATTTGCCGGTGTCCCAGAAGTCGGCCCAACTGGTGGGGGCGCTCTTCAGCTTGTCGGCGTTGTAGGCGAGCACGGTGGACCAGACGAAGAAGCCCACGCCGCAGGGTTGGACGGCGCCGGGAACGAAGTCCTCGGCCTTGCCGAACTGCGCCGGGTCCAGCTCCTCGAACAGGCCCTCGTCACAGCCACGAGCCAGCTCGGGGGATTCGACTTCTACCAGGTTCCAGGAAACGCTGCCGGTATCGACCATGGCTTTCACCTTGGCCATCTCGCCGTTGTACTCGCCGGCGATGATCTTGTTGCTGGTGGACGCCTGGAAGGGTTCGTAGAACGCCTTCACCTGGGCATTCTTGTTCGCGCCGCCGAATGAAACGACGGTCAGGTCGGCTGCCATGGCCTGTGCGGCGCATGCCAGCCCCAACGCAAGGGCAGTGAGCTTCAAGGATTTGGACATTGTTGTTTTCTCCATAGTGCTGGGTGGGTAATGCCGGGGTGCCGCCGCGTCGTCAGTCCGCTATCAGCGGGTCCAGTGCGCGCACGTGCTCCACTTGCCAACCGAGGGACACCACGTCGCCTACCGCCAATGCGGGGTCGAGCTCGGCAATGGGTTGCTTGACGAAGAAGTCGGGCTTGCCACACACCTCCATGCGGATGCGCACGTGGTCGCCCAGGTAGACGAACTCCTCGACACGGCCGGAGAAACGGTTCGCGCAGTGTTCGCTGCCACCGTTCAGGCGTATCCGTTCGGGGCGGATCGACAGGGTCACCGGCTCGCCCGGCTGGCCGACGTTGACCGCCAGCGCCTCGACCTTCTCGCCACGGGCCAGGCTGACCACGCAGCGCTCGCCATCACGGCTGACCAGCTGGCCGTTGAGGCGGTTGTTCTCACCGATGAAGTTGGCCACGAAGGTGTTGCTGGGGGCTTCGTAGAGCTCGCGGGGCGGGGCGATCTGCTGGATCTCGCCCTGGTGGAACACCGCCACGCGGTCGGACATGGTCAGCGCCTCGCCCTGGTCGTGGGTCACGTACACCACCGTCACGCCCAGGCGCTGGTGGATGTGCTTGATCTCCATCTGCATGTGCTCGCGCAGCTGTTTGTCGAGCGCGCCCAGCGGCTCGTCCATCAGCACCAGCTGCGGCTCGAACACCAGGGCGCGGGCCAGGGCCACGCGCTGCTGCTGGCCGCCGGAGAGCTGGGCCGGGTAGCGGTTGCGGAAGGCATCGAGCTGGACCATGGACAGCGCGCGCTTCACGCGCTCGCTGATGTCGGTCTTGTTCATGCCGCGCACGGTGAGCGGGAAGGCCAGGTTCTCGGCCACCGTCATGTGCGGGAACAGCGCGTAGTTCTGGAACACCATGCCGATGTCGCGCTTGTGCGGCGGCACGTTGTTGATCGAGCGCCCGGCCAGGAGGATCTCGCCATTGGTCGGGGTCTCGAACCCGGCGAGCATCATCAGGCTGGTGGTCTTGCCGGAGCCGGAGGGGCCCAGCAGGGTCAGGAACTCGCCTTTGCGAATATCCAGGTTGAGGTCTTTGACGATGAGCGACTCGCCGTCGTAGCTCTTTTGCACGCCACGGAAGCTGACCAGTACATCGTTCGCCGGAATGGAGGCCATCACCGCACCTTTGTGATTTTTGTTTATGCCGTCCCCAGAGACTAGAGAAGCCGGCAAGCCACGCAAATCGGGCGCTATGAGAGATTGCTATAAGGGTGGCGGAGGATCGCGTGTAGGGCGAGCCCTACAATTCCCAGCGGGTCGATCAGGTATTCAGACCAGCTTGTGCTCCACCGCGTACTTGACCAGATCGGCCACCGAATGGGCGCCGAGCTTCTGCATCAGGCGCGCCTTGTGGGTGCTCACGGTCTTGCCGCTGACCGCCAGGTGCTGGGCGATCTCGTTGACGCCCTCCCCCTTAACCAGGCGCTCGAACACCGAGAACTCGCGCTCGGACAACAGCGCGTGGGGCGGGCGCGAATCGGTCAGGCCCACTTCGAAGACCATGCGGTCGGCCAGCTCGGGGTCGATGTAGCGGCCACCGGACGCAACCTTGCGGATGGCGGTGAGCAGCAGCGCCGGGTCGCTGTCCTTGGTGGCGTAGCCGGCAGCGCCGATCTTCAGCGCGCGCGCCGCCATCTGCACCTCGTCGTGCATCGACAGCACCAGCACCGCCGGCGGGTTGGTCAGGGCACGGATGCGCGGAATGGCCTCCAGGCCGTTGACGCCGGGCATGGAGATATCCAGCAGCACCACCTCGCAGGGCGTCTGCCGCAGGGTGTCGAGCAACTGCTCGCCATTGCCCGCCTCACCCACCACGCACAGGTCCTTGGCCAGGCCGATCAACTGCTTGATGCCCTCGCGGACGATGGTGTGGTCTTCGGCCACCAGTACTCGGATCACCTGCTCTTCTCCTTGTCCAAAGCGATGCGCACCACCAGCGTGGCGCCTTCTCCCGGCTGGCTGTCGATCGACAGGTCGCCGCCCAGCATCAACACCCGCTCGCGCATGCCGACGAGGCCGAAGGATACGCCCGGTCGGCAGGCAGCGGGGTCGAAGCCCGCACCATCGTCGCTGACGATCAGTTGCAGGCCACCGTCTTCCAGCTCCAGCGCCACTTCCACGCTATGGGCCTGGGCGTGGCGCATGACGTTGGTCAGTGCCTCCTGGAGGATACGGAACAGGCCGATGGCCTTGGCGTCCGACAGCTGCGGCAGCACCTCCGGCACCCGCACCAGGCAGGGGATGCCGGTGCGCGCCTCGAAGCGCCGTGCCTGCCACTCGATGGCCGAACCGATGCCGGCGTCGAGGATGGGCGGGCGCAAGGCCGTGGCCACATCGCGCACCAGTTGGAAGAGCTGGGCGATGAGGCGCTTCATGCTGTTCAGGCGCTCGCCCAGGCCGGGGTCCAGCTCGCCATAGGCCAGCTCGCACATGGAGGTTTCCAGCTTGAGCACGGTGAGCACCTGGCCCAGCTCGTCGTGCACTTCGCGGGCGATGCGCGCCTTCTCCTCCTCTCGCACGCTTTCCAGGTGCGCCGACAGGTCCCGCAGTTGGGCACGGGATGCGGCCAGTTCGAGTTCGATCTGCTTGTTGGCGGTGATATCCCAGACCACGCCGTCCCAGGTGGCGCGACCGTCCTCGAAAAGACGCGCACTGGCCTTGATGTCGGCCCAGCGCTGCTGGCCTTCGCGGGTGAGGACACGCCCCTGCCAGTGCCAGTCGCGGTCAGCCGCCAGCGCCGCCATCTGGCTGGCCCAGTAGCCGTCGACATCGTCCGGGTGCACCAGGCCACGGATGCCACGCCCGGTGTCCAGCAACTCACCGGCGCTATAGCCCACCAGGGCCTCGCTGCCGGCGCCGATGAAGGCGAATTCGGCGTCCTCGCCGGCACGCAGGCGCTCCAGGCGGAACACCAGGCCCGGCACGTTGGAGGCGATGCCCTTGAGGCGCGCCTCGCTCTCCTCCATGGCGGCATGGGCACGGCGACGCTCGGTGACGTCGGTGAGGAACACCACCAGGTACTCGGAGGTGCCGAAGCGCAGGAAGCTCAGGGAAACGTCCGCCGGCATCTCGCTGCCATCGGCGCGCAGACAGGCGGTCTCGAAGGTCTGCGCACTTTCATCGTGATTGCGCGCGCGGCGCCAGAGGTTGAGCCAGCGGTCCATGTCCAGCTGCGGCTGGATATGCGCCAGGGGGCGATCGGTGAGGCCGCCGGCCTCGTAGCCGAGCATCTGCTCCACGGCACGGTTGGCATAGCGCACATGGCTGTCCCAGTTGACCCAAAGGATGCCGACGGTGCTGTTGTCGATGGAGAACTGAGTCAGGCGCAGCGCCTCCTCCGCCGTCTCGCGCAGCTGGATGGCATGCCGCGCTTCCAGCAAACGCTTCTCCAGGATGCGCTGCTGGCGGCGCAGCCAGTAGATGATCGCCGCCGCGCTGAGGAACAGCAGGCCGAGCAGCAGGCTGAGGTTCTGCCAGAAACCGGGCGACTCGCCCATGCGCGGGTACTTGGGCTGCAGCCAGCGCTCGTGCAACTGGTCCAGGTCCTTGGGCGGAATGGTGCGCAGGGCGGCGTCCACCGCCGTGGAGAGCTGCGGCCAGTCGCGCCGGGTCGCCACTCGCAGCAACTGGGGAAAACCGATGTCGCCCACCACCGCAAGGCCGGAGAACTCCTGCTCGCGAGACAGCCGGCTGAGCTGCGCCTCGTCTATCACTGCGAACTTCACCTGCTGCTCCAGCACCGCACGCAGGGCCTGGCGCTCACTGCCCACGCCCTGCACGGCGACATTGGAGTAGGTGGCGCGCAGGTAGTCCGCCACCGCGCTGGGTGCACGCACCGCCACGGGCTCATCACCGCCGAGCTTCTCGATATCCACGGCGCCGCCGTTACCGCGCTCCCCCACCACCAGCTGCGGCACGCGCATATAGGGGTCGGAGAACAGCCACAGGCGCAGGCCGGCAGGGGTTTGGCTGAGGCCGGGCGCGAGGTCGATCTGCCCGGTGCGCAGGGCATTCTCCAACTCGGCGTTATCGGCGAAGGTGCGCCAGACCAGGCGCACGCCGAGCGCGGCGGCGACCCAGTCGAGCAGCTCCACGTTGACGCCGGAGAGCTGCTGCAGACGGCGGTCCAGCTGTGCATAAGGCGCCTGCAGCACCACACCGGCACGCAACTGCTCGTGCTGATCCAGCCACTCGCGCAGCGGCGGCTCCAGTACGACTGGCGTGGATGCGGGGGCAGCACCCAGGGAAGCCGCCAGGCAGCAGGTGAGAAGGAAAAGACACAACGAACGAATCACAGGAAACTCCGCACAGCCAGGCTGCCCGAGAACGAAGCCGACGTACCTTACTCCAGCATTCCTGCCGAGGCGAAGGTGCGCCTGACAAATACCGGCCTAGCCATTAGGCTGCGTGCCTATGGCCACTCCGTGGAATCCTCTGATGCTCCGAGCCCCTCGCCCGACACTCGCCGCCCTTTGCCTCGCGCTGCTACTGCCGACGATCGCCCACGGCGAAGACCCGCCGACCGAAAAGAAGGACGAGAACGCAGCCACGGAAGCGCCAGTGGAGCGCGCGCCCCTGGAAGAACGCAGCCAGGAAGACGCCAGCGCCCTGGAGCGCCAGTTGCCCCAGAAGGAACAGCAGCAGCTGAAGGCCGGCGACGATGCCTTCCTGGCCCTGTGGAAGCCAGCCAATGTGGCCGAGCCCAATGGCGTGGTGATCCTGCTGCCCGGTGATGGCGAAAGCGCCGACTGGCCTCGGGCGATCGCGCCGCTGCGCAACAAGCTGCCGGATGTCGGCTGGCACAGCCTCAGCCTCACCCTGCCCGATCCCAAGGGTAACGAGCCGCCGCCGCGCCCGGTGGAACAGGCCGAACCACCCGCCGATGGCGATGCGAAAACCGAGAAGGCCGACCCGGCCACTCCACCGCCCACGCCTGAGCAGGCGGGCAGCGCCGAGCCCTCCACCGACCCGGCGCAGCCAGTTCTCAGCGCCGAGGAAGAGCGCAAGGCCCAGGCCACGCGGATCGCCGCGCGCATCCAGGCGGCCATTGCCTTCGCCAACCAGCAGGGCCCGAAGACCATCGTCCTGCTCGGCCACGGCAGCGGTGCCTATTGGGCCGTGCAGGCCTTGAGCGACGCGCCGTCCGCCGGCATCGACAACCTGGTGCTGGTGGATGCCGAGGTGCCGCCCGGCTACAGCCCGGCCCTGGAGGACTCGGCGCCCAAGCTCAAGCAATCCATCGGTGATTTCTTCTACAAGGACCGGCCACTGGACAGCGCAGCCGCCCTCAAGCGCCTGCAGGCGAGCAAGCGCGACAAGCACCCGGCCTATGTGCAGGTGGGCCTGAAGACGTTGCCGGACCGGAACGCCGACCAGGAGCAACTGTTCCGGCGGGTGCGCGGCTGGCTCGAATCGCACCTGCAGGCACCGGGGAAAAAGGCACCTGCGGCCGCACCGGCGCCCATCATCCCGCAGTCGCCGGGTATCTAGCGGAAGCCGTGGCGCTCGCGGATCAGGCTGTAGGCGTTGTGCAACTCACGGGTTTTCTCGGTGGCCTCACGCACACGCTGCGGGCTGGCCCCGGCGCCGGCCAGCTTGTCCGGGTGGTTGCGGCTGATCAAGCGCCGGTAGGCGCGCTTGATCGCCGCCGGTTCACTGTTGGCGTTCACCCCCAGTAGCGCCAGCGCATCCTGGTAGGCACTGCCACGACGTACAGGCGCACCGCCGGGCACATCGAAGCCGGCGCACAGGGCTTCCACCTGCTCCGCCGGCCAGTCCAGCCACTTGCCCCAGAGCAGGATCAGTTCCCGCTCGCGTTTGCCCACCCGGCCATCGGCCGCCGCCATCTGCCAGCAGCTGCGCAACAGCGTCTCGCCTTCAGCACGCTGGTAGCGCAAGCCACGAAGAGGCAGGTACAGGTCGACCGACTCGGACTTGCCCCGGGTAAACGCAGCAATGGCGCGGCGCTGCCCGGCCTCGTCCAGCCCAAGGCGGCGCATCTCGGAACGGGCCTGCTGGATGTGCAGGTCCACGACCCGCCCCTCGCTCTTGGCCAAGCGGCCGAGCAGTACGAAAAGCAGGTCCTCCTGCTCCACAGCCATGCCACGCCGCAAGCGCGCCCGCAGGCTGGCCCAGGAATCCAGCTTCAGCCGGCGATCCACCACCTGGCCAAGCAGGCCACCCAGCAATGCACCGGGAATGCTGGCGATGAACATGCCGACGATGGCGCCGAGCAACGTGACGGGCCAGAACATCTCAGCGCTCCGCCTCGATCAGGCGCTCGACTTCCGCCAGGCGCTCGTGGGTGCCGACATCCACCCAGCGGCCGGTGAAATGCTCGCCACTGACGCGTCCGTCGCCCATGGCCTGGCGCAGTAACGGCGCCAGCTTGAAGGCTCCGGCACTGCTCCCTTCGAAAAGCGCGGGGTGCAACACGGCGATGCCGCTGTAGGTCAGGCCTGGCTGGCCGGGCACACCGTCACGGACCACGCCCTGGTCGAGGATGAAATCGCCACCCGGGTGGTGAGCGGGGTTATCCACCAGCACCAGATGAGCGAGCCCTTGCAACGGAAAATCCTTCAGGGCGGCGAAATCGTAGTCGGTCCAGATATCACCGTTGACCACCAGGAAAGGCTCGTCCCCCAGCAGCGGCAGCGCGCGGTGAATGCCGCCACCGGTTTCCAGGGGTTCGCCTTCCGGCGAGTAGCGGATGGAAACGCCGAAACGCTCGCCGCTACCCAGGTGATCCTCGATCTGCTGGCCGAGCCAGGCGTGGTTGATCACCAGTTCGCGGAAGCCGGCCGCCGCCAACGCGCGGATGTGGAACTCGATCAACGGCGTGCCGGCGGCACGCACCAGCGGCTTGGGGGTGTGCAGCGTCAACGGGCGCATACGCTCGCCCTTGCCCGCCGCGAGGATCATCGCCCTCATGGGGTCACCGCCTCGGCCTGCGGCAGGGAGTCGAACAGTGTCTTGAGATCGGCCAGCTCGGGGCGCCGCTCGATCACCGCCTCTATATAGGAGAAGAAGCGCGGAACATCACCCAGGTACTTGGGCTTGCCATCACGGTGGCAGATGCGCGCGAAGATGCCGATGACCTTGAGGTGACGCTGCACGCCCATCAGGTCGCTGGCACGGAGGAAGTCGTCCAGTTGCGGCTGTACTGGGATACCGGCCTCACGGGCGAGGTTCCAGTAGCGCTCCAGCCAGGCACGCACGCGTGCTTCGGGCCAGCTGAGGAAGGCGTCCTTGAACAGGCTGGTGACGTCGTAGGTGACCGGGCCGTAGACCGCATCCTGGAAATCCAGCACACCCGGGTTGGGTGTACTGAGCATCAGGTTCCGCGGCATGTAGTCGCGGTGCACCAGCACACGGGGCTGCTCGAGGGCGCTGGTGATCAGCAGGTCGCACACACGTTGCCAGGCAGCCAGGCGCTCGCCGGACAGCTCGATGCCCAGGTGGCGCTGCAGGTACCAGTCGGGGAACAGCTGCAGTTCGCGACGCAGCAGGGCATCGTCATAGGCCGGCATCGGCACCTCGAAGCTGCGCTTCTGCAGGGCAAGCAATGCCTGGAACGCATCCTCGAACAAGGCATCGGCGTTATCGGCGTCGATCACCTCGAGGTAGGTCTGGCGGCCCAGATCATCGAGCAAGAGGAAGCCCTGCTCCAGGTCCGCCGCAAGAATCCGCGGCACATGCACACCGGCTTCGGCGAGCATTTCGGCCACTTTGACGAAGGGGCGACAGTCTTCCTGGGGCGGCGGAGCATCCATCAGGATCAGGCTGCGGCCCTCCGCCTGCCAGCGGAAATAACGGCGGAAACTCGCGTCACTGCTGGCCGGCAGCAGATCGGCGGGGGGCACTTCGCCCCAGCCTTCGGCATGGAACAAGGCGGGCAGTCGCTGGTCCAGCCAGGCGCTAAGTTGTTGAAGGCGTACATCTTCATGGGGCATTACAAGGGTCTCCGACGGCGCTAGCCGTTGCGCGGGTCATGCTTTATTATCCAGCATCTTTTTCAGCCCATCGAGAGGCGTGCGGCCCCCGCGGGCCGATGGCGCGCAGGAAGCCCGGACTAACAAGATGGCAGTAAAATCCCCCGCGTTTCGTAAAAAATTCCCCCTGCTGGTCACCGGCAGCCTGCTGGCAATGCAGCCTGTGGCCACTCAGTTCGTAGTCGCCGCCGAGCAGTTCGACTGCCAGGCAGCCGCCTCCGGCAGTTGGGCCTGTGCGCCCAAGGCGACGGCAGAGAGCCTGCCTCCGCGCCCAGTTCACAGCGAAAGCGCCGTGAGCTCCAGGGTTGGCGTCGCTGGCGCGGCAGCCACGGGCGGCACGTCCGAATCGGCCGAAGCCCGGACGACGCTGGTCACCGAAGCCGGTGGCAAGGCACTCGCCTCCCGTAGTGCTGACTTCAGCCATCTGGACTGGGTTCCGCGCGACAAGCTGACCGCAGCGCAACTGGCCGAAGCCGGCCCGTACTGCGCAGGTGCCTATGTCGAGCCACGCCGCCCCGGCATGAACGACAAGACCCCGCCGGAAGACGCGCCCACCTACGTTTCCGCCAAGGCTTCGCGCTACGAGCAGGAAAAGCAGGTCGCGACCCTCGCCGGTGACGTGGTCCTGCGCCAGGGCAGCATGCAGGTGGAAGCCGACGAGGCGAACCTGCTGCAGGCCGAAAACCGTGGCGAGCTGGTGGGCAACGTCAAGCTGCGCGACAACGGCGCCCTGGTCGTCGGCGACAGGGCCGAACTGCAACTGGACAACGGCGAAGCGCAGATCGACAACGCCGAGTACGTGCTGCACAAATCGCACACCCGCGGTAGCGCCCTGTACGCCAAGCGCCAGGAAGACGCGATCATCCGCTTGAAGGACGGCACCTACACCCGTTGCGAGCCGGGCGACAACGCCTGGCACCTGAAAGGCAACAACATCAAGCTGAACCAGGCCACGGGCTTCGGCACCGCGACCAACGTGACGCTGCGGGTCAAGGACATTCCGGTGTTCTATACCCCCTACATCTATTTCCCCATCGACGACCGTCGCCAATCCGGCTTCCTGCCGCCGAGCATCGGTACCAGCAGCGACACCGGCTTCTCCCTGCTGACGCCGTACTACTTCAACCTCGCGCCGAACTACGACGCCACCCTCTATCCGCGCTACATGGCCAAGCGTGGCCTGCTGATGGAAGGCGAGTTCCGCTACCTGACCAAGAGCAGCGAAGGCCAGTTCGGTGGTGCGTACCTGAATGACGAGGAAGACGAGCGCAAGCTGCAGTCCGAGTACAAGGACAAGCGCTGGCTGTACAACTGGCAACACAAGGGCGGCCTGGACGAACGCCTGATGACCGAGGTGGACTACACCGACATCAGCGACCCGTACTACTTCCAGGACCTGCAGACCGAGCTGGGCATCGAGCAATCGACCTACGTCAACCAACAGGGCGCCGTCACCTGGCGTGGCGACAGCTACACCGCCAGGCTCAATGCCCATGCCTATGAAATGGCCACGGTCACCGAGATCACCCCGTACGACCGCCTGCCCCAGATCACCCTGGATGGCATGCTGCCAGTCGATGCCGGCGGCCTGAAGTTCTCCTACTCCACCGAGTTCGTGCGCTTCGAGCGTGATCTGCGCAAGGGTGACTTCACCGACGAGAATGGCGTTGCGAGCCCGTGGTACGACACCCGCATCCCGGGCCTGGCCCGTGCCAACGGCAACCGCATCCACGTGGAGCCGGGCGTCAGCCTGCCGCTGGACTGGAGCTACGGCTTCCTCAAGCCCTCGGTCAAGTACCTCTACACCCAGTACGACCTGGATCTGGACCAGCGTGGCAAGGACACCCTGCTCGCCGGCCAGGAATTCAACAGCAGCGAAGACCGCGGCGTACCGATCTTCAGCGTCGACAGCGGCCTGTACTTCGATCGCAACACCGAGCTGTTCGGCAGCCAGTACAAGCAGACCCTGGAACCCCGCCTGTTCTACCTCTATGTTCCTGAGGAAAAGCAGGACAACATTCCGGTCTTCGACAGCAGCGAAAGCGCCTTCAGCTATTCCTCGCTGTTCCGCGAGAACCGCTTCTCCGGTCGTGACCGTGTAGGCGATGCCAATCAGGTATCCCTGGGCCTGACCAACCGCTGGATCCAGCCCAACGGCTTCGAGCGTCAGCGCTTCAGCATCGGCCAGGCCTTCTACTTCGAAGACCGCAAGGTGCAGCTGCCTGGCATCGACTACCGCGATCGCAAGTCGGCCCAGGCCAGCGTTTCGCCCTATGCACTGGAATACCTGTACCGCTTCAACCGCGACTGGCGCCTGTCCTCCGACTTCAACTGGGACCCGGACGCCGGCCGTACCCGCTCCGGCAGCCTGATGTTCCACTACCAGCCGGAAGACGACGTCAACAAGGTGGTCAACTTCGGCTACCGCTACCGCAACGACTCCGTGGTCTACAACCAGACCACCGGCCAGTGGCAGGAAGGCGGCGACTACATCGACAACGTGACCGGCCGCGTGATTAAGGACTACTACAAGATCGAGCAGCATGACGCATCCGTTATCTGGCCGGTCGTCCCGCAATGGAACGCCATCGCCCGCTGGCAGTACGACTACAACCGCAACCGCACCCTGGAAGCCTTCGGTGGCTTCGAGTACGACAGTTGCTGCTGGAAACTCCGCCTGATCAACCGCTACTGGGTCGACTACGACGAGACCACCCTTTCGCCCGAACTCAACGAGAAGGCCGACCGCGGCGTCTTCCTGCAGATCGTGTTCAAGGGCCTCGGCGGCGTGATCGGCAACAAGGTTGAAAGCTTCCTCGACAATGGCATCCAAGGTTACCGTGAACGTGAAGACCAAGCTTTCTGATTGTCTCCGCCCGCTGCTGTTGGGCGCCCTGTTCCTCGGTGGTGCGGTGCATGCCGAGGTCCAGTCGATCGACCGTGTCGTGGCCATCGTCGATAACGACGTGATCATGCAGAGCCAACTCGACCAGCGCGTCCATGAGGTGCAGCAGACCATCGCCAAGCGCGGTTCGGCGCTGCCCCCTGAGCACGTGCTGGGCCAGCAGGTGCTGGAACGCCTGATCATCGAGAACATCCAGCTGCAGATCGGCGACCGTTCCGGCATCCGCATCACCGATGAGGAACTGAACCAGGCCATCGAAGCCATCGCCCAGCGCAATGGCATGAGCGTCGAGCAGTTCCGTGGCGCCCTGGCCCAGGACGGCCTCTCCTATGAGGACGCCCGCGACCAGGTCCGTCGCGAGATGGTCATCAGCCGTGTTCGCCAGCGTCGCGTGGCGGAGCGCATCCAGGTCACCGACCAGGAGGTGCAGAACTTCCTCGCCTCCGACCTGGGCAAGATGCAGCTCTCCGAAGAGTTCCACCTGGCCAACATCCTGATCCCGGTTGCGGACGGCTCCTCGCCCGAAACCATCCAGGCTGCCGACCGCCAGGCCAAGGAGCTCTACCAGCAACTGCAGCAAGGCGCCGACTTCGCCCAACTGGCGATCTCCCGCTCTGCTGGCGAAACCGCTCTGGAAGGCGGCGAGATCGGCTGGCGCAAGGCAGCCCAGCTGCCGCCGCCCTTCGACGGCATGATCAGCGCCCTGGCACCCGGTGAAGTCACCGAGCCTGTGCGCACCCCAGGCGGCTTCATCATCCTCAAGCTGCTGGACAAGCGTGGCGGCAGCACCCAGGTTCGCGACGAGGTGCATGTTCGCCACATCCTGCTCAAGCCGAGCGAGATTCGCAGCGAAGCCGACACCGAGCGCCTGGCCGAGCGTCTCTATGAGCGCATCAAGTCCGGTGAAGACTTCGCCGACCTGGCGAAGAGTTTCTCCGAGGATCCGGGCTCTGCCCTCAATGGCGGCGACCTGAACTGGATCGACCCCAACGCGCTGGTTCCCGAGTTCCGCGAAGTCATGGCCAAGACCCCGGCCGGCCAGCTGTCCCGCCCGTTCAAGAGCCCCTATGGCTGGCACGTGCTGGAAGTCCTGGGCCGTCGCGCCACCGACAGCGCCGACCAGATGCGCGAGCAGCAAGCCATCAACGTCCTGCGTAACCGCAAGTACGACGAAGAGCTGCAAGCCTGGCTGCGTCAGATCCGCGACGAGGCGTACGTCGAAACCAAGCTCTGATTCTTCGGCGCCCTGCCACGCAGGGTGGCGCGCTGGCGGTACAATCGCCGCCACGCGCCACAGCCGGAGAGCCCGCAATGCCCCTTCCCCGCTTCGCCCTCACCCCTGGTGAACCCGCCGGCATCGGCCCGGACCTCTGCCTGCTCCTGTCCCGTGAGCGCCAGCCCTACCCCCTGATCGCCATTGCCAGCCAAGCGCTGCTGGAAGAACGCTCCAGCCAGCTTGGCCTCGACATCCGTGTCACGCCCGTCTCGCCCGCGGCCTGGCCTGAAGAGCCGACACCAGCAGGCGCACTCTACGTCTGGGACACCCCCCTGCAAGCCCCCGTCCAGCCCGGCGTGCTCGATCGGGCCAATGCCGGCTACGTGCTGGAAACCCTGACCCGTGCGGGCAAGGGCTGCCTGGATGGCCATTTCGCCGGGATGATCACCGCGCCCGTGCACAAGGGCGTGATCAACGAGGCCGGCATGGCCTTCTCCGGGCACACGGAGTTCCTTGCCGAACTCACCCATACCGCGCAGGTGGTGATGATGCTTGCTACCCGAGGGCTGCGCGTCGCCCTGGTGACCACGCACCTGCCGCTGAAGGATGTTGCCGCCGCCATCACCGCCGAACGCCTGGAACAGGTGGCCCGCATCCTCCATGCCGACCTGGTGGAAAAATTCGGCCTGCCCAACCCACGCATTCTGGTGTGCGGTCTCAACCCCCACGCGGGCGAAGGTGGGCACCTGGGGCGCGAGGAGATCGAGGTCATCGAGCCCTGCCTGGAGCGCCTGTGCAATGAAGGCCTGAACCTGATCGGCCCGCTCCCCGCCGATACCTTGTTCACTCCCAAGCACCTGGAGCACTGCGACGCGGTGCTGGCGATGTATCACGACCAGGGCCTGCCGGTGCTCAAGTACAAGGGGTTCGGTGCTGCGGTCAACGTCACCCTCGGCCTGCCCATCATCCGCACGTCGGTGGACCATGGCACAGCCCTGGACCTGGCCGGAACCGGGCGCATCGATGGGGGCAGCCTGCAGGTGGCCCTGGAGACGGCCTACGAGATGGCCGCCAGCCGAAGCTGAGCCACAGCGCGCCGATCAGCAGCACATTTCGGCCTGATCGGCGCAATGCTGTAAACTCCGCGCCTTTCCCCGTTTCCAGCTTCAAGCTACCGGCTTCAAGCTGCTCCACCTGGAGCCCGCAATGTCCGAATACCAACACCGCGCGCGCAAGCGCTTTGGCCAGAACTTCCTGCACGACGCTGGCGTCATCCATCGCATCCTTCGCGGCATCCATGCCAAGGAAGGCGAGCGCCTGCTGGAAATCGGCCCGGGCCAGGGCGCCTTGACCGAAGGGTTGCTGGGCAGCGGTGCGCAACTGGACGTCATCGAGCTGGACCTGGACCTGATCCCGATCCTGCAAAGCAAGTTCGGGCACGAGCCACGCTTCAAGCTGAACCAGGGCGACGCCCTGAAGTTCGACTTCAACCAGCTCAACGCAGAGCCCCACAGCCTGCGGGTGGTGGGCAACCTGCCCTACAACATCTCCACCCCGCTGATCTTCCACCTGCTGAGCAACGCGCACCTGATCCGCGACATGCACTTCATGCTGCAGAAGGAAGTGGTGGAGCGCCTGGCCGCCGAGCCGGGTGGCGGCGACTGGGGGCGGCTGTCGATCATGGTCCAGTACCACTGCCGCGTGGAGCACCTGTTCAACGTCGGCCCCGGGGCCTTCAACCCGCCACCCAAGGTGGATTCGGCGATCGTGCGCCTGGTGCCCCATGAAGTCCTGCCGCACCCGGCCAAGGATCATCGCCTGCTGGAGCGCATCGTGCGCGAAGCCTTCAACCAGCGCCGCAAGACCCTGCGCAATACACTCAAGGGCCTGCTCGATAGCCATGCCATCGAAGCCGCCGGTGTCGACGGTGGCCTGCGCCCCGAACAACTGGACCTGGCCGCTTTCGTGCGCCTGGCCGACCAGTTGGCCGAACAGACAACCGGCGCCTGACGCCCTAGACTTCCATTCCGGTTCCAGAGAACAGTCCCGTGCCCGATTCCCGCTACCTGGTCGCCGTCAGTGTCACCACCCACTTCCTTCCGGAGCAGTCGCAGCCCGAGCAAAACCGCTTCGCGTTCTCCTACACCGTGACCATCCGCAACGATGGCGAGCTGCCGGCCAAGCTGGTGTCTCGCCACTGGGTGATCACCGATGGCGACGGCCATGTGCAGGAAGTGCGGGGTGCCGGCGTCGTCGGCCAGCAACCACTGATCGAGCCGGGCGCGAGCCACGTCTACAGCAGCGGCACAGTCATGGCGACCCGCGTCGGCACCATGCAGGGCAGCTACCAGATGGTGGCCGAGGACGGAAAACGCTTCGACGCCGAGATCGCCCCCTTCCGCCTGGCCGTTCCCGGCGCGCTGCACTGACAGGAGCCCCCATGACGGTGTACGCAGTCGGCGACCTCCAGGGCTGCCTCGATCCACTGAAATGCCTGCTGGAACGCGTGGCGTTCGACCCCGCTCGCGATCGCCTGTGGCTGGTGGGCGACCTGGTCAACCGTGGCCCGAAATCGCTGGAAACCCTGCGTTTCCTCTACGCCATGCGCGATAGCCTGGTCTGCGTGCTGGGCAACCATGATCTGCACCTACTGGCAGCGGCCCACAATGCCGAGCGCCTGAAGAAATCGGACACCCTGCGCGAGATCATCGAAGCACCCGATGCCGCCGACCTGCTTGAATGGCTGCGCCAGCAAAAGCTGATGCACTATGACGAGCAGCGCGACATCGCCATGGTCCACGCCGGCATCCCGCCCAACTGGACGCTGGCCAAGGCGCTGAAACGCGCGGGCGAGGTGGAGGAAGTTCTGCGGGACGATGTCCGTCTGTCCCTCTTCCTTGACGGCATGTACGGCAACGAGCCGGCGAAATGGGATGGAGACCTGCAAGGCATCGCCCGCCTGCGCGTCATCACCAACTGCTTCACCCGCATGCGCTTCTGCAAGGCCGACGGCACCCTGGACCTCAAGAGCAAGGAGGGCATCGACACCGCCCCCCCTGGCTACGCACCCTGGTTCAGCCACGCCGAGCGCAAGACCCGTGGTCAGAAGATCATCTTCGGCCATTGGGCGGCCCTGGAAGGCAAGTGCGACGAACCCGGCCTCTTCGCCCTCGACACCGGCTGTGTCTGGGGCGGGGCCATGACCCTTCTGAACGTCGACAGCGGCGAACGCATCCGTTGCAGCTGCGAGGAGAACACAGCATGAGCGAATTCCAACGCATCCCGCCGGAGCGGGCCCAGGCACTGCGCGAACACGGTGCCCAGGTGGTCGACATCCGTGACCCGCAGAGCTACGCCAATGGCCACATCACCGGCTCGCAGCATCTGGACAACTACTCCCTCGCCGACTTCATCGCCAAGGCCGACCTCGACAAGCCCCTGATCGTCACCTGCTACCACGGCAACTCCAGCCAGGGGGCCGCCGCCTACCTCGTGGGCCAGGGCTTCTCCGACGTCTACAGCCTGGACGGTGGCTTCGAGCTCTGGCGCGCCACCTACCCCGGCGAAGTCGCCCAGGGCAGTGCCGAGTAAAAATTTTCTCGATGGCGCAATCCCGCGCCATCACTGGCCTAGCGCCGCGACCTGACGAACGGCAATCTCTTGTTATCCTTCCGTCATCCTTGACCTCCCGGATTCCGAACTACTCTTAGGTCAGGCCATCCAAAAGGGGAGAGCCGGCACACCGGTTCCGGGCCATCGGCAGCGACCATTAGGTGTTCTGGGGGTTTCTCATCGGCTGACTCGTCGGCTGACTGCCCGCACCCGCATATCCGATCCCGCCGGCTCCCAGTATCCAGCGAGGTGACGCAATGAGCATTTTCAGCCACTTCCAACAACGCTTCGAGGCGACCCGCCAGGAGGAATATTCCCTTCAGGAATATCTCGACCTGTGCAAGCAGGACCGCAGCGCCTATGCCACCGCAGCCGAACGGATGCTGATGGCCATCGGTGAGCCGGAGCTGTTGGACACCTCCACCGACTCGAGGCTGTCACGGATCTTCTCCAACAAGGTGATTCGCCGTTACCCGGCCTTCGCCGACTTCCACGGCATGGAAGACTGCATCGACCAGATCGTCGCCTTCTTCCGACACGGCGCCCAGGGCCTGGAAGAGAAGAAGCAGATCCTCTACCTCCTGGGTCCGGTGGGCGGCGGCAAATCCTCCCTGGCCGAGAAGCTCAAGCAGCTGATCGAGAAAGTGCCCTTCTATGCCATCAAGGGCTCTCCTGTGTTCGAGTCGCCCCTCGGGCTGTTCAATGCCACCGAAGACGGCGCCATCCTCGAAGAGGACTACGGCATTCCCCGGCGCTACCTCTCAACCATCATGTCGCCCTGGGCCACCAAGCGCCTCGCCGAGTTCGGCGGCGATATCAGCCAGTTCCGCGTGGTCAAGCTCTACCCCTCCATCCTCAACCAGATCGCCGTAGCCAAGACCGAGCCCGGTGACGAGAACAACCAGGACATCTCTGCCCTGGTGGGCAAGGTGGATATCCGCAAGCTGGAGGAATTCCCGCAGAACGACGCCGACGCCTACAGCTACTCGGGCGCTCTGTGCCGGGCCAACCAGGGCCTGATGGAGTTCGTCGAGATGTTCAAGGCGCCGATCAAGGTGCTGCACCCGCTGCTGACCGCCACCCAGGAAGGCAACTACAACAGCACCGAGGGCCTCGGGGCGATTCCGTTCCAGGGCATCCTGCTGGCCCACTCCAACGAATCGGAATGGCACAGCTTCCGCAACAACAAGAACAATGAGGCATTCATCGACCGGATCTACATCGTCAAGGTGCCCTATTGCCTGCGCGTCAACGACGAGATCAAGATCTACGACAAGCTGCTGGCCAACAGCTCCCTGGCCAACGCCCACTGCGCACCCGACACCCTGAAGATGCTCGCGCAGTTCTCCGCCCTCTCGCGTCTCAAAGAGCCGGAGAACTCCAATATCTACTCGAAGATGCGCGTCTACGACGGCGAGAACCTCAAGGACACCGATCCCAAGGCCAAGTCGATCCAGGAATACCGCGACGCCGCCGGCGTCGACGAGGGCATGAACGGCCTCTCCACCCGCTTCGCCTTCAAGATCCTCTCCAAGGTGTTCAACTTCGATCCGCACGAGGTGGCGGCCAACCCGGTTCACCTGCTCTACGTGCTGGAACAGCAGATCGAGCAGGAACAATTCCCCGCCGAGGTGCGTGAGCGCTACCTGCGCTTCATCAAGGAGTACCTGGCACCGCGCTACATCGAGTTCATCGGCAAGGAAATCCAGACCGCCTACCTCGAGTCCTACAGCGAATACGGCCAGAACATCTTCGACCGTTACGTGCTCTACGCCGACTTCTGGATCCAGGATCAGGAATACCGGGACCCGGAAACCGGCGAGATCCTCAACCGCGTCGCCCTCAACGAAGAACTGGAGAAGATCGAGAAACCCGCCGGCATCAGCAACCCGAAAGACTTCCGCAACGAGATCGTCAACTTCGTGCTGCGCGCCCGGGCCAACAACAACGGCAAGAACCCCACCTGGCTCAGCTACGAGAAGCTGCGGGTGGTGATCGAGAAGAAAATGTTCTCCAACACCGAGGACCTGCTGCCGGTCATCAGCTTCAACGCCAAGGGCAGCAAGGACGAGCAGCAGAAGCACAACGATTTCGTCAAACGCATGGTCGAGCGCGGCTACACCGAGAAACAGGTTCGCCTGCTGTCCGAGTGGTACCTGCGGGTACGCAAGTCGCAGTAACTGCAGCCACAAGCTGCAGGCTTCAAGCGGCAAGAAGGAGCGGGGGCCGATGCTCTGCGCTTCTACCTGCGGCTTGCGGCCTGCGGCTTGAAGCTGCCCCGGAGGGGCACCCATGAGCTACGTGATCGACCGACGCCTGAATGGCAAGAACAAGAGCACGGTGAACCGCCAGCGCTTCCTCAGGCGGTACCGCGACCACATCAAGAAGGCGGTGGAGGAAGCCGTCAGCCGCCGTTCCATCACCGACATGGAGCATGGTGAGCAGATCAGCATTCCCGGCCGCGACATCGACGAGCCCGTGTTGCATCACGGCCGTGGCGGCCGGCAGACCATCGTTCACCCGGGCAACAAGGAATTCACCACAGGCGAACGCATCCCTCGCCCGCAAGGCGGTGGCGGCGGACGCGGCAGTGGCAAGGCAAGCAACTCCGGCGAAGGCATGGACGAGTTCGTCTTCCAAATCACCCAGGAAGAATTCCTCGACTTCATGTTCGAAGACCTTGAGCTGCCCAATCTGGTCAAACGCCATCTCACCGGCTCCGACACCTTCAAGACCGTACGCGCCGGCATCAGCAACGAGGGCAACCCCTCACGCATCAATATCATCCGCACCCTGCGCTCGGCCCATGCCCGTCGCATTGCCCTTTCCGGCTCCAGTCGCGCCAAGCTGCGTGTGGCGCGGGAAGAACTTGCCAGGCTCAAGCGTGAGGAGCCGGACAACTTCGGCGACATCCAGGAACTGGAAGCGGAGATCCTCAAGCTGCGCGCACGAATCGAACGGGTGCCGTTCCTCGACACCTTCGACCTCAAGTACAACCTGCTGGTCAAGCAGCCCAACCCCAGCTCCAAGGCCGTGATGTTCTGCCTGATGGACGTCTCCGGCTCCATGACCCAGGCGACCAAGGACATCGCCAAGCGCTTCTTCATCCTCCTGTACCTGTTCCTCAAGCGGAACTACGACAAGATCGAAGTGGTGTTCATCCGTCACCACACCAGCGCCCGCGAGGTCGACGAAGAGGAGTTCTTCTACTCCCGCGAAACGGGCGGCACCATCGTCTCCAGCGCCCTCAAGCTGATGCAGGAGATCATGGCCGAGCGCTACCCCGTCAACGAATGGAACATCTATGCAGCACAGGCCTCGGACGGCGACAACTGGAACGACGACTCGCCCATCTGCCGGGACATCCTGATCAAGCAGATCATGCCCTTCGTGCAGTACTACACCTACGTCGAGATCACCCCGCGCGAGCACCAGGCGCTGTGGTTCGAATACGAGCAGGTCTGCGACACCTTCGCCGACACCTTCGCCCAGCAGCAGATCGTCTCCCCTGGCGATATCTACCCCGTGTTCCGCGAACTCTTCCAGCGCCGACTGGTTACCTGAGGGCCGTGACATGACTGCCACAGAGAAGAAAAGGCAACCCATCTCCACCGGGTCGGAGTGGACCTTCGACCTGATCCGCACCTACGACCGCGAGATCAGCCGACTGGCCGAGCGCTATGCCCTGGACACTTATCCCAACCAGATCGAAGTCATCACGGCCGAGCAGATGATGGATGCCTACGCCTCGGTGGGCATGCCGCTGGGCTACCACCACTGGTCTTACGGCAAGCACTTCCTGGCCACCGAGAAAGGCTACTCCCGCGGGCAGATGGGCCTGGCCTACGAGATCGTCATCAACTCCGACCCCTGCATCGCCTACCTGATGGAAGAAAACACCATCACCATGCAGGCACTGGTGATCGCCCACGCCTGCTACGGCCACAACAGCTTCTTCAAGGGCAACTACCTGTTCCGCACCTGGACCGACGCCAGCTCGATCATCGACTACCTGGTGTTCGCCAAGCAGTACATCATGCAATGCGAGGAGCGCCACGGCATCGACGCGGTGGAAGACCTGCTGGACTCCTGCCACGCCCTGATGAACTACGGCGTCGACCGCTACAAGCGACCCTATCCGATCTCCGCCGAAGAAGAACGGCGCCGGCAAAAGGAGCGCGAGGAACACCTGCAGAAGCAGATCAACGACCTCTGGCGCACCATTCCCAAGGGCGCGGGCAAGGGCGGTGACAAGGACAACCGGCGCTTCCCGTCGGAACCCCAGGAAAACATTCTCTACTTCATCGAAAAGCACGCACCGCTGCTGGAGCCCTGGCAGCGCGAGATCGTGCGCATCGTGCGCAAGATCGCCCAGTACTTCTATCCCCAGCGCCAGACCCAGGTCATGAACGAAGGCTGGGCGACCTTCTGGCACTACACCCTGATGAACGACCTCTACGACGAAGGCCTGGTCACCGAAGGCTTCATGCTCGAGTTCCTCCAGTCCCACACCAGCGTCGTATTCCAGCCCGGCTTCGACAGCCCTTACTACAGCGGCATCAACCCCTACGCCCTGGGCTTCGCCATGTACCGCGACATCCGCCGCATGTGCGAAGAGCCCACCGAGGAAGACAAACGCTGGTTCCCCGACATCGCCGGCGGCGACTGGCTCTCCACCATCAAATTCGCCATGAAGAGCTTCAAGGACGAGAGCTTCATCCTCCAATACCTCTCGCCCAAGGTGATCCGCGACTTCAAGCTGTTCAGCATCCTTGATGACGACCAGAAGGACGAGCTGCTGGTCCCTGCCATCCATGACGAGCCAGGCTACCGGCAGATCCGCGAAACCCTCGCCGCCCAGTACAACCTCGGCAACCGCGAACCCAACGTGCAGATCTGGAACGTCGACCGCCGTGGCGACCGCTCCCTGACCCTGCGCCACCAGCAACACGACCGCAAACCCCTGGGCGAATCCACCGAGGAGGTGCTGCGCCACCTGCACCGCCTCTGGGGCTTCGACATCCACCTGGAAACCATGAACGGCGAGCAGATCACCGGCACCCACCACGTACCGCCCAAGGGTGAACGCAGCGAGGACGGCGAATACCCGCGCCTGGACCTAGTCATCCCGCCCATTTGATCGGTTGACCGCATGCCGGGCTCCCCCCGAGCATGCGGTCATCGCCCATGGAGAGCGTCGATGCGCCTGTTCCTCGTCCTGCTGTTGTGCCTGGTCCTGGCCACCTGCTCCACCCACATCCCTAGCATCCAGGTGGTGCACCCGGACGGCGGCGGTCTGACCGCTCACCACAGCTTCCAACTGGTTCCTCCGGAACAGGCGCTGCTCGGCCAAGCCCCCTACCGTGAGCACTACGCTCGGCTCGACCCATTGCTCCGCCAAGGCCTGGCGACCCGGGGCTATCACGAAAGCCAGACGCCCGAGCTGCGCATCTACTACTGGCTGGCCCTGCAGGACGCACCGCTGGAGTTCAAGGTCGACCAGGCGCCGCCCAGCCCACTCGGCCCCTACCAGGCCATCCACCGCCTGCGTGATGAAACCGGCACCCTGCGCCTGCGCATCACCGACCTCGATGGCCAGGTGCTCTGGGAAGGTATCGCCAGCACCGGCCTGAGCCCCGCCTGGGACAGCGCCGAGCTGCTGCAAAGCGCAGTGGAAGCCCTGACCCGGCAAATCCCCATCGCAGCCAGCGAGCGGGCTGCTATCCTCCGCACCCTCGGAGGTGAGCATGCAGATATACAAGGTGGGCGGCGCGGTTCGTGACCGCTTGTTGGGTCGCCCGGTCACGGAAGTGGACTGGGTCGTGGTCGGCGCAACCGCCGAAGAAATGCTCGAACAGGGCTTCAAGCCGGTCGGCGCGGACTTTCCCGTGTTCCTCCACCCGCAGAGCGGCGAGGAATACGCGTTGGCACGTACCGAACGCAAAAGCGGGCGCGGCTACGGCGGCTTCACCTTCTTCGCCAACCCGGACGTCAGCCTCGAAGAGGACCTGATCCGCCGCGACCTCACCGTCAACGCCATCGCCGAAGACGAACACGGCACGCTGGTCGACCCCTATGGCGGCCAGCACGACCTTGAGCAGCGCATCCTCCGGCACGTCTCCCCCGCCTTCGCCGAAGACCCGCTGCGCGTGCTGCGCGTGGCCCGCTTCGCCGCCCGCTATGCGCCGCTCGGCTTCACAGTGGCCGAAGAGACCATCGAACTGATGCGGGAAATCGCCGAATCCGGTGAGCTGGACGCCCTGACCGCAGAGCGCAGCTGGAAGGAAATCTCCCGTGCCCTGATGGAACCGCGCCCGGACGTGTTCATCCAGGTGCTGCGTGACTGCGGTGCACTGCAGGCCTGGATGCCGGAACTGGACGCCCTGTTCGGCGTGCCCCAGCCCGAGCATCATCACCCGGAGGTGGACTCCGGGCTGCACGTGCTGGCGGTGCTGCAGCAGTGCGCAGAACACGACCAACCTCTCACCGTGCGCTGGGCCTGCCTGCTGCACGACCTGGGCAAAGGCGAGACGCCAGAAGAGGAGTGGCCCCGGCACATCGCCCACGAACAGCGCGGCCTCAAGCTGATCCAGCAGGTCAACGAGCGCTGCAAGGCGCCCCGGGACTGCCAGGAGCTGGCGATGCTGGTGGGCGAGTTCCACACCCATGCCCACCGCGCCACCGAACTCCGCGCCTCGACCCTGGCAGAGCTGCTCGCCCGTTTCGATGTCTACCGCCGCCCGCAGCGCTTCGAGGAATTCATCGCGGCCTGCGAGATGGACGCCCGCGGCCGGCACGGCCTGGAGCAGCGCGAATACCCCCAGGCCGACTACCTGCGAGGCGCCGCCGAAGCCGCGCGTGCAGTCGCGGTCCAGCCATTGCTGGAAAAGGGCTACAAGGGGGCCGAACTGGGCGAAGCGCTCAGGCTCGAGCGCCTGAAGGCACTGAAGGCTTACAAGGAAGGCGCGGGGAAGGCCTGAAGCAGATCGGCGGGCGTCAACTGGCGCCCCTGCCATTCGAAAGGCACCGGCCACAGCTGCTGCTGAATCTGCGCCGTTGCCCAAAGCTCCGCGAAGCTGCGCCCCTCACCCGGGTGCAGGCGCTCAGGCGCTACCAGCGCCAAGGGCCAGAGCACGAACGCGTTCTTCAACACCTCTGCACGCGGCAAGGCCAGGCCATCGAAACTGCCGACCAGGTCGCCGTAAAGCAGCACATCGATGTCCAGCGGCAAACCCTTGCGATCTGGCGCATAGCGGCCGTTGTCGGCCTCGATGAACTTGAGGCGGCGGTCCAGCTCCATCAGGGGCAGGTCGGTCGTCGCCGCCACCACCAGGTTGTAGAAGGGTCCGCTCTTGATGCCCACCGGCTGGCTTTCGAACACCGGCGAGCAATGGATCTCATGAAGGAAACCGGCCAGTGCATCGAGGCCGGCCCGCAGGTGTTCTTCACGCCCGATATTGCTGCCCAGGCCCAGCAGAACCGGTGTCAGCGGCATCCGCGTTCAATCTCCACGCCAACGCTGCTGGCAGCGGGCACCGCACCGGGCTTGTGCAGCTTGAGCCGCACCCAGGGAATGTTGAATTCCGCCATGAGCACAGCGACCAATCGCTCGGCGAAGGTTTCCACGAGAAGGAACTGCGATTCGCCAGCGAACGCCTGGATGCGCTGGGAGACAGAAGCGTAGTCCAGGGCATGGGCCAGCTCATCATCGGCGGCGGCCGGGCGGTTGTCCCAGGCCATTTGCAGGTCCAGGCGCAGGCACTGGCGAATGCTCCGCTCCCAGTCGTACGCACCAATGACGGTATCGACTTCAAGACCCTCGATGAAAACCGTGTCCACGTAACTTCTGCCCCGTTAGAATCAGGGCTCCCTCGCCCTGGAATGGATACCAATGTTCTGGCTGCTGGCGATTCTCGCCTACCTGCTCGGCTCGCTGTCCTTCGCCATCCTGCTAAGCCGGTTGTTCGGCTTCGCCGACCCACGCGACCAGGGCTCAGGCAATCCGGGCGCCACCAACATGCTGCGCGTGGCGGGCAAGAAGCTCGCGATCCTCACCCTGCTCGGCGACTTGCTCAAAGGCCTTCTGCCCGTACTGGTCGCCTACCTGATCGGGCTCGGCATCCAGAAACAGGCCTGGATCGGCCTCGCCGCCGTGCTCGGGCATCTCTACCCGCTGTACTTTCGCTTTCGCGGCGGCAAGGGCGTCGCCACCGCCGCCGGCATGCTGCTCGGGCTCTACCCGCCGGCCGCCTTGCTGGCTGTCGGGGCCTGGGCGCTGACCTTCTTCCTCACCCGCACCAGCTCGCTCGCCGCGCTGATCGCAACGCCGCTGACCCTGCCATTACTGGCCTGGCAGAAACCCGGAGCCCTGCTGCCAATGGCCGTGCTCTGCTGCCTGATCGTCTGGCGACACCGCGGCAATCTACGCGACCTTTTCGCAGGACGCGAACGACATTTCTGAAACTGAAGACAGCCTCAAGCTACAAGCCTGAGGCTACAAGACGCCACGCGACGCTAGATCGACGGCAGGCTTTCCATCGGCCAGCGCGCCTGCACGGCAATGGCCGGACCTTCCTGCTGCCCGGCCTTCAGGCGCTGGCAACCGGCATAGGCAATCATCGCGCCGTTGTCGGTGCAAAACCGCGGGCGCGCATAAAAGACGTTGCCGTGGAATTCGCCCAGCATCGCCTCCAGCGATTGGCGCAGCGCCTGGTTGGCACTCACCCCACCGGCGATCACCAGTCGCTTCAAGCCGGTCTGCTTCAGGGCCCGGCGGCACTTGATGACGAGAGTCTCAACCACCGCCTGCTGGAACGCCAGAGCGATGTCGCAACGGGTTTGCTCACCGTCGTCCCCAGCATTGCGGCACTGCTGCCAGGTGTTGAGGGCGAAGGTCTTGAGGCCGCTGAAGCTGAAATCCAGGCCAGGGCGATCAGTCATCGGGCGCGGGAAGGTGAAGCGCCCCGGCACACCGCTTTCGGCCAGGCGGGCGATCTCGGGGCCACCCGGATAGCCCAGGCCGATGAGCTTGGCTGTCTTGTCGAAGGCTTCGCCCGCAGCGTCGTCCACCGACTCACCGAGCAAAGCGTAACGGCCGATGCCATCGACGCGAACCAACTGGGTATGGCCGCCGGAAACCAGCAAGGCGACGAACGGAAACTCCGGCGGCTGCTCTTCCAGCATCGGCGCCAGCAGATGGCCTTCCATATGGTGCACACCCAGCGCAGGCACGCCCCAGGCGAACGCCAGGGCCTGGGCGCAGGAGGCACCCACCAGCAGCGCGCCGACCAGGCCGGGGCCGGAGGTGTAGGCGATGCCATCGATATCGGCCGGCTTGCAACCGGCGCCATCGAGCACTTCGCGCAACAGCGGCAGCATGCGCTTGACGTGATCGCGGGACGCCAGCTCGGGCACCACGCCGCCGTACACGCGATGGAGGTCGATCTGACTGAACAGCGCATCGGCCAACAGGCCGCGCTCGCTGTCGTAGAGAGCGACACCGGTCTCGTCGCAAGAGGTTTCCAGACCCAGCACTAGCATTGGGAACCTGCCTTCCAGGCCTAGCTAATAAAGAAGGCGCGCATCATAATCGCCGCCCTCCGCCCCGGCCAGCGGTTTTCGACTGAAGGCTTTGCATTCCAGGGCGCAAGGCGTTAACATCCGCAACCCTTGAAAACCGACGTTCTCCCGCAGTCTTAGCCAGGAGCGCGTTCACCCACGGTAATTAGTGAAGGTACGACCTGGATGCCAGCCGTCAAAGTTAAAGAGAACGAACCCTTCGACGTAGCCCTGCGTCGCTTCAAGCGCTCCTGCGAAAAAGCCGGTGTACTGGCTGAAGTCCGCAGCCGCGAGTTCTACGAGAAGCCCACCGCAGAGCGCAAGCGTAAAGCTGCTGCTGCAGTGAAGCGTCACGCCAAGAAAGTGCAGCGCGAGCAGCGCCGCCGCGAGCGCCTGTACTGAGTTAACAGGCTTCGCCGCACGCTTTCAGCATCGCCCGGCTCCGGCCGGGCGAGTGCATTCAGGCACCGCATGCGACACTCCGCTTCGCCCTGGCGAACGCCGGAGTTTTTTGCATTTGCAGCACCGGTAATGCCGCTATCGCCAACCGGCGATGGGGGCCTATGCTTTGACCCTCCCAGCGTCCTGAGCACCCTATGGCCGGCCTGATCCCCCAAGGCTTCATCGACGATCTGCTGAACCGCACCGACATAGTCGAGGTGGTGAGTTCGCGCATCCAGCTGAAGAAGGCCGGCAAAAACTACAGCGCCCGTTGCCCATTCCATAACGAAAAGACGCCCTCTTTCAGCGTCAGCCCCGACAAGCAGTTCTACTACTGCTTCGGCTGTGGCGCCGGCGGCAACGCCCTCGGCTTCATCATGGACCACGACAACCTCGACTTCCCCGAGGCTGTCGAGGAGCTGGCCAAACGCGCCGGCATGGACGTACCGCGCGAAGAAAGCGGGCGCAACAATCGCCCACGCCAAGCCACCGACTCGCCGCTCTACGCCCTGCTCACAGCTGCCTCGGATTACTACCGCCAAGCCCTGAAGAGCCACCCGACACGCAAGGCCGCCGTCGACTACCTGAAAGGACGCGGCCTGTCCGGTGAAATAGCCCGCGACTTCGGCCTCGGCTTCGCCCCACCGGGGTGGGACAACCTGTTCAAGCACCTGGCCAGCGACGCCTTGCAGCAGAAGGCCATGATCGATGCCGGCCTGCTGATCGAGAACGCCGACAGCGGCAAGCGCTACGACCGCTTCCGTGACCGCGTGATGTTCCCCATCCGCGACAGCCGGGGCCGGGTCATCGCCTTTGGCGGTCGCGTACTGGGCGATGACAAACCCAAGTACCTGAACTCGCCGGAAACACCGATCTTCCACAAGGGCCAGGAACTCTACGGTCTCTACGAAGCCCGCAAGAACAACCGCAACCTCGACGAGGTGATGGTCGTCGAAGGCTACATGGACGTTATCGCCCTGGCCCAGCAAGGCCTGCGCAACGCCGTCGCCACCCTCGGCACCGCCACCAGCGAGGAGCACATCAAGCGCCTGTTCCGCCTGGTGCCCAGCATCCTGTTCTGCTTCGACGGCGACCAGGCCGGACGCAAGGCCGCCTGGCGAGCACTGGAAGCCACGCTACCATCCCTGGAGGACGGCCGGCGCGCACGCTTCCTATTCCTCCCCGAAGGCGAAGACCCGGACAGCCTGGTACGCGCCGAGGGTACCGATGCCTTCCGCGCCCGCATAACCCAGCACGCGCAGCCCCTGGCCGATTACTTCTTCCAGCAACTGAGGGACGAAGCCGATCCCAGCTCCCTGGAAGGCAAAGCGCACTTGGTTACCCTGGCCGCGCCACTGATCGACAAAGTGCCCGGCGCCAACCTGCGTACGCTGATGCGTCAGCGCCTGTCGGAAATCACCGGCCTGAACGGTGAGGCCATCGGCCAGCTAAGCCACGACGCACCGCCGCACAGCGGCGAAGCGTCGCACTACCTCGACGACTACCACTACGGCACCCCTGCCAGCTACGAAGGCTATGGTGATGCCGGCCAGGAGCACTACTTCGAGCCACCCGCCCGGCAACAACAGGGCGAATGGCAGAAGCCCGAGCGCAAGAAAGGCGAGTGGAAAGGCGACTGGAAAAAGGGCGGAAAGCCCTGGGACAAGAAAGGCGGCCAAGGCGAATTCAGGCGCCCGCCACGTACCGAGATCAAGGTCGAGTCGCCAACCCTGACGGCACTCAGGACGCTGCTTCACCATCCGAACCTTGCGCAGAAGGTGGAAAATGCCAGCCATTTCGCCGCAGAAGACGACACGTATGCCCGCTTGATGGTGTCGCTCCTCGAAGCCCTGCAGAAGAACCCCAAGCTGCGCTCGCTGCAGCTCATCGCCCGCTGGCACGGCACCGAACAGGGCCGGCTGCTGCAGGCACTGGCGGAGAAGGAATGGTTGATTTCGAGCGACAACCTTGAACAACAGTTTTTCGACACTATAACTAGGTTGTCGGCCCGCCAACGCGAGCGCAGCCTCGAACAACTGCTACGCAAAGCAAGGCAGAGCGAACTCAGCGCAGAGGAGAAAGACCAGCTGCGCGACCTCCTCAGCCGCAGTCCATCTCCAGCCTCCACCAGCCCAACTGGCGCTTGAGGCCTCTGGTCAGGTATAATCCTCGGCTTGTTTTTAGCCCGCCAAGACCTTAAGTGGATAGGGTGTTATGTCCGGAAAAGCGCAACAGCAGTCTCGCCTCAAAGAGTTGATCGCCCGTGGTCGTGAGCAGGGTTACCTGACTTACGCGGAGGTCAATGACCATCTGCCGGAGGATATTTCCGATCCGGAACAGGTGGAAGACATCATCCGCATGATCAATGACATGGGGATCAACGTATTCGAGAGTGCTCCGGATGCGGACGCCCTGTTGTTGGCCGAAGCCGACACCGACGAGGCTGCAGCCGAAGAAGCCGCCGCCGCACTCGCAGCCGTCGAGACCGACATTGGCCGAACCACCGACCCGGTGCGCATGTACATGCGTGAAATGGGCACGGTGGAACTGCTGACTCGCGAAGGCGAGATCGAGATCGCCAAGCGCATCGAGGAAGGCATTCGCGAAGTAATGAGCGCGATCGCCCACTTCCCCGGTACCGTCGACAGCATTCTCTCCGAGTACCATCGCGTCACTACCGAAGGTGGCCGTCTCTCCGACGTCCTCGCTGGCTACATCGACCCCGACGACGGCAGCGTGCCGGCCGAGGAAGTCGAGCCTGTCGTCCCGAAGGAAGAAAGCGCCGCGAAGGAAAAGGACGAAGACGAAGAAGAGGAAGGTGAGAGCGACGACGCCGAGGAAGAAGGCGACGGCGGTCCCGACCCGGAAGAGGCCCTGCGCCGCTTCACAGCCGTCTCCGACCAGCTGGAAAAGGCCCGCAAGGCGCTGAAGAAGCATGGTCGTTCCAGCAAACAGGCCATCGATGAACTGCAAGGCCTCGCCGAGCTGTTCATGCCCATCAAACTGGTACCCAAACAGTTCGATGCCCTGGTAGACCGCGTTCGTGACGCCCTTGACCGTGTCCGCGCCCAGGAACGCGCCATCATGCAGCTCTGCGTGCGTGATGCCCGCATGCCGCGTGCCGACTTCCTGCGCCTGTTCCCCGGCAACGAAGTCGACCTGACCTGGGTCGAAGGCCTGACCAAAGGCAAGGCCAAGTACGCCGAAGCTCTGAGCAAGCTGGTCGACGACGTCAAGCGCAATCAGCAGAAGCTGATCGACCTCGAGAAGGAAGTCGACCTCAAGATTTCCGAGATCAAGGACGTCAACCGCCGCATGTCCATCGGTGAAGCGAAAGCTCGCCGGGCGAAGAAGGAAATGGTCGAGGCCAACCTGCGCCTCGTGATCTCCATCGCCAAAAAATACACCAACCGCGGCCTGCAGTTCCTCGACCTGATCCAGGAAGGCAACATCGGCCTGATGAAGGCGGTGGACAAGTTCGAATACCGGCGCGGCTACAAGTTCTCGACCTATGCCACCTGGTGGATCCGTCAGGCGATCACTCGCTCGATCGCCGACCAGGCCCGCACCATCCGTATTCCGGTGCACATGATCGAGACCATCAACAAGCTCAACCGCATCTCCCGCCAGATGCTCCAGGAAATGGGCCGCGAGCCCACCCCGGAAGAGCTTGGCGAGCGCATGGAAATGCCCGAGGACAAGATCCGCAAGGTACTGAAGATCGCCAAAGAACCGATCTCCATGGAAACCCCGATCGGCGACGACGAGGATTCCCACCTGGGCGACTTCATCGAGGACAGCACCATGCAGTCCCCGATCGACGTGGCCACGGTCGAAAGCCTCAAGGAAGCCACCCGCGAAGTACTGGCCGGCCTCACCGCCCGTGAAGCCAAGGTCCTGCGTATGCGCTTCGGCATCGACATGAACACCGACCACACCCTCGAGGAAGTCGGCAAGCAGTTCGATGTGACCCGCGAGCGGATCCGCCAGATCGAAGCCAAGGCGCTGCGCAAGTTGCGCCACCCGTCGCGAAGCGAGCATCTGCGCTCCTTCCTCGACGAGTGATCGAACAACCCCCGGCCAGTCCGGGGGTTTTTCTTTCTGCTACCAAAGCGCCAGCTGCCGCGTCTACACTTCCGCCTATCACTTCGTGGAACGGGACCGTCATGGCGCGTCTGCCTGCCATTCTCCTGCTGTGTCTGGCGTTCTGGGCAGCCCCGTCCGGAGCGCTCACCTTCACCCAGGAAGAACAGGCATGGCTGCAGGACCACCCCGTCCTGCGCATGGGCATCGACGCCTCCTGGCCCCCCTTCGAATTCCGCGACAGCCAGGGCCGCCACCAGGGCCTCGCCGCCGACTACGTCAAGCTGATCCAGGAACGCCTGGGCGTCCGCCTCGAACCGGTGGAACCACGCAACTGGGGTGAAGTGCTGGAGCAGGCCCGCAATGGCCAGCTCGACCTGCTGCCCGGCGTCATGTCCACCCCCGAACGCCAGCAATACCTCAGTTTCACCCGCCCCTACCTCGACTTCCCCATCGTCATCCTCGCCCGCGACGGCGGCCCACAGCCCAAATCGCTCGGCGATCTCTACGGCCTCAAGATCGCCGTGGTCGAGGACTACGCCCCTCACGAACTGCTGCGCAGCGGCAATCCCGACCTCAACCTCCTGCCCTTGCCCAACGTCGCCGCCGGCCTCCAAGCCCTCGCTACCGGGCAGGCCGACGCCTTCGTCGGCGACCTCGCCTCCAGCGTCTGGAGCCTGCGCCAGCTCAGGCTCGAAGGCCTCTACATCAGCGGCGAGACGCCCTACCGCTACCAGCTCGCCATGGCCACGCCGCGAGGCGAAACCCCCTTGGTCGGCATCCTCGACAAGGTCTTCGCCGACATCAGCACCGCCCAGATCGAAGCCATCCAGGACCGCTGGGTCGGCGGCGTCATCGACCGTCGCCCGGTCTGGACCACCCTCATCGCCTACGGCCTTCCCGCCCTGCTACTGATCGGCCTCGCCCTGGTCTTCGTCCTGCGCATCAACCGCCGCCTCAGCGGCGAAATGTCACGCCGCGCCCTGCTCGAAGACGAACTGCGCACCAGCGAGCAGCACTACCGCGGCCTGGTCGAAAGCCTCAACGCCATCGCCTGGGAAATGCGCCTCGACGAACACCGCTTCACCTACGTCTCGCCCCACGCCGAACGCCTGCTCGGCTACCCCCTGGCAGACTGGCTCGAGCCCGGTTTCTGGCAGCGCACCCTCCATCCCGAAGACGCCCAGCACGCCGAATATGTCTGCAACGAAGAAGTCGCCGCCGGGCGCGACCACAGCTTCGACTACCGCATGCTCGCTGCCGACGGCCGCGTCCTGTGGATCCGCGACATCGTCACCCTCGACCCCCAGGGCGACAGCCAGATCATCCGCGGCCTGATGATCGACATCACCGAAGCCAAGGACACCGAACACGCCCTGCGCCTCTCCCAGCAGAAATTCGCCTCCGTGTTCCACAATTGCCCCGACGTCATCGCCCTCGCCCGCCGCCAGGACGGCCGCCTGCTCGACGTCAACCGCACCTTCGAGCAACAGACCGGCATCGACGCCGCCCAGGCCATCGGCCGTACCGCCACCGAACTGGGCATCTGGGGCACCCCCGACATGGGGCCCGGCCTCCTCCAGCGCCTGCAGAACGAAAGCCTGCACAACCTGGAAATGACCTTCCGCCGGCAGAACGGCGAAAGCTTCACCGGCCTCATCTCCGCGCAACCCATCGACCTCGACGGCATCCCCGCCCTCATCGTCGTCGTGCGCGACATCACCCTGGTCAAGGAAACCCAGCAGCAACTGAAGATCTCCGAAGAGAAATTCGCCCGCGCCTTCCACGCATCCCCCGACGGCCTGCTCATCACCCGCCTGGTCGACGGCAGGCTCATCGAAGCCAACGAAGGCTTCACCCGCATCACCGGCTACGTCGCCAGCGAAGCCGCCGACCGCTCCACCCTCGAACTCGGCATCTGGGCCAACCCCGAAGACCGCCAGCATATGGTCCACGCCATCCGCGACCAGGGCAGCCTGCGCAGCTTCACCGCCCCGATACGCACCAAGGGCGGCAGCATCCGCCTCTGCGAACTCACCGCCCAACCCATCCCCATCAACGGCGAAGCCTGCGTCCTCACCATCGCCCGCGACATCACCGAGCGCCAGCAGATGCAGGAAAAGCTCCTGCAGGCCGCCACCGTCTTCGAAAGTACCGCCGAAGGCGTGATGATCACCGACACCGAACAGCGCATCACCGCCGTCAACCGCGCCTTCACCGAAATCACCGGCTACAGCGAAGCCGAAGCCCTCGGCCAATCACCGCGCCTGCTCGCCTCCGGCCAGCACGACAGCGCCTTCTACGCCGCCATGTGGCACCAGCTCGCCGCCGACGGCCACTGGCAGGGCGAAATCTGGAACCGCCGCAAGAACGGCGAACCCTATCCCGAATGGCTGACCATCAGCGCCGTGCGCAACCGCGGCGAGCAGATCACCCACTTCGTTGGCGTCTTCGCCGACATCTCCACCCTCAAGCACGCCCAGGCCCGCCTCGACTACCAGGCCCACCACGACCCCCTCACCGGGCTGCCCAACCGCATCCTCTTCGAAAGTCGCCTGCAGGCCGCCCTGCTCGACGCCACCACCGACGCCCAGCGAGGCGCCGTACTCTTCATCGACCTCGACCGCTTCAAGCACATCAACGACAGCCTCGGCCACCCGGTCGGCGACCTCCTGCTCAAAAGCATCGCCGCCCGCCTCAAGGACCAGCTGCGCGACATCGACACCGTCGCCCGCCTCGGCGGCGACGAATTCATCATCCTGCTGCCCGGCCTGCACACCGCCGCTGACGCCGAGCACATCGCCAGCAAAGTGCTCGCCTGCTTCAGCGCCCCTTTCGAGGCCGACGAACACGAGTTCTTCACCAGCGCCAGCATCGGCATCAGCCTCTACCCCGAACACGGCAGCGACGTCGCCACCGTCGTCAAGAACGCCGACGCCGCCATGTACCGCGCCAAATCCAAGGGCCGCAACCGCATCGAGTTCTACACCCGCGATCTCACCTTCCAGGCCAACGAACGCATGGCCCTGGAGAACGAACTGCGTCGCGCCCTCGAACGCGGCGAACTCAGCCTCTACTACCAACCCAAGCTGTGCCTGCAGAACCGCCGCCTGATCGGCGCCGAAGCCCTGATCCGCTGGCACCACCCCCTGTTCGGCGAAATCTCCCCCGAGCGCTTCATCCCCCTCGCCGAAGAGAACGGCCTCATCCTCCCCCTGGGCGACTGGGTCCTCGCCGAAGCCTGCCGGCAGATGCGCGAATGGCAGGACCGCCACGCCCCCTTCGGCCCCCTCTCCGTCAACCTCGCCGGCGCCCAGCTGCGCCAGCCGCAACTGGTCGAGCGCATCGACCGCCTGCTGCAGGACACAGGCGTCGTCCCCTGCCACCTGCAACTGGAAATCACCGAAGGCTTCATCATGAGCCAGGCCGAAGAAGCCCTCGCCGTGCTCCACGCCCTCAAGGCGCTCGGCGTGCAACTGGCCATCGACGACTTCGGCACCGGCTACTCCTCCCTCAGCTACCTCAAGCGCCTGCCGCTGGACATCATCAAGATCGACAAATCCTTCGTCCGCGGCCTGCCCGACGACCTCGAAGACGCCGCCATCGCCCGCGCCATCATCGCCCTCGGCCGCAGCATGCAACTCACCGTCATCGCCGAAGGCGTCGAAACCCACGCCCAGGAAGCCTTCCTCACCGCCGAAGGCTGCGAACAGATCCAGGGCTACGTCGTCAGCCGCCCCCTCCCCGCCGACGTTTTCGCCCGGCAATTCCTCGATCCCTGTCAACCTGTTGGCGCTCAGGAAAAGGCGCCGGTATAATCCGCCGGCCTTCTGGGGGCCTATAGCTCAGTTGGTTAGAGCAGAGGACTCATAATCCTTTGGTCCACGGTTCAAGTCCGTGTGGGCCCACCACCAAAACCCCATGAAAAAGCCGCGCATTGCGCGGCTTTTGTCTTTCTGGCGTAAGCGAAGTCGCCCCGTCATAGAGACCCACAACGTCCACATCACCTCAGGCCTCCAGAAGACCGCTTTGAGGCAGCTTGCATCCCACTGTCAATCGAGCCGACGAACGGCCCAGAGCCAAATTTACCAATAGGTAAACGCAAGTTAGCACCCATCTCCCCCTATCTTGCTGGGTCTAACGCGGGTCTAACGCTAAAAGCAATGGTTGTAAGCATAAGCAAGCCTAATTACAGTGCCGACATATACGAACATGTATACGTTGTATACGAAACTGACCGGAGGTCACCATGGCATCGCCTGTTCTGTCGTTTCGGGTCGAAGATGACCTGATCACTCGATTGGATGAGCTTTCCGAGGCTACGGATCGTGATCGCCAGTACCACATGAAACGCGCACTAATGCGGTATCTGGATGATGAGTCATGGCATCTGGCAGCGATCAAGGAAGGCATCCAGCAAGCAGACGCGGGCAACCTTACTGATCTCGAAGCCATCAAGGCCAAGTGGGTGAACCGTGGCAAAAATCGTTCTGACCGAGCTAGCTGACAGCGACCTTACGAAGATCTACGAATTCTATGAGCCCCGGATAGGCGCAGCCTCAGCAGAGGAGATAGTGGCCAGTGTCATATCGGCACTTGAGCAACTGCTCCTGTTCCCTGGCTCCGGCCGCCCCTCACGGGCTCCTGATATGCGAGACCTGATTTTCCGCTTCATCCCTCTCTACGCCGCGTATCGCGTTGTAGGTGACGAGGTCCAGGTAGTGAGGATCCTGCACCAGCATGCTGAAAGCTCGCAGCACTGGTAATCCAGTCGATATAGGGCGCTTGAGGCGCCTATAGGCCACTAGCTTGGCCCCGGGTGCAGCAGCCTGCACAGGCGCCTGCTCGCTCAGCCCTCGCCCGCCCCCACCAGCTCAGCAAGCCGAGGGAAATCCAGGGTCAATGCGGCCTGGAGCACGGCATCGGCAAAACCGATGCACAGCGGCTGCTCGGCCGCCAGGTCATGGGCCCACTTCTCGATAAGCGTCACCTGCCCGGTTTCCACCAGGTTCGCCAGGTTCGCCAAACGCGCCGCATCCGGGCGCGCCGCCACATCGGACGCCGGCGGCTTGCGGCCCGGCGAGGCCAGGTCCGGCAAGCCCAGGAACCTGACCAACAGCGCCGCCAGCTCGGTCTCGCTGATCGGCTTTCTCAGGCAGGCCGCGAAGCTCAGGTGCGCGGCAAAACCCTCCGGCGCCAGCGGCGCCGCTGCGGAAAGCAGCACCACCGGCGTGGCCGGGGAACGCTCGGCCACCATCCGCAGGACCGACCAGCCGTCACCGCCGTCCATGAACTGATCGGTGATTACCAGGGCGATGTCGTCGCGCCACTGGCGGGCTGCATCGCGGCCATCGACGGCGATGACCACCCGCAACCGGTGCCGCTCCAGCTGCTCGGCCAGCAGCAGGCGCAGGTCCGGGTCGTCCTCCACCAGCATCACCACCTGGTCGCCCAGGGGCCGGGGGGCGTCGACCTCCACGGTAGCCGGCTCCGCCGGCAACTCCGTCAGCAACTCGCCCACCACATGGAAGCGGAACGCACTGCCCTGGCCAGGCGTGCTGGCCACGCTCAACTCGCCGCCCATGCAGTGCACCAGTTGCCGGGCGATGGCCAGCCCCAGGCCAACCCCTGCGCGGGAACCCTCCGCCTGCTGGTTCGCCCCCCGGACGAAGGGCTCGAAGATCCTCGCCAGGTCGCCCGCCGCGATACCGCCGCCGCTGTCCTCCACCTCGAAGAACAGCCGAACCTGCCCGTCCTGCTTCTCCCCCCGGTAACGCAGGGCGATGCGCCCGTCCCGGGTGTGCCGGTTCGCGTTGCTGAACAGGTTGTCGAGCACCTGGCGCAGGCGCCGGCTGTCGATGGAAACGTACTCGGGCACCACCCCGTGCTCCTCCAGGGAGAAACCGTTGCCCGCCGCTTCCGCCTGCAACCTGGCGACCTCCACCATCTCCGCCAGCCAGGGCCGGAACGCCAGCGGTGTGGCCGCCACCTCCAGCTGGCCGATCTCCGCCCGTGCCGCATCCAGCAGCTCGTCGATCAGGTGCAGCAAATGGCGCCCGCTGCTTTCGATGGCCCGCGCGCCTTCTTCCGGGCCCAGGCGACGCGAGCCGCGCTGCAGCAACTGGGCGAAACCGATGATGGTATTGAGCGGCGTGCGCAGCTCATGGCTCATGTGGGCGAGGAAGGTGGTCTTGGCGCGGTTGGCTTCGCGCTCCACCGCCAGGGCGGCGGACAGCTGCTGGGTGCGCGTGGTGATGGCGATGAGAATCAGCGGCGCCATCACCAGCACCGCCAGCGGCCAGGCGCTCGCCAGCAGCGGCCCGGTAGGGTCCAGCCCCTGGTACAGGCCCGCCTGCCGGATCACCACCGAGGCCCCGAAGGCCCCGAACGAGATCAGCGTCAGGCCCGCCGACGCATTGCCGCCGCGCCAGGCCAGGTAGGAGGTGATGATCCCCACCGCGAGCGCCACCAGCGAGGTGAGGGACAGCACCTGCAGCCAGAAGATGTAGTGGTGCAGGCTGGCCCCCAGCGCCGCCACGACCACCACCCCGATGACGCCCAGCAGCAAGCGGTCCCAGCCGCGCCCCAGCCGCCGGAGATCGAGGAAGGTGCGCACGAACTGGCAGTGCATGATCATGATCGCCGCCCCCAGCAGCGGCACCAGCACGATCGGGAACGGCCAGGTGCCCGGCCAGGCGTATTGCTGCGCCAGCCCGCCGATGATCGCCTCGAACGCGCTGATCAACAGCATCTCCAGCCCGAAGTAGAGATAGGGCATGTTCCGCAGCTGGATGAAGATCAGCAGGGACAGCAACCCCGCCAGAATGATGCCGCCCTGGCCCATCGAACGCAGGTTCTCGAAGCGCGACTGCCGGTCGCGATAGGCCATCGGCTCCCACACGCGCATCCCCAGGTACTGGGCGGAGCGCGACTGCACGCGCAGATAGAGGACGCGGGTCTCCCCCGGCTGCAAGGCAATGGGGAACAGCGCCGTCGGCCCCGGCAGCGGGCGCAACGCCATGGGCACCACCAGGCCGCTGGCCTGTACCTGCCACTGCCCATCGCCGGCCTGGGTGAAGAGCTGCACCGACTCCAGCCGGGTATGGCCGACCTCCAGCCAGCGCTCGATAGGGGCCGGGCCCGGGTTGCGCAGGCTGAAGCGCAACCAGCGTGGCCGGGGATCGAAGCCCTGGGACAGCCCCTGCGCGGCGACCTCGACGAAGCGTTCGGGCGCGGCGGCGACCGCAGCGATATCCAGGCTGCCGTCCTCGTCGATGCGCAGGCCGATGCGCTCCAGCAGCTGGAAGGCCGCCTCCTCGCGCACCTCCAGCACCTCGGCCCAGGCGCCACCGGCCATCAGCAGCAGGCCGCACAGGCAGAGCGCCCGCCAGACGCGCCTGAAGCGGGCTTCAGCAGGCATCGTCCGCGGCGCCTTGCTGCAGCGGTGCACGCTGGCCGGCCTCATCCCGCAGGCGGCTGCGCAACTCGCGCGGCGAGCAACCGAAGCGCTCCCGCACGGCCTTGGAGAAACTGGCGGCATTGGTGTAGCCCAGGTGGTCGCCGATATCGGCGATGGGCGTCTCGGTGCGGCCCAGCAAGCCCTGGGCCTGGGTCAGGCGCTCCTCGCGCAGCCAGGCATAGATGGGCATGCCGACGATCTTGTGGAAGGCCTCGTTGAGGCGGGTCTCGTTGGTGCCGCACAGGCGCGCCAGCACCTCTGGCGAGGGCGGCTGCCGCAGGTCCCGGCGCAGGTGCTCGGTGGCCACCTTCACCAGCACCGCCTCCGGCCGGGTATCCGAATTCGCCGCTGGCGCGGCCGGCGCAGCCGCGCGCAGGCGACGGGCCAGCTCCAGGTGGATCTGCACCCGCGCCACCACCTCCGCCTCATCGATCAGCGGCTTGGCGATGTAGTCCACGGCCCCCAGCGTCAGGCCCGTCAGGCGCTCCTGGGGCTGGTTGGCCGCCGTGAGGAAAATCACCGGGATGGCGCTGGTATCCGGGTTGGCCTTGAGCAACCGGCAGGTGGCGAAGCCGTCGCTGCCGGGCATGTGCACATCCAGCAGGATCAGGTCGGGGCGCAGCAACTGGGCCTTGCGATAGCCGTCCTTGCCGTCGAACGCCACCACGATGTCCAGGCCCCGGGCCGACAGAAACTCCGTCAGCACGCGCAGGTCGGCCACCGAGTCGTCGATGAGCAGGATCTTCGGGTTGCTGGAAATGCGCATGCCGGTGGGGTCTGTAGGGCTGCTGGAGCGGGTATTAGAGCCCAGAACGGGCCCGCCTTCCCACGCCGTTAGCGGAAAAATTGTCTGCCGGCAAAGTCTCCCCCGCTGCCGGCAAAGTGCCCCCTCGGCGGCCATGGGAACATGCCTTCCCGGCAAAGTGACATCACAGGCGAGGCAACGGATCCATGAAACACACGGCATGCAGCGGAGCGGTCGCATTCGCCCTGTTCCTTGCGCAGACGGCCCTGGCCGCCCAGGCCCCCGATGCCGGGCAGATCCTGGAAAACATCAAGGCCCCGCTCACCTTGCCGCCGCCCACCGATGGCGTCCTGCCCGAGCCGGCACCGGCCCGCCCGGCCCTGTCGCTGCCCAGCGACGTCAAGGTCCAGGTCAAGGCGTTCCGGATCACCGGCGCCCGCGAATTCAGCGAGGCGCACCTGCTGGCGCTGCTCGCCGACAGCACCGACCGCGAACTGAGCCTGGCCCAACTGCAGGGCCTGGCCGAGCGCATCACCGCCCACTATCGTGAGCAGGGCTACCTGCTGGCCCGCGCCTACCTGCCCGCCCAGGACATTAAGGACGGGCTGCTGACCATCGCCGTTCTCGAAGGCCGCCTGGGCAAGGTCGAACTCGACAACCGCTCCCTCCTCAACGACGCCACCGCACAGCGCCAGCTCGACGACCTGCGGCCGGGCGACACGGTGCAGGCCGCCGCCCTGGAACGGTCCCTGCTGCTGCTCAACGAGCTGCCCGGCGCCGAGGTGCACTCCACCCTCAAGCCGGGCGCCTCCGTCGGCCTCACCGACCTGGACGTCTCCCTCGGGGCCGGCCCCCGGGTGGCCGGCAGCCTGGAGGCGGACAACTTCGACAACCGCTACACCGGCAGCGAACGGCTCGGCGGCAACCTCGCCATCAACAGCCCCACCGGCCTCGGCGACACCCTCAGCCTGCGCGGCCTGACCTCCGGCGCCGGGATGAACTACGGCCGCCTCGCCTACCAGTTGCCCGTCGGCCCGCAGGCCACCCAGGTCGGCGTGGCCTGGTCGGAGATGCGCTACGAACTGGGCGAGGACTTCGCATCGCTGGACGCCCACGGCAAGGCCAGCATCGGCTCGGTCTATGCCCTGCAGCCCCTGCTGCGCAGCCGCCAGGCCCGGCTCGACGGCCAACTGAGCTACGAACACAAGCGGCTCGAAGACCGGGTCGACGCCACCGACACCACCCTCGACAAGACCCTGGACGTCTGGAGCCTGGGCCTGAGCGGCAGCCACCAGGACAGCCTGCTCGGTGGCGGCGCCATGCAGTACGGCGCAAGCCTCGTGGCCGGCAACCTCGAACTGGACGCGGCCAGCGACGCCCTCGACGACGCCGGGCTGGACACCCGCGGCCACTACGCCAAGCTCGCCTTCCAGCTCACCCGCCTGCAACGGCTCACCGACCGCTTCAGCCTCCAGCTGCGCGCCTCCGGCCAGCGCGCCGCCAAGAACCTCGACTCCTCGGAAAAGCTCAGCCTGGGCGGCGCCTACGCCGTGCGCGCCTACCCCCAGGGCGAGGCCGCCGCCGACGATGCCTGGCTGGCGAACCTGGAACTGCGCTACGCCCCCGCCCCCACCTGGCAGCTCTTCGGCTTCTACGACGCAGGCGGCGGGCGGATCAGCCATCGCCCCGTGGCCGGCACCGCCGACAACCGCCGCACGCTCTCCGGGGCCGGCGTCGGCGTCAGCCTGGCGCTGCCCGCCGCCATCAACCTGCAGGCCTTCGCCGCCTGGCGCACGGGCAGCCAACCGACCTCCGATGACGACCGCAGCCCGCGTCTCTGGCTGCAGACCACCAAGTACTTCTGAACACGACTTTCAAGGCCGACAGCATGAACCACGTCTACCGACTGCTCTGGAACGCCGCCCACGGCACCTACGTGCCGGCCCCCGAGAACGCCACCGGCCAGGGCAAGCGCGCCCGTGCCCAGGCCCTGCTCGCCGTCCTCCTCGCCGGCGCCAGCGGCCACGCCCTCGCCCTGCCCACCGACGGCCAGGTCAGCCTGGGGCAAGGCAGCATCGCCAGCGCCGAGGGCAGCATGACGGTCACCCAGTCGTCGCAGAACCTCGCGATCAACTGGAACAGCTTCAACATCGCCCAGGGCGAGAAGGTCAGCTTCGTCCAGCCCAACAGCAGCGCCATCGCCCTCAACCGCGTGGTGGGCAGCGACCCCTCCAGCCTCTACGGCACCCTGCAGGCCAACGGCCAGGTGTTCCTGATCAACCCCAACGGCATCCTCTTCGCCCCCGGCGCTCAGGTGAACGTCGGCGGCCTGGTGGCCTCGACCCTGGACCTGTCGGACCAGAACCTCGCCGCCGGCAACTTCGCCTTCGAGGGCAAGGGCGGCCGCGTCACCAACCAGGGCAGCCTCACCGCCAACGGCGGCTACGTGGCCCTGCTCGGTGCCCAGGTCAGCAACGAGGGCACCGTCCAGGCCAGGCTCGGCAGCGCTGCCCTGGCGGCCGGGGACAAGGTCACCCTGGACTTCGCCGGCGACCAGCTGGTCAGCCTGGAAGTGGACAAGGGCACCCTCCAGGCCCTGGCCCAGAACAAGCAACTGATCCAGGCCGACGGCGGCCAGGTGATCCTCACCGCCAAGGCGGCCGAGGGCCTGCTGAACGCCGTCGTGAACAACGAGGGGATCGTCGAGGCCGGCTCGGTGAGCCAGCACGATGGCGTCATCCGCCTGGCAGGCGACAGGTTGGTCAATACCGGCACCCTGGACGCCAGCGGCGCGACCGGTGGCCGCATCAGCCTGGCCGGCCAGGGCATCATCCAGGCCGGCGCCATCCATGCCGACGGCAATGGCGGCGCGGTGACGGTGGACGCCAGCCATGGCGCCCTGCAGACCACCCAGGGCCAGATCACCGCCAACGGCTCGACCCAGGGCGGCTCCATCCGCGTCAACGGCGGCGACTCGTCGTTCATCTCCGGCAGCTTGAGCGCCAATGGCCAGCGCGGCGGCGACATCACCGTCACCGGGCAGACGGTGAACCTGGCCGCCGCCAGCGTGAAGGCCGACGGCACCGCCAAGGGCGGCTCCATCCGCATCGGCGGCGACGCCCACGGCGCCAACCCGGAGGTGGCCAACGCCCACACCACCGCCGTCAACCCCTACACCCAACTGAGCGCCAAGGGCGCCGACGGCGACATCGTCGTCTGGTCCGACGCGCGCACCGACTTCCGTGGCCAGGCCGCCACCGGCGAGCGGGGCTTCATCGAGGTGTCGAGCAAGGGCACCCTCAACTACGGCGGGCAGGTCAACGCCGGGCAGGGCGGCGAAGTGCTGTTCGACCCCACCAACCTGGTCATCACCGACACGGTCGGCGACCAGTTCTACATCGACCTCGCCGACCCCAACCCCCAGGCCGGGGTCCAGCACGGCGGCGGCAACATCACCCAGCTGGCCAACGGCAACATCGTCGTCAGCACACCCGGCGCCTACTTCGGCAACCTCAGCACCGGCGCGGCCTTCCTCTACAACGGCAAGACCGGGGGGCTGATCTCCGCCCTCTACGGCAACAGCGCCGGCGACAACATCGGCTCCGGCGGCGTCGCCGCGCTGGCTGGCAGCAACGTGGCGGTGGGCAGCCCCGACTGGGACAACGGCGCCCTGGCCAACGTCGGCGCGGTGACCTGGTTCAACGGCACCACCGGGCTTTCCGGGTTCGTCACCAGCGCCAACTCCCTCACCGGTAGCACCACCAACGACCGCGTGGGCCATTCGCTCACCACGCTCACCAATGGCAACTACATCATCGGCTCCAGGTTCTGGAACAACGGCAGCGCGACCAACGCCGGCGCCGTCACCTACGGCTACGCCAACCAGGCGCTGACGGGCGTGGTCAGCGCCGCCAACTCGCTGGTCGGCAGCAGCGCCGACGACTACATCGGCACCAACGTCCTGGCCCTGAGCCAGGGCAACGCGATCACCTGGAGCAGCGTCTGGGACAACGGCGCCGCCGTCGATGCCGGCGCCGTCAGCTGGATGAGCGGCACCGGCCCCACCGCCGGCGTCATCGGCGCCGCCAACTCCATGGTCGGCAGCAACACCAACGACTTCCTCGGCACCGACAGCAACCTCAACAGCGGCATCGTCAGCCTCGGCAACGGCAACGTCCTGGTCTTCAGCAAGCACTGGCACCTCACCCCGCAGATCGACACCGGCGCCGTCACCTGGATGAGCGGCTCCACCGCCACCACCGGCGTGGTGGACGCGAGCAACTCCCTGATCGGCAGCTCCGCAGCGGACCGGGTCGGCTACGTCTCCAACCACCCCTACGGCGACAAACCCAGCTACGCCGAACTGAGCAACGGCAACGTGGTGGTCACCAGCGGCTACTGGAACGGCAGCGCCGGCGCCGCCACCTGGATGAGCGGCACCGGCCCCACCGCCGGCGTCATCGGCGCCGGCAACTCCCTGATCGGCAGCACCGCCAACGACCGGGTCGGCACCCTCGGCGTCACCGCCCTCGCCAACGGCAACTACGTGGTGAACAACCCCTACTGGAGCGACGGCCTCAACCCCGAGGTGGGCGCCGCCACCTGGGGTAACGGCAATGGCGGCACGGTGGGCGCCATCAGCGCCGCCAACTCCCTGGTGGGCAGCAGGGCCTACGATCATGTGGGCCAATCCTCCACCGCCCTCACCAGCGGCCACTACGTGGTGAGCAGCCCCAACTGGAGCGACGGCAACAACCCGGAAGTGGGCGCCTCCACCTGGGGCAACGGCATCACTGGCACCGTCGGCCTCATCAATGCCGGCAACTCCCTGGTGGGCACCACGGCCTACGACCATGTGGGCCTCTCCGCCACCGCCCTCACCAACGGCCACTACGTGATCACCAGCCAGCACTGGAACGACGCCCTCAACGGCCTCAGCTTGGTCGGCGCGGTCACCTGGGCCAACGGCAACGGCAGCACGGTCGGCGCCGTGTCGGCCGCCAACTCCATGGTGGGCGACCTCGACAACGACATGGTCGGCAGTGGCGGCATCATCCCCCTGGCCGGTGGCAATTACCTGATCCGCAACGCCCATTGGCACGACGGGTCGGGGAACGTGGCATGGCGCGCCGGCAGCGCCGCCAGCACCGGCACCTTCGACAGCAGCAACGCGATGGTCGACACCATGGACCCGGGCATCACCGTGCTGAGCAACGGCAAGTTCGTCCTCAACAACTCGAACTGGGGCGACCGCCAGGGCTACGTCGCGGTGGGCAGCAACGACGGCAGCTTCGTCGGCAGCATCTCCCCGACGACCGCCCTGGTCGGCGGCAACCGGCTGGCCTCGCTGGGCGCCCAAGGCGGCGTGCTCGACCTGGGCAACGGCCACTTCCTGATCTACGGCTTCTCCGCCAGGAACCCGGACGGCGGCGCCCTCGCCGGCTCCATCACCCTGATCGACAGCGACGCGCCCCTGGTCGGCCTCACCAACGCCAGCAACACCTTCTATGGCTCCGGCCTCACTCGCCTGACCCACGAGGGGCTCTACGTACTGCCCAACCACGACTACGTGGTGCCCTACTACAACTGGAACTCCGGCTCCGCGCCCAACCTGGGCGCCGTCGTGATCGGCAGCGGCAGCACCGGCCTGATGGGCTACACCTCCACCAGCAGTGGCCTGGTCGGCCTGCAGGCCGGCGACCAGATCAGCTCCGGCGGCATCCAGCTGCTGGCCGGCAACGACTTCCTGGTGCGCTCGCCGCAGGCCACGGTCGACGGCCAGAGCGGCGCCGGCAGCCTGTGGCTGGTGCAGCGCGGCGCCGACCTGGCCGACACCCTGAACAACAGCGCCGGCGACCAGATGGTGAGCCCGGGCGCCATCGCCAAGGCCGCCGTCGCCGGCAGCACCCTCACCCTCCAGGCCAGCAACGACATCACCGTCAACAGCGCCATCGCCGTGGACGGCGCCCTCAAGCTGGTGGCCGGCAACCGCCTGACCCTCAACGCTGGCATCACCTCCCAGGCCACCGGCACCGCCATCGAACTGGCCGGCCAGGCCTTCACCAACAACGCAGGCGCCAACGCCCTGGCCACGCCCAACGGGCGCTGGCTGGTCTGGTCGGCGAACCCGGCGGGCGACACCCGTGGCGGCCTGGCCTACGACTTCAAGCAATACAACGCCAGCTACGGCAGCAGCACCGTCGCGGGCGCCGGCAACGGCTTCCTCTACAGCCTGGCACCCACCCTCACCGCCCAGCTCGTCGGCAACGTCACCAAACCCTACGACGGCACCACCGCCGCCACCCTGGCTGCCGGCAACTACGCGGTGTCCGGCACCATCGACGGCGACACCGTGGCGCTCCACACACCGACCACCGGCCACTACGACACCCCCGGCGTCGGCACCGGCAAGACGGTGACCTCCAGCGGCCTGGGCATCACCAGCGCCGAGAACGGCGGCAAACCGGTCTACGGCTACCAGATCGCCCAGGCGAGCGGCGCCGTCGGCACCATCGAGCCGGTGGCCCCCACCCCCGGCCCCGACACCTCCGCCAACCCGGGCCCCCGCTACGACGTGGCCTGGTCGCTCATGGTCCCCGCCGAAAAACGCGCGCTGCCGGAGGAGCGGGCGGACGCCGAGCTGCTGCAGGTCGACGCCGGCGGCATGCGGCTTCCCGCCGGCCTGGAGGCCGTCTACTAGGCCCGCACACCGGCACGCCTCTCCCCACACCGAAGCCGCGCACGGCGCGGCTTCGGTGTGCCTGGCCAGTGGCACCCGGAGATGAAAACGAGAACACGGGAAATCAAAAGCGAGCTGGCAAGCTCGCGTTATTCGGCTCACCCCATGAGCCGAATAGACCCGCTAATCGGCTCATACCCGAGCGAACGCAGGGCCGGCCCTTAAGGAATCGGGCAGAAACCCTTGCCCCGCCGCTACGCGCCTGAACTGATCCGGCTCAAACAAACCCGAGGTAATCCCACCCGCCATTAGCCAATGGTCTGTGCCCCCTTGAGCGGATAACAGCAATTAGCCATTATCCAGCCAACCGCCCTCAACCGGACTCCAGGCGCGCGTCCCAGCAGCCTCCTGGACTCACCCGAATGGCTTGGCTCAAGGAAGAGCGCATGGACACTACCCCCCTGCTTCAACCCCTCTTCAGCGCGATGGCCTGGCTGATTCCCGCCATGCTGCTGCTCGGCCTGCTCAAGTCCCGCCTGGGCAAGGGCTATATCGGCGAAATCCTCGTCCGGCTCTTCGCCCACTGGCAACTGGACAGGCAGATCTACCACCGCCTGCACAACGTCACCCTGGCCACCCCCGACGGCACCACCCAGATCGACCACGTCTTCCTCTCCCGTTACGGCATCTTCGTGCTGGAAACCAAGAACATGAGCGGCTGGATATTCGGCAGCGAACAGCAGGCCCAGTGGACGCAGAAATTCCCCAAGCACAGCTACAAATTCCAGAACCCGCTGCGGCAGAACTACAAACACCTGAAGGCCCTGGAAGCCACCCTCGGCATCGCTCCCGAACACCTGCATTCGATCATTACCTTTGTCGGCGGCAGCACCTTCAAGACCGCCATGCCCGCGAACGTCACCCAGGGCATCGGCTTCATCCGCTACATCAAGTCATTCCAGCAGCCGGTGTTCAGCGACGCCCAGGTCGCCACCCTGGTCCGCGCCCTGCAAACAAGCCGGCGCGCGCCCACCCTCTCCACCCACCGCGAACATGTGCGGAACCTTCAGCGACGCAATGACCCGACCGCCGAGAGGCAATGCCCCAAGTGCGGCAATGTGCTGGTGATTCGAACGGTGAAGTCGGGGCAGAAGGCGGGGCAAAAGTTTTGGGGGTGTTCGTCATTTCCCAATTGTCGCTAGATACAGAGTATTTGAAGCCTATTGGAGAGTTAGAAACCGTGGCCTGTACCGAATCATCTCTAACGAGACATTTTCAGATTTCGACTGCTCAAACTTGCCAAAGCCGGACAACCACAACTTCCGCGAAAAGCAATTAGCAAATAACACCTCAATTTGAAGCCTCTGGGATAATAAAATGCCAATAGTGAAGCCTGAAATCTTTGAGCTCGCAGTTAAAAATATCGCCCAATTTGGCGATACAGACATATTTCCCTATCCAATAGAAAATCACATCTTCAAAGACCTAAGTAAAGAGGCAGTAAAAATACTCGAAGAAATCGATAAAAACTTCGAGGAATCCATAAAAAGCATACCAATATTAACAGCCAAAAATTTATCAGTTGTTGGGTACAGTGGATTTCGATGGGGCACGCAAATTGATCCAATATGGAATGCATACCTTCTTGCACTAGTTATAAGCATCGCTGAGGAAATTGAAAACAAAAGAGTAGGCCAGCAGATAGTTTTCTCTTACAGGTTTAACCCCGACAAATCTACCGGCTCACTCTTCGACAAGAATATTGGATGGCAGACCTTTCAAAGCACCTCATTAGAGCACGCACAAAATTACCCCTACGCACTCAGATGTGACATCTCTGATTTTTACCCAAGAATCTATCACCACAGGCTAGAAAACGCTTTAAAAAAAGCAACAAACAATGGCGATATAATTAATAGAATCATGATCATTCTGCAGTCGATCTCTGATAATGTTTCGTATGGACTACCAGTAGGCGGCCCTGCAGCCAGGATACTGAGCGAGTTATTGCTGAATCGAGTGGATAGACTATTGTTATCGGAATCAGTTACTTTTTGCAGATTCGTAGATGATTTTGTTATTTTTGCCGAGAGCAAAGAAAAAGCTTACTCCTCCCTTATATCCCTCACAGATTTGCTCCTGACAAACGAAGGACTAGCATTACAAAAGACAAAAACGCGCATAATGACCTCCAAAGAATTCCTTTCAACATCAGAATTCTCACCCCCCGAGGAGAATGAAAACGCGAGCGACACCGAAGAACGTGCATTCCGGCGACTTCGGGTTTATTACGACCCATACTCATTAACCGCAGAGAGTGACTATGAGGCCCTCAAGCGAGAGTTAGCAAAGTTCGACGTTGTAGGCATGCTAGGCAGAGAGCTAACAAAAAGCCGGATTGATGAAGGGTTGTCTAGGCGACTAATTTCCGCGCTAAAACACTTGCAACCCGCAGTCCAGAACGACGCGATTAGATCTATAGTAAATAATCTTGATTTGCTTTATCCAATCTTCCCATCGGTGATGCTTTTGTGCAGGGGCTTGCTTCAAAATCTTGAGCCCAGCGTGCAGAATGAGCTATTCGAAAGACTGAGAACCCTAATATCGTCCAACTCATATATAACTCAAGTGCCCACCAATCTTGCATATGCTTTGAGAGTTCTCGCATCAGATGCATCAGAGGAAACAGAAATTCTAATATCTGCACTTTATAAACAGCCACTTAACATGATGATAAAGAGAGACATCATATTAATGATGGCACATAGAGGGGCAGACCACTGGATATCCAATTGCCGAAAGAGCTATTCAACATTAACCGGATGGGAACGAAGAGCCATGCTTATAAGTTCATATATTCTTGAGGACGAAGGAAGGCACTGGCGAGAGTCTGTGAGAAACGATTTAAACCCCTTTGATAAACTCATCATCAAATGGGCAGCAGAGTCTAAACAAAGGGCTCAAAAAAACTGGAAGGTTCCAGTATGATATCCGAACAGCACTTCTCGTCTAGCTTCACGTCTGTGTGGCATAAAATAACCCCACTAGCGGATACATACTGGAGAAGAGAAAATTTAAAGATCAAGCGAGAACTTTCACCAATCGAGAATAGAGCTGACCCTAAGCTCCGCGGCTTTCTAAATGAGCTAGCGTTTGAAACATTTAAAAAATCAAAAGAAATGGGACTTCTTCCACGAAAGGAACTGATAATTCCTATCGCCCAAAACTCAGTAGAAAAAATTGCCAACTACATCTTCAGAATAACCAATGAAGAAGAATCAATAGCACAAACTCTAGACAACAATGCACAATTAGAGGTATTTGGTCTGACACAAAATCTAATGCTATTTTTCCCAAAAACTCAAAGCATTATTTTCAGACCAAAATTCTCTGGATGTGGCATTGTTTCAGCCTGCGAGGGAGACTTAATTTATAATGATTGCCTTTATGAAATAAAAGCAGGCGACAGAAAATTTCGCGTTAGTGATATAAAGCAACTGCTGACCTACTCAAGCTTAGCTTTTTTAAATGGAACCTTAAACTTCTCAAAAGTTGGCTTATTCAACCCTAGAAATGGATATCACTGGGAGCGAACTATCGATCAACTCTGCATAGAGCTTAGTGGTATGCGCGAGAGCGACGTTCTCTCCAGCATCACATCGCATATGACTCAACTTGCTATATCCAGATAAACAGGATATCTGGACAAATATTCATGGTGCATCAGCGGATAACACCCAGCACCCACCAATTGTCCCAATTGGGTTCGACAACAGCAACCAAACTGACTTCAACAAGCTATCTGCGCCAAGCCACACACGACTTCACTAGCTTTGCAGCATTCCTAAGCAACTCATAATCCGATGATCCTTGATTCAAGATTGCGTTGGCACACCCCCCGTGAAAAAGCCGCGCATTGCGCGGCTTTTCATTCCTGCGAGGCAGGCCTTATCACCGCCTCGCCTCTCTCCGAAGTTTCCTACCCACCCTCGCCATTGCCGTCCTACAAGAGCGCTCTGTAGCGTCTCCCACCGTCATGCCTCGGCATGGCCGGGAGTGGAATCCCGAACACGATAGGAAGCACCTACGCCATAAGCAGGGTCACCGATTGGAAACTCCGTTCGATAACCCTGGCTGTCTATGGCGGACCGTGCGAGGCGGGCGTCTGCCCACCGGCCCTATCGTCCGGTATTCCACACCTCGTACGGTCCGCCACCCTTATGCGCCCTGGATCAGGTGGCGGCTCCCCTGCAAGGAAGGAGTCTCATCATGTCCCACGACTATTTCGTTCCCAGCGTCTTCCACCGCCACCACCGCGCATTGCGCGCGCTGCTCATCGATGACCAGGCCTGGGTCGTCGCCAGCGACCTCGGCCCGCTCACCAACCGCCATATCGACGACAAGCTGACCCGCAAACTGGACCCGGACCAGTGGCGCAACGAGCGTGTGGAGAACCACCAGGGCGCGGTGGAAACCCTGTTGCTGATCAGCGAGAGCGCCGTCTGCGAGCTGCTCAAGGTCAACTTCTATCACCCCGAGCACCGTGGCCTGCGCCAGTGGATCACCGGCGAGGTGATCCCCGCCCTGCGCTCCCAGGCCACGCCGCACCTGCCCCGCCAGCGCCGAGTGACCTGGCAGGGCAGGGAGTTCAGCGTCATGGAATGGCAGGGCCGCCAGTGGGTGCGGGTGAAGGATGTGGCGGAGCTGTTCGAGGGCGGCGAACTCGCCACGCTGCAATAGAACGGAGTCGGGGACGCATGGCGTCCCCGTTCCTTTTAACGCCCGTCACGAAGTTGAAAAACGTAGGCGAGGCAGCCGATGCAAGGCGTTTTCAACGCCGCAGCGGCCACGCAGTCAGTTGTTCACCAGCCGGCTAGCGCTTGGCGATGATGTACACCGCATGCACGATGCCGGGGATGTAGCCCAGCAGGGTGAGGAGGATGTTCAGCCAGAAGGCGCCGCCGAAACCCACCTGCAGGAACACGCCCAGCGGCGGCAGGATGATGGCGATGAGGATGCGGATCAGGTCCATGCAAAAGCTCCTTGTAGGGAAATTCGTCTACCTCCTGATCGACTGCCGGCGAGCGCAAAGGGTTCCTTGCCGATGTTTCGGCGCCCCGCCCATAATCCGTCGCTCCCGCCCCTCCGGACCTCACCGCCCATGGCCATTTCCCGCGACGATCTCGACGAACACGGCCTGATCATCGGCGTCTCGCCCGAGCGTTTCCGCGCCGTGGCGATGCCCCTGCTGTTCGACCACCTCAACGCCCAGTGCGAAGGCACCATCGCGGTGAACCGCCAGGCGCGGATCGTCTGGATCAACGACAAGTACGCGCAGAAGATCGGCATCGCCGACCCGCGCAGCGTGCTCGGCAAGGAGGTGGAGGAGGTGCTGCCGGCCAGCCGCCTGCGCGAGGTGGTGGGCAATGGGCTGCCGAGCATGCTCGACCTGATGGCCTTCGGCGACGAGCACTTCGTGGTCACCCGCATCCCCCTGCGCGACGAGGACGGCACCCTGGTCGGTGCCCTCGGCTTCGTGCTGTTCGACCGCGCCCGCCACCTGCAGCCGGTCATGGCCAAGTACAACCAATTGCAGACCCAGCTGGCCGCCGCCCAGCACGAGCTGGCCCGCGCCCGCCGTGCGCGCTACACCATCGCCGGCTTCATCGGCACCAGCGCCGCTGCCAGCGAGGTGAAGCGCCAGGCCCGCCGCGCCGCCCAGCTGGACGCCACCGTGCTGCTGCGCGGCGAGACCGGCACCGGCAAGGAGCTGCTCGCCCAGGGCATCCACAACCTGTCGCTGCGCTCCAGCGGGCCCTTCGTGGCGGTGAACGTGGCGGCCATCCCGGAATCGCTCGTGGAGGCGGAGCTGTTCGGCACCGCGCCGGGCGCCTTCACCGGGGCCGACCGCCGCGCGCGGGCCGGCAAGTTCGAGCTGGCCGACGGTGGCACGCTGTTCCTCGACGAGATCGGCGATTTGCCCCTGCCGCTGCAGGCCAAGCTGCTGCGCGTGCTGCAGGAGCAGGAGGTGGAGCCGCTGGGCTCCAACCAGGTGAAGACGCTGAACGTGCGGGTGATCGCCGCCACCCATGTGGACCTGGAGACCAAGGTGGCCGCCGGCGAATTCCGCGAAGACCTCTACTACCGCCTCAACGTCCTCGCCCTGCGCGTGCCGCCCCTGCGCGAGCGCCGGGAAGACCTGCCCGCGCTGGTGGACTACCTGCTCGACGACATCGCCACCCGCTCCGGCCAGCCGCCGCTGGAACTGCAGCAGGGCGCCCTCGACCTGCTCTGCGCCCAGCCCTGGCCGGGCAACGTGCGCGAGCTGCGCAACCTGCTGGAACGGGCGCAGCTGCTGGGCGATGGCAACCGCCCGCTGGAGGCACGTGACCTGCGCACCCTGTTGGTGGACCCGCAACCGGCCGCACCCGCCCCGGCGCCCGCAGCGGCTGCCGAGCCCGCCCCGCCCGCCGTGCGCCCGCTGGCGGACAGCCTCGCCGAGGCGGAACGCGCGGCCATCCTCAGCGCCCTCGCCGCCTGCGACGGCAACCGCACCCAGGCCGCCGAACGCCTCGGCATCGCCCGCGCCAGCCTCTACAACAAGCTCCAGGCGCACGGGTTGTAGCCAGGCCTGCGGGCCGGCACGCCAGCGGCATACCCCCCGTGAAGCTCCCAGGCCGGCGTAGGGTGGATCGCGCTTCATCGATCCACGCGGTGCGGGGTTGGTCGCCGGGCAGGGTGTGCATTTTCCTGCGGCCACGGTGATTGGGGGCAGGCACGGTGGTGGATGGAAAAGCGCCATCCACCCTACACATCCGGGCACCTCGCGGCGGGGTATGGGATGTCCATATTTCTGGACAATGATGGAAATAGGCGTCCAATAAACAAGACATCGTCCAGTTAATTGGACACTTCAAGCGCCCCCTCGCCTCCCGGCTAAATTACCCCCACCCCAGCACCAGCGCCTTCCCCAGGGCTTTTCAGCCCACTTGGCACAGCTTTCGCTCTATACCGGCAAAGGGCCGACCCAGGCCCGGCCGCTGCGGCGGTTCAAAACAACAACAAGAAGGAAATCCCATGGGTACCCTCGGAATCCTGCTGTCCCTCGCACTGCTGATGTTCCTGGCCTACCGCGGCTACAACGTGTTGATCCTGGCGCCGCTGATGGCGCTGCTGGCGGTGCTGTTCGCCGGTGATGCGGCGTTGATGCTGCCCACCTACACCCAGGTGTTCATGAAGTCCCTGGGCGGCTACCTGATCCAGTTCTTCCCGCTGTTTTTGCTTGGCGCCATCTTCGGCAAGTTGATGGACGACTCCGGCTCGGCCCGCGCCATTGCCCAGGGCATCGTCACCCGGCTGGGGCGCGAGCGGGCCATCCTCGCCATCGTGCTGGCCTGCGGGCTGCTGACCTACGGCGGCGTGTCGCTGTTCGTGGTGGCCTTCGCCGTGTACCCCATCGGCACCGCGCTGTTCCGCGAGGCGGGCATTCCCAAGCGGCTGCTGCCCGGCGCCATCGCCCTGGGCGCCTTCACCTTCACCATGACCGCCCTGCCCGGCACCCCGGCGATCCAGAACGCCATCCCCAGCCCCTTCTTCGGCACCGACGCCTTCGCCGCGCCCATCCTCGGCCTGATCGGCGGGCTGATCATGCTCGGCCTCGGCAGTTGGTGGCTCGCCGCCCAGGCCCGCAAGCTGATGGCCGCCGGCGAAGGCTACGGCAGCCACAAGGACGACCCCACCGAGCAGGGCGGCCTGCCGGTGACCGGCTTCTGGCTGGCGCTGCTGCCGATCCTGCTGGTGATCGCGCTGAACTTCCTGATGGCCAAGCAGGTGCTGCCCAACCTCGACACCAGCTACCTGGCCAAGCCCGAATTCGGCGGCCTGCAGGACGCCAAGTCGGTGATCGGCATCTGGTCGATCATCGTCGCCCTCGGCGCAGCGGTGCTGCTGCTCATCGGCCTGCACTGGCGGCGCTGGGTGGACCTGAAGCAGAGCCTCAACGACGGCACCTTCGGCTCCATGCTGCCGATCCTCAACACCGCCTCCGAGGTGGGCTACGGCACGGTGATCGCCTCCCTCGCCGGCTTCGTGGTGATCCGCGACCTGGTGCTGAGCGTGCCGGGCAACCCGCTGGTGTCCGAGGCGGTGGCGGTGAACATCCTCGCCGGCATCACCGGCTCGGCCTCGGGCGGCATGTCCATCGCCCTCAAGACCCTCGGCGCGCAGTACCTGGAGATGGCCAACGCCGCCGGCATCAGCCCCGAGCTGCTGCACCGGGTCGCCGCCATGGCCTCCGGCTGCATGGACACCCTGCCCCACAACGGCGCGGTGATCTCGCTGCTGGCCATCTGCAAGCTGACCCACCGCGATTCCTACAGATTCATCTTCATGAACACGGTGATCTTCCCCCTTGCCGCCCTGGTGGTGGTGATCACCCTCGGCAGCCTGTTCGGCAGTTTCTGATGTGCGGCTCGTGGGAGCGAATTCATTCGCGATGCGGCCCGCAGGGGCGCCCCGGGTCCGCTGCGCGGCCCTTCGCGGCTAAAGCCGCTCCCACGGGAGAAGCATGCAGCCCCCAATTCAAGGCTCGAGGTACGACATGAGCAAAGTGATGAGCGCCGCCGAGGCGGTGGCGCGTATCCCCGACAACGCCCACCTGGCCACCGGCGGCTTCGTCGGCATCGGTTTTGCCGAGGCCATCGCCATCGCCCTGGAACAACGCTTCCAGGCCGAGCAGGCGCCGCGCGACCTGACGCTGGTCTACGCCGCCGGCCAGGGCGACGGCAAGGGCCGGGGCCTCAACCACCTGGCCCACGAGGGGCTGGTACGCCGCGTCATCGGCGGCCACTGGGGCCTGGTGCCCGGGTTGCAGAAGCTGGCGGTGGAGAACCGCATCGAGGCCTACAACCTGCCCCAGGGGGTGATCTCCCAGTTGTTCCGCGACATCGCCGCCGGCAAGCCGGGGCAGCTGTCGCGGGTGGGCCTCGGCACCTTCGTCGACCCCGAGCACGGCGGCGGCAAGCTCAACGCGCGCACCACCGAGGAGCTGGTGCGGCGCATGCCCCTCGACGGCGAGGACTACCTCTTCTACAAGGCCTTCCCCATCCACGTCGGGGTGGTCCGCGCCACCAGCGCCGACGAGGACGGCAACCTGACCATGGAGCGCGAGGCGCTGACCATCGAGAGCCTGGCCATCGCCATGGCCGCGCGCAATTCCGGCGGGCTGGTCATCGCCCAGGTGGAACGGGTGGTCGCCCGTGGCTCGCTCAACCCGCGCCAGGTGAAGATCCCCGGCATCCTCGTCGACTGCGTGGTGGTCGCCGCGCCGGAGCATCACCAGCAGACCTTCGCCACCGCCTACAACCCGGCCTTCGCCGCCGAGGTGCGGGTGCCCGAGGGCAGCCTGCCGCCGATGCCGCTGGACCTGCGCAAGCTCATCGCCCGCCGCGCCGCGCTGGAACTCAAGCCCGGCGCGGTGGTGAACCTGGGCATCGGCATGCCCGAGGGCGTGGCGGCGGTGGCGGCGGAAGAAGGGGTGATCGACTTGCTCACCCTCACCGCCGAGCCCGGGGTGATCGGCGGCGTGCCGGCCTCGGGCCTGGACTTCGGCGCGGCCTGCAACCACAGCGCGCTGATCGACCAGCCCTACCAGTTCGACTTCTACGACGGCGGCGGCCTGGACCTCGCCTTCCTCGGCCTGGCCCAGGCGGATGCGGCGGGCAACCTCAACGTGTCGAAGTTCGGCACGCGCCTGGCCGGCGCCGGGGGCTTCATCAACATCAGCCAGAACGCCAAGGCGGTGGTCTTCGTCGGCACCTTCAGCGCCGGCCCGCAGGACATCCGCATCGAGAACGGCGCCCTGCGCATCGTGCAGGACGGCGCGCTGCGCAAGTTCGTCCGCGAGGTGGAGCACCGCACCTTCGCCGGCCGCCTCGCCGCCGAAGCCGGCAAGCCGGTGCTCTACGTCACCGAGCGCTGCGTGTTCCGCCTGACCACCGAAGGCCTGGAGCTGATCGAGATCGCCCCGGGCATCGACGTCGAGCGCGACATCATCGAGCGCATGGATTTCCGCCCCATCGTCCGCGCCCTGAAGCTGATGGACGTGCGCCTGTTCGGCGAGGCGCGCATCGGCCTGCGCGGGATGATCGGCGAAGCCTGAAGGTTGTGCGTGAAACGCGGGCCCGCCCTGGGCCCGCGTCTTTTTACACAGCTCGTAGGATGGGTAGAGCGAAGCGAAACCCATGCTGCCGGTGTAGTCCGCAATGATGGGTTTCGTACCTCGCGGAACGCCGCCCGACCCATCCTACAGAAGCGTCTCGGCGCTTCAGCGCTCCCCCAACTTATGCCGCGCGGCATAGAGGCAGATCATTTCCATCGCCAGGGTCGCGCCGGCCAGGGCGGTGACCTCGGCGTTGTCGTAGGGCGGCGCCACCTCCACCACGTCCATGCCCACCAGGTTGATGCCGCGCAGGCCGCGGAGGATTTCCAGCGCCTGGTGGCTGGAAAGCCCGCCGCACACCGGGGTGCCGGTGCCGGGGGCGAAGGCCGGGTCGAGGCAGTCGATGTCGAAGGTCAGGTACACCGGGTTGTCCCCCACCCGCGCGCGGATGCGCTCGGCGATCTGCTCGGGGGTGTGGCGGTGCACCTCGCGGGCGTCCAGCACCTGGAAGCCCATCACGTCGTCGTTGGTGGTGCGCAGGCCGATCTGCACCGAGCGCGCCGGGTCCACCAGGCCCTCGCGGGCGGCGTGGTAGAACATAGTGCCGTGGTCGATGCGCTGGCCTTCTTCATCCGGCCAGGTGTCGCTGTGGGCGTCGAAGTGGATCAGCGACAGCGGCCCGTGCTTGGCCGCATGGGCCTTGAGCAGCGGGTAGCTGATGAAGTGGTCGCCGCCCAGGGTGAGCATCGCCGCGCCGGCCTCGAGGATGTGCGCCGCGTGAGCCTGGATCGCCTCCGGCGTGTGCTGCGGCGTGCCGTGGTCGAAGGCGCAGTCGCCGTAGTCGATCACCGCCAGGTGGTCGAAGGGGTCGAACTCCCAGGGGAAATGCCGCGCCCAGGCCATCTGCACCGAGGCGGCGCGGATGGCGCGGGGCCCGAAGCGGCTGCCGGGGCGGTTGGTGGTGGCGGTGTCGAAGGGCACCCCGCTCACCACCAGGTCGACGCCGGCGAGGTCGCGGCTGTAGCGCCGGCGCATGAAGCTGGTGATGCCGGCGTAGGTGGCTTCGGCGGCCGTGCCCAGCAGGCTCGGGCGGGTGATGGCCTGGTCGTTGTCGAAAGCGTGTTCCATGTCATCGGGCTCCATCGGTGGGGTGTTTCCCGTCTGCGCGGGTTCAGTACTGGGTGCGGAAGCGGGTCCAGATGCGGGTGCGCTCGCGCTGCTGCTTGAGGGTCAGTTCCTGCTCGCCGAACAGGCGGTCGCGCACGGCCTGGGGCGGGTAGATGTCCGGGTCGTTGGCCACCGCCGGGTCCAGCAGTGGCGTCGCGGCCTTGTTGGCGTTGGCGAAGAACTGGCTGTTGGTCAGCTCGGCGATGGCCTCGGGGCGCAGCATCCAGTCGATGAAGGCATGGGCCGCCTGGGGGTGCGGCGCGTCGGCGGGGATGGCCAGGGTGTCGAACCAGATCAGCGTGCCCTCGCGGGGGATGCGGTAGATCACCTCGAAGGGCATCTTCGCCTCGCGGGCCTGCTCGGCGGCGATGGCGGCGTCGCCGTTGTAGGTCAGCGCCAGGCAGATCTCGCCCTTGGCCAGGTCGTTGATGTGCTTGCCGGCGCCGACGTAGCGCAGGTTCGGCTGCAACGCGGTGAGCAGTTCATGGACCGCCGCGAGGTCGGCCCTGGCGGTGCTGTACGGGTCCTTGCCGAGGTAGTGCAGGGCCACGCTTATGACCTCCTGGGGCGAGTCGATCACGGCGATGCCGCAGTCCTTCAGGCGGCTGGCGTACTCGGGCTTGAACAGCAGGTCGAGGCTGTTCAGCGGTGCATCGGGGATGCGTTTCTGCACCGCGTCGCGGTTCAGCCCCAGGCCGATGGTGCCCCAGGTGTAGGGCACGCCGAAGCGGTTGCCGGGGTCGACGCTGGCGAGCTTGGCCAGCAGCTGCGGGTCGAGGTTGGCGTAGTGGTGCAACTGCTCGCGCTGCACCGGCTGCACCGCATTGGCCTTGATCGCCCGCGCCAGGCCGCTGCTGGCGGGGAACACCACGTCATAGCCGCTGCCGCCGGTCATCAGCTTGGCGTCGAGGGCCTCGGCGCTGTCGAAGATGTCGTACTTAACCCGGATGCCGGTCTCGGCCTTGAAGCGCTCCAGCGCCTGGGGCGGGATGTAGGCGGACCAGCTGTAGAGGTTCAGCTCCCGGTCCTGCCCATGGGCGGGCAGGACACAGGCGGCGAGCAGGGCGAACAACAGGGAAAGGCGCATGGCGAAAGCTCCCGGAGCGGTGATGGGGCGATCCTGCGCCGGGCTTTGCTTCGGATAAATATGAAGTGTTCTACTTTGGCATCGCTCGCTATCGATGTTTGGAGGACCCCATGCTCGCCCAACTCCAGGACCTGGACCTGCAACTGCTCAGGCTGTTCGTCACCGTGGTCGAAAGCGGCGGCTTCAGCGCCGCCCAGGGCGCGCTGGGGGTGGGCCAATCCACCATCAGCACGCAGATGGCCAAGCTGGAGACGCGCCTGGGCTTTCGCCTGTGCGAGCGCGGCAAGGCCGGCTTCCGCCTCACGCCCAAGGGCGAGCAGGTGCTGGCGGCCACGCGGCGGCTGTTCGGCGCCATCGAGACCTTCAAGGGCGAGGCGCGGGGCATGGCCGACATGCTCCTGGGCGAGCTGCGCATCGGCCTCTCCGAAGCCCTCGACGATGCCGTGATGCAACGCCTGGCCGACGCCATCCGCCGCTTCCGCTCGCGCCGCCAGGCGGTGCGCATCGAGCTGCTCAGCGCCATGCCCGCCGAACTGGAGCGGCGCCTGCTGCAGGACCAGCTGCACCTGGCCATCGGCTACTTCTCCGGCAACCAGCAGGCGCTGGAGCATCGGCCGCTGTTCGTCGAGGAGCAACTGCTGTTCTGCGGCGCCGGGCACCCGCTGTTCGACCGCACACGGGTGACCGAGGACGACCTGCGCCACTGCGACCGGGTGCTGCACCCCTACCGCTTCATCGGCGAGGCCGAGCCCTTCCAGTCCGCCGCCAGCAGCGCGGTCACCGAACAGGTGGAAGGCACCCTGGCGCTGATCCTCTCCGGCGCCCACATCGGCTACCTCCCCCGCCACATCGCCGCGCCCTGGGAGGCACGCGGGCAACTGCGCGCCCTGCTCCCCGAGCGCCTGGGCTTCGACGTGGAATTCCGCCTCACCCACCACCGCGGCCGGGAACCCAGCGAAGCGCAGCAGGCGTTCGTCGAAGATCTGGTGGCCGCCTTCGGCGGAGCTTGAAGTTGATTTAGCTGGAAGCTGGAAGCCCAGAGGCTGTGCCGCTTTCGCAGGCCGGGGAGGCACGGCACTCAAGCGGCTGGACCACGCTTTAACGCCCCACCATCAGGCGTCGTACCGAACGCCGACCGCGTGGGTTTCGCTACGCTCTACCCACCCTACGCAGGACACTTCCAGCTTCCAGCTTCCAGCTTCCAGCTACATGTACCACCGATATTCCCGCGCGCTGACTTCGTTGATGAAGTCGAGGTACTCCTGGCGCTTGTTCTCGCAATAGACCATCACGAATTCGCTGCCCAGGCCTTCGTTAACCGGGGCGCTCTGGCGCATGGCGGTGACGGCGGCGGGCATGTCGGTGGGGAAGTCGATGCCGCTGGAGCGGTCTTCGTTGAGCGGGGGGATGGGCTCTTTCGCGGCGTCGAGGCCGTGTTCCATGCCGGTGAGGATGGACGCCAGCACCAGGTAGGGGTTGGCGTCGGCGCCGGCCAGGCGGTGCTCGATGCGCAGGTTGCGGCCGTCGGATTCGGGGATGCGGATGCATGCATCGCGGTCTTCGAAGCCCCAGCTGGCGCGGCTGGCAGCGTTGACCATGGCGCCGTAGCGGCGGAAGGCGTTGTGGTTGGCGGCGAAGATCGGCATGCAGTCGGGCAGCAGCTCCAGGCAGCCAGCCACGGCATGGCGCAGGGGGCGCTGGCCGTCGGCGTCGAGCAGGTTGGCACCGGTCTCGTCGTAGAGGCTGACGTGCACGTGCATGCCACTGCCCGGCGCGTCCAGGTAGGGCTTGCTCATGAAGCTGGCGCGGTGGCCGTGCTTGAGCGCCACGCCCCGGGTGCTGCGGCAGAACAGGGCGGCCCAGTCGGCGGCCTGCAGGCCGTCGTCACAGTGGCCGAAGTTGATCTCGAACTGCCCCGGGCCCAGCTCGGCGGTGATGACGTTGGCCGCCACGCCTTGCTGGTTGGCCGCCTCGACCATCTCGTGGAGCACGGTGGAGAAACGCGACAGGCGCTCGATGTGCATGTTCGGCTGGTCGTCCTCGTCGTCGCACAGGGCGTCGCGGGGGAACTGCGGCAGGCCGTTCTTGAGTGTGCGGTCGAACAGGTAGAACTCCAGCTCGAACGCCACCACCGGGCGGATGCCACGGCGCGCCAGGCGCTGCAGCACACGGGCCAGCACCTCGCGCGGTTCGAACTCGATGGGCGCCTCGGTGCCGTCGGAGGTGATCAGCATCTGCCCCAGCGGCTGGCGCTCCCAGCACACCGGCTTCAACGTGCCGGGCACCAGGCGCCGTGGCGCATCCGGGTCGCCGTCGGCGAAGCAGTAGTCACCGATGGGGTACAGCCCGCCCTGGGTGCCCAGCAGCACGCAGTTCTGCGGCAGCTTCAGCGGGCCGCCGGCGGCGACCTTCTCCAGCATCTCCACCGGGTAGCGCTTGCCGTAGAAGTGCCCGGGGATGTCCAGGCAGATCAGGTCCACGTAGCGGATCTCCGGGTACCGGGCACGGAAGGCACGCACTTCGGCGAGCAGGTCGGGATGTTGCGTATTCATTTCTTCTTGTCCTTCGCACACAGGGAGTTGCGGGGAAATTCGGATCAGAACCGTCGCGAGCGAAGGACGGGCAAGGCGAAATCAGGCGAGGACGCGGAGTTTACGAGCCGTAAATGAGCAGTCCGAGCCTGGTTTCAACGCAGCCTGGCCGAGCGCAGCAGGTTATGGCCGGATTTCAGGTGAATACCCATAGGACCCGCGTTGGTTTATCGGAAAGGTTGGCGTAGCGGAACTGCGCATGGGCCGGCAGCTGGAAGCTGTCGTTGGGCTGCAGCACCACCGGTTCCTCGGCGTCGTCGAGCCAGATGCTCAGCTCGCCTTCGAGCACGAAGCCGCCCTGCTCGGAGCTGTCGTCCAGGTGGCCTTCGCCGCTGGTGGCGCCGGGCTCCAGGTGGCTTTCGAGCATGGAGAAGCCGGCCGACATGTTCGGCGAGGCCAGCACGTCGGTGATGCCGCCGGCGTAGTAGAGCGTGCGGCGCTCGCCGGGGCGGGTCACCCAGCGCACCTCGCGGGGCTTGCTGAGGCTGTAGAAGTAGGTGGTGGGCACGCCCAGGGCCTCGCTGATGGCCGTGAGGTCGGCCACGGTCGGGCGCGACAGGCCGCGCTCCACCTGGGAGAGGAAGCCCACCGAGCGGTCGATGCGCGCGGCCAGTTCGCCCAGGGTCAGGTTCTTGTGCTTGCGCAGGTCGCGGATGAGGATCGCGAGGCCTTCGATCTCGTCTTGCATGTCCATGTCGAATCTCCTTCGGTTCCGGCGTCAGGCCAGGTCGCGCAAGCGATACCAGGCTTTGCCGGCGGCTTCCAGCGGTGCGGCCAGCAGCGAGCCGCCGGGGAAGCGCGGGTTGTCGAGGCCCTGGTAGAGCGCCAGCAGCTGTTCGTCGCCGAGGATGGCGTCGGCCACCGCGCGGGCGCCGGCCAGGGTCGGCAGCACGCCGTGGCCGGAGAAGCCCTGCAGCCAGTAGCGCTGGCCCTGGCGACCGATGTCCGGGGTGCGCTTCATGGTCACGTCGATGTGGCCGCCCCAGCCGTAGTCGATCGGCACGCCCTTGAGCTGCGGGAACACCCTTTCCAGGTAGGGCCGGGTGGCCGCCGGCACGTCCTTGGGCAGGCCGCCCAGGTAGGTGCAGCCGCCACCGAACAGCAGGCGGTGGTCGGGGGTGAGGCGGAAGTAGTCGGGCACGAACTGGTTGTCGATCACGCAGCTGTTGTTCGGCAACAGCGAGCGCGCCAGCTCCGGGTCCAGGGGCGCGGTGGCCACCTGGTAGGAGCCCACCGGCAGCAGGCGCGAGGACAGCTGGCGGTCGAGGCCGTCGACATAGGCGTTGCAGGCCAGCACCAGCACATCGCCACGCACCTCGCCTTCGGGGGTGCGCGCCACGTAGCCGGCCGGCGTTTCGCGGTACTCCAGCACCTGGCTCTGTTCGAAGATGCGCCCGCCGGCGGCTTCGATGGCGGCGGCCAGGCCCTGGGCCAGCTTCAGCGGGTTGAGGTGGGCGGCTTCCGGGTCATAGAGCGCCGCCTTGTAGCGCGGGCTGGCGATCCACTCCGGCAGCTCGTCGCGCTCGATCAGGCGCATGGCGTCATAGCCCCACTTCTGCTCGGCGTCGCGCTGGGCCTCGCGCAGCAGTTCGACGCGGCGCTCCAGCACCGCCGTCCACAGGCTGCCGACGCGGTAGTCGACATCGAAGCCGTGGCGCTGCGGCAGCTCGCGCATCTCGCCGGCCGCCCAGCGCATGCTGTCCCACAGGCGGCGGGTGCGCTCCTGCCCCAGGGCCTTTTCCAGCGGCGGCATGTCGCACGACCAGCCCAGCAGCGCCTGCCCGCCATTACGCCCGGACGCGGCCCAGGCCACCCGGCTGGCTTCCAGCAGCACCACGCGCTTGCCGGCCAGGGCCAGGCGCAACGCAGTGTGCAGGCCGCTGAAGCCGGCGCCGATGATCAGCACCTCGCTGTCCAGGCTGCCCTGCAGGCGCGGGCGCAGCGGAATGGAACCGGGGTAGGTGGCGGCGTAGAAGGTGCCGACATGCTGGGCGGATTGCTTGAACATGCGAGCCTCATGAAATTCTTATTGATAAATTTCATGAAAATCTAGCACTGAAATTTCACAAAGCCAAGCGGCGAGATGCCGATGATCACGACCGGCTCACAGGATGGCGTTGCACCCGAGGCAAAAGCTGTTGTCCGATAAGCCGGTAAGAACCATCGAGCCGCGAGCCCTCGCGGCGGCAGGAGTGAACGGATGAAAGCGACAACCCTGGCAGCGCTCTGCGCCCTGGCCCTGCTGGCCGGCTGCAGCCATGACCAGCCCAAGCCCGAGGCGCCGCCGCAGCGCCTGCCCAACCAGGTGCAGGACCAGCCCACGCCCCTGGAACTGCTGCGCACCAACGCCGAGCGCGGCGACCTGGAAGCGCAGTTCCAGCTGGGCAGCCACTTCTTCGTGGCCAAGCCCGCCGACCTCAAGCAGGCGGAGTTCTGGTGGAAGCGTGCCGCCGACAAGGGCCACGCCATGGCGGCGGTGAGCCTCGCCTACCTCTACACCGGGCGTAACGACCCGGCCTACGCCAACCAGCAAGCGATGCTGCAGTACCTCAACCAGTCCGCCGCCACCGGCAACCCGATGGCCCAGCATGTGCTCGGCAGCCTCTACCTCAAGGGCGAACAGGGCGTGCCACGGGACCCGGACCAGGCCCGGCGCCTCTACCAGGCCGCCTGTGGCCAGCGCTACGAAGCCAGCTGCGCGGCCCTGAAGACCCTGCCCTGACCCCTAGCCTCAAGGACGAACCATGCGCCCGACACTCCCGCTCTGCCTCGCGCTGCTGGCCCTGCCAGCCGCCGCGCTGGCCGACGAAGGCTCCGGCTCCTGGCTGCTCAGCAGCAGCGCGGCCATCACCTTCGCGCCGGCCACGACCAGCAACCTCAGCCAGGAAGAGCGCCAGCCGGGCATCCAGGCCCAGGCGCGGGATGATGCGATGGCCTTCGTCGCCAGCGATGGGCGCATCCGTGGCGCGCAGCTGGAGCGCGCCCTGCAGGAGCTGCACCGACAACCGGCGACGGCGAGCGCCGACGACATGAGCCTCGCCCGCGCCCTCGCCGCCTCGGCCTATCGCTGAGGCGTGCGCACCAGCGTCAGCCCCGCATAGGCGGCGCGCTGGCGCTGCACCCAGGTCGCGTACACCACCAGCACCAGCAGCACGCCACCGAGCACCAGGGAGGAGCCGACGGTGCCGAAGTCCAGCCCGCCCTTCTCGTGGGTCTTGGTCAGCACGTCGCCCAGGGTCGCACCGAAGGGCCGGGTCAGCACGAAGGCCAGCCAGAACAGCAGCACGGTGGAGATGCGCGTGAAGTAATGGGCCGCCACCACCAGCGCCAGGGCACCGCCGATCAGCAAGGCACCACCGGCGAAGCCGAGCCCGGAGTCATCGGCGAGGAAGTCGCCCAGCGCCGTGCCCAGGGTGTTGGAAAAGAGGATCGCGCCCCAGTAGAACAGCTCGCCGCGCCGCGAACGGATGCGGTCCACCGACAGCGACCCCTCGGTGACCCGCCACAGCGCGAAGATGCACAGCAGGATGCCCACCAGGATCGCCGAGCCGGTGGCATAGCCCAGGCCCAGGGTGCGGTCCATGAAGTCCGACATGGTGGTGCCGGCGGTGCTGGTGGAGAGGATCACCGCCCAGTACACCAGCGGGTTGTAGCGCTTGCTCGCCAGCGGCGTGAGCAGGGTGGCGAAGAAGGCGCTGATGAGGATCAGCGAGCTGATGGCGTAGCCGACGTCCAGGGTCATCGACAGCAGGTCCCCGGCGGTCTCGCCCAGGGTGGTGGCGCAGATCTTCATGATCCAGAAGGCCAGGGTGATCTGGGGCAATTTATTCATCACGACTCCCGGGGCCCGCACGGATGTGGCTGCCTGATGGATGCAACCCTCTGCGCGGACACGGACCCGGTCTGCCCAGCGCGAGGCGAGAGTGACCGGGAAGGAGTGAAAACGCGGTGAAGGAAGGATGAAAAAAACATCACCCGAGGGGCTCAGCCCACTTCGGCGGCCAGGGTCGCGCGGTTGCGGCCCTCCCCTTTCGAGGTGTAGAGCGCCTCGTCCGCCCGTTTGTAGAGGCTGTCACGGGTGTCGCCGGGCTGGCTCAGGGCCATGCCGACGCTGACGGTCAGCACCGGGCCGATGCTGGAGCCCTCATGGGGAATGGCCAACCCCTCGATGCGCCGGCGCACCTCTTCCGCCACCCGCTCGGCGAACACCGGCACCAGGTCGCAGAACACCAGGGCGAACTCCTCGCCACCAAGCCGCGCGGCGAAGTCCAGGGAGCGCCGGGGCGTGCTCTGCAGGGCCTCGGCCACCGCCTTGAGCACCGCATCCCCGGCCGGGTGGCCGTAGAGGTCGTTGTAGCGTTTGAAGAAATCCACATCCACCAGCATCAGCCCCAGGCAATGGCGCTCGCGCTGGCTTTCACGCAGGGAACGATCCAGCAGGATCTCGAACATGCGCCGGTTGCACAGGCCGGTCAGGCTGTCGCTGTCGGCCAGCTCCTTGAGCGCCGCGCGGGTGAGGAACTGGCGCCGCGTGGCCGACTCCTGGAAGTAGCGCGACATGCCGGTGAAGCACATGGCGACCAGCGGGTAGATGGACAGCGCGACGAAGTCGTCGAGGTAGCCTTCCGGCAGGTAGAGCGGGATCAGCACCAGCATGGCGATGAAGGTGATCACCGCGCACACCACCGACCCCCAGTAGCTGTAGCCCACGGGAAAGAAGATGGCGATCAGCACCAGGATCATGCCGTCGATGTTGAACGGCATGCCCACGTCGTCCAGCACCTGCATGTAGAGGATGGTGCTGGCCAGCGTCGTGGCGCTGATGACGAATATCGCGCAGGGCACCCAGAAGGCCCCGGCACTGCGGTCGTTGCCCTGCAGCACCATGGTGGCCGAGAGCATGATCCCGGCCAGGGCCACCAGGCGCATGGCGAAGATCGCCGGGGTCAGCGTCGCGTCGTAATGGCGCAGGGCGTAGAAGACATCGACACCGAGAAAAAACAGCAGCGCCAGCAGCAGGATCGAAATGGCTCCGATGCGCGTGTTGCGAAAGGCCCGGTAATTGGAGATGCGGTACTCCGCCTCCAGTTCGGGCTCGAAACGCAGCCATCCAAAGCCTTTGTTGAGCTGCCGCGTGTAACGGCTCTCGGCGTAGTGGCTGAGCAACAGCTGGACCTTATCCATCCCTGACCTCACCTCCCGCACCCTCAGGTAAACAGCTTCCAGGGGATCGCCCATACAAAGCCGACTTGGCGAAAGTATGGCACGGCGCCACCAGCGCCAACCCTCCCTGTATCAATCCTTGTGCGGGTTTCAGGCCATACCGCTGGTCGCCAGGCGCCGCCTCGCCCCCCTGGCGCCATGCCGTTGAAACGCTGAAGGCGCGACTGAATGCCGCATCCGATGGGTAGCCGAGCCAGCCGGTGCGGACCGCCTTCGAAGCCTTCGCCGATGAACTGGCCGCCCTGTACCACTCGGCTTGAGCACGAGAACGGTGGCGCACCCGGGGTTCCGCTGCGCTGCTAAGCTCGCCGCCTCACAGACGCATGGATGACGACGATGAAACGCCTGCTGCCGCTGGCCCTGCTGGTGATTGGCTCGAACGCCCTGGCCCAGGGCTGCGACTATCGCCCTGCCCCGCACCAGGAACTGACCGCCGCCAAGGCGACGGGCCTGCCGCTGGTGCTGGCGGGCAAGGAGAAACTGCAACTGGGCCTGGTGGAGCAGCCCGAGCTGCTGCTGCACAGCGGTGATCTGCTGATCGCCCGCTACCCCGACGGCCACAGCCTCGCCCACCATCCGATGACGCAGCAGGAGCTGGGCAATGCCGGCCTGGGCACCCCGGCGCAACAGGTGCGCCTGCTGTTCGGCGATGACAGCGCCGCCACGCCCGAGGCCCGGGAATGGGTGTTCGCCATGCGCCAGGCCATGGACCTGTGCGGCGACAAGGCCAGCCTCACGCCCTACCGCATCGACGGCATCGAGCTCTTCGCCTGGCGCACCAGCCAGGACGGCAAGCCCTACCAGGTGTTCTTCATCCCCGATGGCGAGCAGGTGCATTACCTCGAAGTACGCAGCCCCGCCGCCTTCGCCGACAAGGTGCTGGCCGGCGTGCACAGGCGGCCGCCGAAGCCATAGCGGAGCGTCGGGTTCCACCCGACCTACGAGAGCCGGCGTCATGCACCCCGTAGGTTGGGCTGAGGTACGAAGCCCAACGCGCGGAGTCGAGCCCGCATCGTTGGGCATCGCTGCGCTCGGCGCCAACCTACGAAGAGCGGCCCGGCAGCGGAGGTTYCGGGCCCCTTGTAGGGCGGGTGAAACCCGCCACCTCGGCGTCGCCAAGCTTCGCGAGCAGAGCTCGCTCCTACGAGAGCCGGCGTCATGCACCCCCGTAGGTTGGGCCGAGGTACGAGGCCCAACGCGCGGAGTCGAGCCCGCATCGTTGGGCCTCGCTGCGCTCGGCGCCAACCTACGAAGAGCGGTCCATCATCGCGTGCATCAACTGCCGATCACGCCGCCGTCGTTCTTGGTGATGAGCACGGTGGTGGAGCGCGGGCGGCTTTTGCCGTCGCTGGCGGGGTAGCTGATGCCGGGGTGCTGGATGTTGACCCACATGCTGCGGCCGTCCGGGGTGAAGGTGATGCCGGTGAGTTCGCAGCCACGCGGGCCGACCAGGAAGCGACGCACTTCGCGGGTCTTGGGGTCGGCGCAGAGCAGCTGGTTGCAGCCGATGCGGGCCATGGCCGGTTCGATGTCGTCGAAGTCGGTCTCGATCCACAGGCGGCCGGCGGGGTCGAAGGCCAGGCCGTCCGGGGAGGAGAAGGCGTCGCCGTTGATGGTGCCGATCAGGTTGGCCGGCACCGCCTGGCCCTTGTCGTCCTTGGCACCCTGGGGCTCGCCGGCGAGGAGGAAGATCTCCCACTGGAACGCAGTGGCGGTGGGATCGCCACCCGCCTCGTTCCAGCGCAGGATCTGCCCGTGCAGGTTGTGCGGGCGCGGGTTGGCGGCGTTCACCGGCTTCTTGCTACCCCGGTCGTCGTTGTTGGTAAGGGTGACGTAGACCTCTCGGGTCTCCGGGTGCGCGGCCACCCACTCGGGGCGGTCCATGGGCGTTGCGCCGAGTATGTCGCCGGCGGCGCGGGCGTTGAGCAGCACCTCGGCCTGGCTGGCGAAGCCGTTCTCGGCGGTGAGGCCGTTCTGCCCGTGCACCAGGGCCAGCCACTGGCCCTTGCCGTCATCGTCGAAGCGGGCAACGTAGAGGGTGCCGTCGTCCAGCAGGTCGCGGGCGGCCTTGGGGTTGGCGGCATCGAAGCGGCCGCTGGGCACGAACTTGTAGATGTACTCGCCCTTGGTGTCGTCGCCGTAGTAGTAGGCCATGCGCCCGTCCTTGCCGAGGGACAGGGTGGAGCACTCGCGGCAGAAGCGGCCGACGGCGGTGCGCTTCTTCGGCTTGCTGGTGGGGTCGAAGGGGTCGATCTCCACCACCCAGCCGAAGCGGTTGGGTTCCTGCACATGGCCGTCGTGGGGCTGGTCGCGGTAGGGCGTGGCGTCGAAGCGGGCGTCGGCGGTTTCCCAGCCGTAGTTCTTGCTCACCCCTTCCTTGGCGATGCCGTAGCGCTTGTGGGACACGCGCTGGGCGTAGTCGGCCGGGTCGCGGTTGATGAAGTAGTTGTGCCAGTTCTCCTCGCAGGCGAGGTAGGTGCCCCAGGGGGTCACGCCCATGGAGCAGTTGTTGAGGGTGCCGATCACCTCCAGGCCGCTGGGGTCGGAAGCGGTCTTCATGGCGGCGTGGCCGGCCAGCGGGCCGGTGAGCTGCATGGGCGTGAGGGTGGAGATGCGGCGGTTGTAACGCGAGCCGGCGACCCGCTGCCAGTGGCCGTCGCCGTCCTTCTTCACCTCGATGACGCTGACGCCATGGGCCGCCTGCTCCTTCTTCACGTCCTCCGCCTTGCGCTTGCCCTCGACGAAGACGATGCCGGCGCTGTGCAGCGTGGGGTTGATGTACTCGTGGTTGATCACCAGCAGGCCGTGGTCGTTGGGTGCATCCGGGAAGGGGAAGAAGTGCATGCCGTCGTGGTTGTCGCCGGCCTGCTTGAGCTGGTCTTCCCAGGTTTCGCTGGCGTCGCCCTTGAAGGCCGGCGCATCAGCCAGCACCGCATCGCCCCAGGAGAAGAACGGCGTGGCGCTGTAGCCGTCGGCGACTATCACCTTGTCGAACTTCGCATCGAACTGCTGGGGCACGCCCTTGAAGCCCAGCAGGCCGCCGTCGGCCACCGCGCGGCAGGCGCTGATGCCGCCACCGAAGAAACCCAGGGCGGCCATGGCCAGGCCGCCCTTGAGGACGTTGCGGCGGCCGGCGTCCACCATCCGGTCCAGGCTGCGGTTGCCGCTGGGGTTGATGGCCACGTCGTCATGAGCGGCGAGGGCGGCGTGGAAGGCGTCGAAATCCTGGGTCATCACGGTTCTCTTCTGGTTATGCGCCGGCGCTCCGCGCTCAGCGTTCGATGCGGTAGTGGAAGGTGTTGCGCACTCCGGGCACGGTCACGGGTTGGCCGTTCTCGAGGCGCGGCTGGTAGCGGAAAGTCTGCGCCGCGACCAGTGACGGGCGGATGAACAGCGGGTGACAGTCGCCCACCACCTGCGGGTCCTCGACGCGGCCTTGCGGGTTGACCCGGTACTCCACCGTGCAATCGCCCTGGATGCCCTTGTCGAGGGCGCGCTGGGGATAGTCCGGCGCCTCCTTGGCGATGGGCAGGTACTGGCGGCTGTTGGCGGCGGCTTCGGCCTGGCGGGCACGCTCGGCGGCCAGGCGCTGCTGTTCCGCCTGGCGGGCAAGATCGAGCTGGCGCTGTTGCTCGGCAGCCGCAGCAACGCGCTCTGCTTCCAGGCGCTGCTGCTCGCGGCGCCGGGTTTCCTGCTGCACCTGCTCCTGGCGCTTCTGTTCTTCCACGCGCTTGTGGGCCAGGGCGGCCTGTTCCAGCTTGCGCTGCTCGATTCGCGGGTCCACCTGCGGCGGCACCGGCTCGACGGGCGTCGGTAGCGGTTCCACCGGGGCGGCTTCCGCGACAGCCGGCTGCACCGGCGCGGGGGCCGGTTCGGGGGCTGGCGCAGGCAGACTGATCAGTTGGGTGGTGAGCACCCGCAGGGCGGGTTCGGCGGGGCGCTCGGGGGCCCAGCCGGCCATCAGCAGCGCCAGCACGCCCAGGTGCAGGGCCAGGGCGCAGCCGGCAGCGAAGGCGTTGCGCCAGGCGCGGGCACTGGGCAGCGACAGACGGGAAAGAGGCGCATCGCTCATGACCATCCCGCTCATTGCGGCGCCTCGGTGATCAGCCCCAGGTTGGCCACCCCGCCCTGCTGCAGCGCGGCCATGGCAGCCACCACCTTGCCGTAGCCGGCGTCCTGGTCGGCGCGGATGTACACCTGGGTGTCGCCGCGTTCGGCGATCAACGCGCCGACCTTGGCGGTCATTTCCTCCAGGGCCACGGCGCTGTCGGTCTGGCTTTCGGTGTCCAGCTCCGTGCCCAGGTTCCAGTAGTAGCCGCCGTCGGCCTTCACCGAGAGGGTGAGGATGCGCTGCTGGCTGTCACGGGGCAGCGCCTCGCTGGCCACCTTGGGCAGTTCGATCTTCACGCCCTGGGTAAGCATCGGCGCGGTGACCATGAAGATCACCAGCAGCACCAGCATCACGTCGATGTAGGGCACCACGTTCATTTCGGCCTTGGGGCCGTGCTTGCGCTGGGGACGGACGAGCATGCTGCACCTCAGGCCGCGGCGGCGATGGGGTTGGCGCCGGCCAGGCGGCGTTGCAGGCGGCCCTGCAGTTCGTTGCCGAAGGCGTAGTAGCGCGCCACCAGGCCCTGGGCGCGGGCCGAGAAGCGGTTATAGGCGATCACCGCGGGAATAGCGGCGAACAGGCCGATGGCGGTGGCGATCAGGGCTTCGGCGATGCCCGGGGCGACGGTGGAGAGGGTCGCCTGCTGCACCTGGGACAGGCCGATGAAGGAGTTCATGATCCCCCACACGGTGCCGAACAGGCCGATGTAGGGGCTGACCGAACCGACGGTGGCGAGGAAGGTGAGGCCCTTCTCCAGGCGCTCTTCCTGCTCGGCGATGGCGACGTAGAGGGCGCGCTCGACGCCGTCCACCACCCTCTCCGGGACGATGCCCGGCTCGCGGCGCAGCTGGGCGAATTCCTGGTAGCCAGCCTGGAAAATGCGCTCCAGGGCGGCGTCCTCGTCCGCGTCGTCGCGGCGCTGCAGCTGGGTGAGATCGGCGGTGCCACGGAAGCGCGCCTGGAAGGCCTTGACCTGGCGCTCGATGCGCGCCAGCAGGGCGCCGCGCTGGACGATCAGGTACCAGCTGAACAGGGAGGCGAACAGCAGGATTGCCATCACCCCTTTCACCAGCAGGCTGGCGTCGCTGATCAGGCCCCAGACGGTCATCTGTTCCAATGTTGCGTGCATGGTTGGTTCCTCGTGTTGCCGGGCCCCGCAGGGCCCTATTCGATTACGCGGCGATGACGGGTTGATGACAGCTCAGTGCAGGCCCAGGGTCCGGGCCACCTCGGCCCAGGGCACGAACTTGAAGTTCTGGGTCTGCTCGGGCATGCGCTTGCGGCCGTCCTGCACCACCAGCATTCCCTGGTTCCAGGGGCCGCCGAGGTTGGCGGAGGTGACTTCCAGGCCGTCGGTCTCCGAGGCGCCGTCGATGCCGGCCGCGGCGTTGAGGCCGACGCGGAAGGCACCGCGCAGGGCGAAGGGCGGCTCGGCGTCGAGCACCACGTAGCTGTCGTTGCCCTGGCTGGAGATCACCAGGTAGTCGTGGGCGTCGCTCTGGTACAGGCCCAAGCCCTCGACGTCGGCGTGCAGCGTCTCGCCCACCTTCATCACCGAATGCAGGTCGGCGGGGGCTTCGGCGCGGGCGTCCAGGGCCCAGACGCCGACGTCTTCCTCACCGATGAACAGGCGCTGGCGCTGGTCGTCGGCGACGCAACCCTCGGGCTGGCTCTCGACGCGGAACTCGCGCACCAGCTGCCCGCTCGCCTCGCCGCTGGCGCCGTCCAGGCGGTACTGCAGGAAGCGCCCGTCCTTGCCGTTGACGAAGGCATAGAGCTCGCCGGAGGCCGGCTGGAACAGGCAGATGCCGTAGATCTCCTTGAGCGGGGTGCGCACCTGGCCGGCCGGCTTCACCTCGCCCGTGGCGCGGTCGATGGCGAACAGGCTGAGGCTGTTGGTATCGCGGTTGCTGGCCACCGCCAGGTCGACCCGCTGGCCGCCGAGGGCAAAGCCGGGGCGCACGTCGACGTTGTTCAGGCGGCCCACCGGCAGCTCCTGCAGCAGTTGGCCGTCGAGGCCGTAGACCAGCAGGCCCTGCTTCTTGTTGGTGCCGAGCACGCGGCTGGCGGCCGGGTCGCTGGGGTTGACCCAGATGGCCGGGTCGTCCGCCGCGTCGCCCTGGCGGCCCACCGGCTCGCTCTGGCGCAGGGCGGCGACGCTGGGCAGTACCGGCGGCAGGGCCACGGGCTGCGCCTGCCAGTCCAGGCGGCCCTGGTACAGGCGACCGCTGGCGTCGTCCTGCACCAGCAGGTCGGTGCCCTGGGCACTGGCGGCGACGGCGATGCGCTCGGGCTCTTCCAGACCGGCCAGCGGCAGGCTGGCCACCGCGTTCCAGGCCTCGCCCTGCTGCTGGTAGAGATGCAGGCGGGCGGCGGCAGGGTCCAGCGCCAGCAGGCCGCCGGGGACCACGGCCATGGCACCGGCGCTTTTCGCCAGGCCGCCGAAGGGGGCGACCAGGTCCACCGGCACGCGGGCGCTGTCGGCTTCCGGGTGGGCCGGGTAGGCCCAGAGGCCGACGTTCTCTTCGTTGACGAACAGGCGGTTGGCGGCGTCGTCCACCTGGCAGTACTCGGCGGCCGGCGGCAGGGCCAGGCCGCGCACGTGGCGGGCCTCGGCGTTGAGGCGCTCACCGGCACCCACCAGCCACTGCTCGCCGTGGCCGTCTTCGCCCACCAGGAACAGGTAGAGGTTGCGGGCGTCGTCACGGTACAGGCAGAGCCCGGCGACGGCGTAGTCACGGGCCGGCAGCTGCAGCGGCCGGCCCCAGCGATGGGTGTCGGTATCCAGGCCCACCAGGGTGGCCTGCTGGGTGGCGTTGTCGAGGCTGGCGGCGATCAGGCCCTTGGGGCCAGCGCTGCGCAGGTCGAGGCTGGAGAAGGAGCCGGGCAGGCGCGCCAGCTCCTGGCCTTCGCCGTCCAGCAGGAGCAGGCCGTTGCGCTCGCTGGCGGCCAGGCGCATGGCGGAGCCGGGCAGCTGGCGCAGGTCTTCGGCCTTGACCTTGGCCGAGGCGCCCCAGGGGCTGAGGGCCAGTTGCGGGGCCTGGGCTTCGGCGGCCGGCTGCGGCTGGCAGGCGGCCAGGCCGAGCAGGGCCGCGAGCAGCAGGGGATTGCGGGTGCGGGTGTGGGTCATCGGGCGGTTCCAGGCGATACGGGGGAACGGCCCTCCCCTGGCGGGGAGGGCGCGGCGATCAGAAGTGGGTGAAGGTCAGGCCGAGGGTGTAGGTCGGGCCGTATTCCTCGTACTGGGCGTTGTAGCTGCGGCTGCCGGTGTAGACGTAGTAGCTCTCGTCGGTGAGGTTCTGCGCCTCGAAGGACAGTTGCAGCTCCTTGGTCAGGAAGTAGCGGGCGCTGAAGTCGACGAAGGTCTGCGCATCCACGTGCAGGTCGTGCTGGCGGTCGCCCACGGGAGCCACTTCGTAGAGGTAGTCGGACTTGTAGTTGGCCGAGAGGCGCAGGCTGAGCTTGTCGTTCTCCCAACCGAGCATCAGGTTGCCGACGGTGTCGGACTGGTTGGGCAGGTCGATGTCGCGCTTGAGGGTGCGGCCGCTGGCCTGGTCGAAACCCTCGATGCTGGCGTCGGAGCGGCTGAAGGTGGCGTTGGCGCCCAGCAGCAAGCCGTTCCAGGGGGCGGGCAGCCAGTCGAATTTCTGCGAGTAGGCCAGTTCCAGGCCGTAGAGCTTGGCGCTGTCGCCGTTGGCGAAGGTGTTGGCTTCGTCGAAGGTCGCCCAGTCGCCGGTGCCGGCCAGGTCGGTGTTGTAGACGAAATTCTGGATGTCCTTGTAGAAGACGAAGGCCGAAACCACCCCGGCGCGGCCCAGGTAGTGCTCGATGCCGAAGTCGTAGTTGGTCGACTCCAGGGGCGACAGGTCGGGGTTGCCGAAGCTGGCTTCGTCGCCGTCGATGACGAAGCCCGGGGCCAGTTGGCCGAAGGTCGGGCGCACCACGGACTTGGTCCAGGCGGCGCGCAGCTGGGTGTCCTTGTCGATCTGGTAACGGGCGTGCAGGCCGGGCAGCCAGTGGTGGTAGTCGCGCTTGCGCTCGATGCTCTCGTAGTCGCCATCGCGGATGCCGGTGCCCTTGGCTTCGAACTCGGTGCCCTCGTAGCGCATACCGGCGATGAAGCGCCAGTCGTCCACGTCCAGGGTGTTCATGAGGTAGGCGGCGTTGATGTCTTCGCTCATGTCGAAGTCGTTCACCCGCGACTCTTCCTCGTTGTAGAAGTCGGCGGCGTTGAGCTGGCCGAGCAGCCCCTTGATGGCGCTGGCGCTGATGCCGGGGCCGAAGCGGTCGAGGGCGTAGTGCACGTTGCCCTTCTGGAACTGACCGAGGTTGAGCTGTTCGTCGCTGAAGAAGTTATCCAGGTCCTCGTAGGTCCAGGCTTCCAGGTCGTTGGTCTTGTCGCGGCGGCTGAGCTTGCCGCCGAACTTGACCTGGGCGGCGTAACCGGAGAGGTCGTAGTCGCGGGCCAGGTCGAGGCGGATGTTCTTCTCGGTGTCTTCGGTGTTCTGCTTCTCCCAGTCGACCTGGTCGAGAGCGAAGTTGGCCGGGTCGTAGAAGCCGTTCTCGACGTTCAGGCGCGGCTTCTTGCTGTCGTCGAAGCCGGTGCCGGTGAAGTCGCGGGTGCCTTCGAAGGTGGCACCGGCGATGTGGCCGGGGCTGTCTTCGCTGGATTGGCTGTAGCCGGCCTGCCCGCTCAGGGTCCAGAGGCCCATCATGCGTTCGCCGCCGAAGACGTAGGACTGGATCTCCTGGGTTTCCTCGCGGTCCTTCAGCTCGCGGTAGCCCTCGCCGTCACCGGTCTCGCCCGGCAGGCGCGCGTCATCGAATTCGATGCCGGCGGCGTTGCGCGTCTCGCTGTCCTTGTAGCGGCTGTAGAGGGTGCGCAGGTAGTAGCTGGAAACGTCGTCGGGCTTGTAGTCGAAGTTGAGGCCGCCGCCGGCGCGCTCGCGGGTGATGGCGTAGTCGCGCTGCTCCAGCTCCTCCAGGCGGGCGCCGTCTTCGAAGTCCCAGGCGCCGCCGGTCTCGACGTTGTCGGAGCCGAACTTGCGCTCCTGCCAGCTCAGGGCGGCGGCCACGCCGAAGTTGTCGATGCCGTCGCCGAGGCTGAAGCGGTCGCTGATGGCGCCGGAGAACTTGGGGCTGGTCTTGTCGGTGTTCTCGTCGTAGCTGGCCTCGGTGCTGCCGGTGTAGAACAGGCCCTCGTGGTCGAAGGCGGAGAGGCTCTCCACGTCGACGGTGCCGCCGAGGGAGTTGGCGTCCATGTCCGGGGTGAGGGTCTTGATCACGGTGAGCGACTGCACCAGCTCGGCGGGCAGCACATCCAGGGCCACGGCGCGGCGGTCGCTTTCCGGGGCCGGCACCAGGGTGCCGTTGATGGTGACGCTGTTCAGGTCCGGGCCCAGGCCGCGCACGCTGACGAAGCGGCCTTCGCCCTGGTCGCGCTCCACCGAAACGCCAGGCAGGCGCTGCACCGCTTCGGCGGCGTTCTGGTCCGGCAGCTGGGCGACGCCATCGGCATGCACCACGCTCTCGACGCTGTCGGAGGCGCGTTGCTCCTTCAGGGCCTTGTCGATGCTCACGGCCTGGCCGACCACCTCGACGTGCTCGGTGGCGCCGGCCGCGCCCTCGTCGGCAGCCCAGGCAACGCTGGCCACGGCCAGGGTCAGTGCGCTGAAGGTGAAGCCCGCAAGCCGGGCGGCGGTGCTGCGCTTGTACATGAATGCTCTCCCCAGGATGGAATCCAGGCCGAGCAAATGGCCCGGCAACTTGGGAGCGGACGCTAGGCAGCACGGATGACGCTTCTGTGACAGGACAACGGCACAGGGCCGGAATGGCAGGGTTTTGCGGGGGTAACCCTAGGGTTTTGAGCTGATAGGACCCTCCAGAGCCGCCGTAGGGGCGAATTCATTCGCCCACCGACCCGCAGGGGCGACGCAGCGTCCAGGCCACGCTGGGGCAGCCCTGCGGGCTGCTTGGCGAATGAATTGGCTCTGTCTGCGTTAAGTGTTGCTAGAGGATTTGAGTCCAGCTGATTGCCGAGCTCTGGTGATGTTTCTGGTTTCGCCCCCCCGGGCGAGTCTCTTTTGGCAGTCGCCCCAAAAGAAACCAAAAGGGCTTGCCCCGCCGGGGTTCCCTCACTCCATCGTTGCTCTGGGGGCCGGCGCGATGGGCCATCCATGGCCTGGCGCGCCTCTCGCGGCATCCATGCCGCTCGTCCCCCGGCGCAACGACTGCGTTCGGCCTCCTGGAGGGGCGTTGGCGGCTGCCCCACCTTTCTTCGTCCAGCGCATCGCCACGTGGTGCGCACGGGCTTTCGTAGGATGGTGTAGAGCGAAGCGAAACCCATGCGGTGGAGGTGGTACGAACCCTTGGCCGCCCGGAAAGGGCCGAGCTTGAGCGCTTGCATTAAAACCACAACAGCTAACGCAGACAGAGCCAATGAATTTCCACTGACGGGGTTCGGCGGATGGGTTCGCGCCCCTGGCCCGTCGTCACGAAAACTGCCCGTGGCGCCCCTTGCCGCCGCTGAACGCCTGGGCGCCGGTGCGGGTTTCACCGCTGTGGATAACCTCGAGCCCGCCTTCGAATTCGTTGGCGATGGCCGCGTCGAACGGCAGCTGCCACTGGGCGTAGGCGCTGGCACGGTCGGCGAGCATGCAGCGTTGCGGGAAGGCGGCGATCTGCAGGGCCAGCCGCTCCGCCTCCTCGCGCGCCGTACCGGATGGCACCACGCGGTTGGCCAGGCCCATGGCCAGTGCTTCCTCGGCCTGCACGGGGCGGCCGGTGAGGATCAGGTCCAGCGCCCTGCCCTGGCCGACGATGCGCGGCAGGCGCACGGTGCCGCCGTCGATCAGCGGCACGCCGAAGCGTCGGCAGAACACCCCGCACACGGCGTCCTCGGCCATCACCCGCATATCCGCCAGCAGCGCCAGTTCCAGGCCGCCGGCCACGGCATAGCCTTCGATGGCGGCGATCAGCGGCTTGGCCAGCTGCATGCGGCTCGGCCCCATGGGCCCGTCGCCGTCCACCTCCAGGCGGTTGCGCCGCTCGCCATCCTCGGCCACCGCCGCCAGGTCCGCCCCCGCACAGAAGGTGCCGCCCGCGCCGGTGAGCACCGCCACACGCGCCGCGTCATCAGCCTCGAAGGTGCGCAGGGCGTCGGCCAGCGCCTCAGCGGTGGGCCGGTCGACGGCATTGCGCACCTGCGGGCGGTCGATGATCAGGGTGGTGACGGGGCCGTTCTTCTCGACTCGGATGCTCATCGGGACTCCTCGGGTTGAAACGCGGGCATGAAAAAGGCCGGCAAGATTGCCGGCCTTCAACATAGTGCGTCCCCGGGGAGATGTTCAGCCCACTGGCGGAACTCCCAAGGAGTCTGGCGGGATCAGCCCACGTATTTCTGCAGGTTGGTCATCATTTCCTTCAGCGCTTCGACGTTGTCCGCCGGGTGGGCGGCGCCTTCGAAGTCGCAGATCTGCTTCCAGCTGGCGGCCACGTCTTCGACGCTGAAGCCTTCGCGCGGGTCGAAGCCGGCGCCCAGGCTGCGCTCCCAGCGCACCTTGCCGATCCAGCCGCCGCCCACTTCGAACAGGCCGGAGGTTTCCTGGCACTGCTCGCTGCCGAGGTAGACCACCAGCGGGCTGACCAGCTCGGGCTTGAGCTGTTCGAACACCTGCGGCGGGATCAGGCCTTCGGTCATGCGGGTGCCGCCGGTGGGGGCAATGGCGTTGACGAAGATGTTGTTCTTGCGGCCTTCGATGGCCAGGGTGCGGGTCAGGCCGTAGAGGCCGAGCTTGGCCATGCCGTAGTTGGACTGGCCGAAGTTGCCGTAGATGCCGGAAGTGGACGAGGTGAAGATCACCCGGCCGAAGCCTTGCTCGCGCAGGTGCGGCCAGGCGGCGCGGGTCACCTTGTAGGCGCCTTCGACGTGGACCTTGTAGACCAGCTCCCAGTCGGCGTCTTCCATCTTGTGGAAGGTCTTGTCGCGCAGGATGCCGGCGTTGTTCACCACCACGTCGATGCGGCCGAAGGTGTCGAGGGCGGTCTGCACGATCTTGTCGCCGTCGGTGACCGAATCATGGTTGGCCACGGCGGTGCCGCCGGCTTCGCGGATCTCGGCCACCACGCGGTCGGCAGCCGAGGCGTTGGCGCCTTCACCGTGGGTGCTGCCGCCCAGGTCGTTCACCACCACCTTGGCGCCGTGCTTGGCGAACAACAGCGCATGGGCGCGACCCAGGCCGCCACCGGCGCCGGTGACTATGACCACTTTGTCTTCGAAACGGATCGACTCGCTCATGCAATGGACTCCAGGGCAGTTTTTGGTATCGGCCGAGTTTCCTGCAGCCCGGCCCCGCCCCACAAGGAAAGGCGGCGGGCATGAATGGTGGCCGATAACGCCAGGGGATAGCGGGCCGCTGAAAACCGCCCCGTCAGCGACCCGCGCCGCTACTCGAAAGGCATGAAGATGCTGCCCCGTGGCCGCAGCTTGAACAGCCACCAGTTATGAAAGGTGCAAAGCAGCGTCAGCGCCAGGCAGGCGAAGAAAGAACCGGCCGCCGACCACCAGATGCGCGGGCTGCTTTCGGCATAGCAGCCATAGAACACCAGGCCGATGCTGGCGAGCAGCAGGAGCAGCGCCAAGGGCCGCCCCACGCCATGGATGAAGGGGTGGAGGAACACCAGCAACTTGTACAGCATCGCGATCTCCAGGCGCCGGGGCGAGCCCGGCGCTGCGTCATTAAGTGGAGTCGCGATGCTAAGGCCCCGCCCCGTCAGCGGCTGCCGGGGCGGTTCGACAGGTGCTGACGGATGGCTCGGATACTGGGCGTGGCCTTAGGCCAGGTGGATCAGGCTCAGGTGGTCGTACAAGTGCATGACATGGGCCCGGGCGTAGTCCTCATGGCTCAGCGCGCCGTAGGCGAAATGCGCCTTGAGCTCGCCCTGGTAGGCGGCGAAGTCGGCGAAGGCCAGTTGCAGGCGGCCCAGCGCTTCGGCCTGGGACGCGGGCGCATCCAGGGGCCGGGCACCGGGGATGGCTTCATCCAGCGGGTGGCGCATGGCCCCGCGCGCCGTGAACAGGCCAAAGGCCACAGGCCCGACGCTGCCTCGGAACCAGGCCGGCTTGAGCTCGGGGTAACCGCTCATGGAGTACTCGATGCTCTGGGCACAGTGGTTGAACACTTCGGCCGGGTTCCAGCCACGGGTGCTCACCAGCACCTTGTCGACCAGGCCCGCCAATACCCGCTGGGCGTCGGTGAGGTCCGTGGTGCCGGGCCTCAGGCCACGGGGCAGCGCCCAGAAGCCCGCCCCGGCGCCGGCCACACCGGCGAGGGCAGTGAATTTCAGTAGCTGCCGACGGTTCACGAACGTGCCTCCAGGGCCTGGCGGAAGGCCAGGTAATGCTCCAGCACCGCCTCGGGCGCCTCGGTTTGCGGGTAGTGGCCGATGCCGTCCAGCAGCACCGTATCCGGCTGCGGGATCAGCTCGCGGTAGCGCGCCACCATGTGCGCCCCGGAAATCGGGTCCACCGCGCCGTCGATCACCCGCAGCGGCAGCCCGCCCTTCTGCATGGCGGCCACCCAGCGGTCGCGCTGCTCGCGGCGTTCGGGGATGTAGCGGATCAAACGGTGCATGACATGCGGCCCCTGCTGCTGGGCGATCAGGCTCCAGAAGTCGTCCAGCTCCGCCTCGCTGGGCTGGGTCGCGGGGCCGAACACCTTGCCGAAGTTCGCCCCCAGTTTGGCGCGGGAAAAGCCCCGGCCGATCAGCGGCCCCAGCGGGCTGAGCAGCAGCTTCTGCACCAGCACCGGGCGGTGCGTCTCGGGGAACAAACCACCATTGAGGAACACGCAGCTGCCCAGGGCACAGCGCCCTTCGTGGTGCCGCGCCACCAGCTCCTGGGCGACGCTGTCGCCGTAGTCGTGGGCCAGCAGGTGCACCGGCCCCGCAATGCCCAGGTGACGCAGCAGCACCAATTGCAGGTCGGCCTGTTCCAGCAGCCGGTAGTCGTGGCCACGGGGCTTGTCGGAATCGCCGAAACCGAGCATGTCGCAGGCGATCACCCGGTAGCGCTCGGCCAGCGGGCCCCAGATGTAGTGCCAGTCCCAGGAGGCCGTGGGGAAGCCGTGGATCAGCAGCAGCGGCTCGCCCTGACCGGCTTCCCAGTAACGGATGCGGTGGCGATGGAACAGCAGGTCGCGGCCCTGGGCGCGCCAGTCGCCCAGGGGAATGCCCGGCAGGGCCATCAGTCGGCGTATCCCGGGTTCTGCAGGTCGAGCTTGCGCAGCAGCGCCGGCCAGGGCAGCGAGCCGCCCATGCCCTGGGAGGTCTTCATCACGCCGGCGATCATCGCCCGGGCGCCGTCGAGGATCTGCTGCGGGATGTGGATGAGTTCGGCGCCGCCGCTCTGGGCCATCACCTGGATCTCGCAGGCGCGCTGCAGGGTGAACATGCCGAGGAAGGCGTCGGCGATGCTGCCGAAGGCGGTGAGCAGGCCGTGGTTGGGCAGGATCAGGAAGTTGGCGTTGCCCAGGTCGGCCTGCAGGCGGGCCTTCTCCTCGTGGTTCAGCGCCACGCCTTCGTACTGGTGGTAGGCCAGGCTGGCGAGCACGAACAGCGACTGCTGGGACAGCGGCAGCAGGCCCTGCTTCTGTGCCGACACGGCGATGCCGGCGGCGGTGTGGATGTGCAGCACGCAGTTGGCGTCGTGACGCACCTCGTGCACGGCGCTGTGGATGGTGTAGCCGGCCGGGTTGATGTCGTAGGGGCTGTCCATCAGCTTCTTGCCGGAGTGGTCCACCTTCACCAGGCTGGAGGCGGTGATCTCGTGGAACATCAGCCCGTAGGGGTTGATGAGGAAGTCTTCGGTGCCGGGCACCTTGGCGGAGATGTGGGTGAAGATCAGGTCGTCCCAGCCGTACAGGGCGATGAGCCGGTAGCAGGCGGCGAGGTCGACGCGGGTCTGCCACTCGGCGGCGGAAACCTGGTTCTTGACGGCGTTCGGGTGCAGGGATTGGGCAGCGGTCACGGTGATCACCTCGGTTCTTGTTGTGTGCGATGACCCAGGAGTCTAGCGAGGGCGTGGCGATCCGATAGTCGCCTTGGCAGCCATCCGAATGACCGCAGGAGTCACAACAGGACGGCCACCAGGGGCGCGGCGAAAAGGTTGAGCAGGCCCATCAGCACCATCACCAGGCCGGCCACGGTGCCTTCCTCGCGGCCCACTTCCTGGGCCCGGCTGACCCCCGCGCCATGGGCGCCAACGCCCAACAGCGCGCCCCGCGCCAGGGTGCTGCGCAGGGGCAGCCAGCGGATCAGCAGGCTGCCGGCCAGGGCGCCGAAGACGCCGGTGATCATCACGAACACCGCCGTGAGCTCCGGCACGCCACCCAGCCCCTGGGCCAGCGGCATGGCGAAGGGCGTGGTGATCGAGCGCGGCACCAGCGACAGGCTCACCGAGGTTTCCAGGGACAGCGCATGGGCCAGCCACCAGGAACTGGCGATGGCCACCGTGCTGCCCATGAGCATGCCCAGCGACAGCGCCGGCCAATGCCGCGCCAGCAAGGCGCGCTGCTGCCAGATGGGCACGGCGAAGGCCACGGTGGCCGGGCCGAGCAAGAGCATCAGCCAGTGGGTGGCGCCGGAGTATTCGGCGTAGCCGGTGTGCAGCGGCACCGCCACGGCCAGCAGCAGCGCCGGCACCAGGATCAGCGGCGACAGCAGGTAGCGCCCGCTGCGCCGGTACAGCCAGCGGCTGAGCAGGTAGCCGCCCAGGGTCAGCGCCAGCCAGAACCAGGACATGGGTTCAATGTTCACGGCCATCGCTCCAGCGGCAGACGAATTCGACGGTCAGCGCGGTGGCGAGCATCACCAACAGCGTGCTGGCGCCGATCACCAGGAGGATGCGCCAGCCCTCGCTGCGCAGCAGGGCGCCGTAGTCCAGCAGGCTCATCAGCGCAGGGATGAAGAACAGCAGCATCTCCGCCATCAGCAGGCCGGCCCCCAGTTGCAGGGCGCCCGGCTGCACCCGACCGCTAGCGAAGGCGGCGAGCAGCAGGCCGAGGCCAATCACGCCGCCCGGAATCGGCCAGGCCAGCCAGGCGGCGATCTGGCAGCCGAGCAGGTACAGGCCGATGAGCACGGCGAGTTGCAGGCAGAGGCGGGAAAGGTGCATGAGACGGGGCATGGCGGGTGACTCCGGAACTGGCCACCAGCTTAGAACCGCGCCTATCATCCCAAAAGCGAATTGTTCGACTTGCAGCCATTCGATATTGGAATACAGCGATGGAATTCAACCAGCTCCGCAGCTTCGTCGAAGTCGTCCGCCAGGGCGGCTTCACCCAGGCCGGGCGCGCCCTGCATGCCACCCAGTCGACCATCAGCAAGCAGGTGGCCCAGCTCGAACAGCGCCTCGACGTGCAATTGCTGGAGCGCAACGGCCCGCACCTGCGCCTCACCGAAGCCGGCGCCCTGGTGCTGCGCCGCGCCGAGGAGATGCTGCGCCTGCGCCAGGACCTGCAGAGCGAGCTGCACGACCTCAGCCAGCTGCAGCGCGGCGAGCTGCGCCTGGGCCTGCCGCTGCTGGGGGGCGAGGTGCTCTTCGCCGAGCTGTTCAGCGAATACCGCCGGCGCTACCCGAACATCAACGTGCACCTGGCCGAGGGCGGCAGCAAATTGCTGGAGCAGGCGATCCTCCAGGGCGAGCTGGAGCTCAGCGGCGGTCTGACTCCCAGCGACCCGGCCTTCGATCACCAGCCGTTCTGCAACGAACCGCTGGATGTGCTGCTGCCGGCCGAGCATCCGCTGCACGACCAGCCGAGCCTGGCCCTGGCCCAGCTCGCCGACTCGGCCTTCCTGCTCTACCAGCAGAGCTTCACCCTCAACGACCGCCTGCTGCAGGCGTGCAAGCAGGCCGGCTTCACCCCACGGGAAGCCGGGCGCAGCGGCCAGGCGGATTTCCTCGCGGCGCTGGTGGCGGCCGGCCAGGGCGTGGTGCTGCTGCCGCGCATCGTCGCCCGGCACCTGGAGCGCCCAGGCATCGTCCGGCTGCCGTTGCGCGAACCGGACCTGCGTTGGGACATCGCCTTCGTCTGGCGGCGCGGGGGCTATCTGTCGAATGCGGCGCAGGCCTGGCTGGCGCTGCTGCGGGAGAAGGGACCGCTGGCCCGGGGCTGACCGGGCCGCGTGTCGGGGGAAGGTCAGGCGCTGCGCAGGGCCTGGATGAGCTCGGCGATCCAGGGCTCGGCGTCGACTTCCGGGGTGACGGTTTCGCTGGAATCCACCCGCAGCATCTCTACCACTTCGCGGATGCCCAGCTCGGCATAGAGCTCGCGCACCTGCTCGCCGCCGCCGCAGAACACGTCATAGCTGGAGTCACCCAGGGCCAGCACGGCACCGGGGCGGCCGCGCCAGTCGGGAAGCTGGTCGCGGATGCTGTGGTACAGCGGCAGCAGGTTGTCCGGCAGCTCGCCCATACCGGTGGTCGAGGTCACGGTGAGGAAGGCGTCCGGGGCGAAGGCCTTGAGCTCGTCGAGCCCCATGTGGGCCTTGTGCCAGGCCTCGAAACCGGCGGCCTTGAGCAGGCGCTCGGCATGGCGAGCGACTTCTTCGGCGGTGCCGTACACCGACCCGGAGAGAATGGCGACTTTCATGACAACTCCTGAAACGTTGGCAAACGGCGCGCATTATGCCGCAAGTGGAAAGCCTGGGCCGATGTCTTAGAATCTCGGAGCCACCGAACCGAGAGCCCCTACATGATCAACGCCAAGCTGCTGCAACTGGTGATCGACGCGTCCAACGACGGCATTGTCGTCGCCGAGCAGGAGGGCGAGGACAACATCCTCATCTACGCCAACCGCGCCTTCGAGCAACTCACCGGCTACGCCCGCGACGACATCCTCTACCAGGACTGCCGTTTCCTGCAGGGCGAGGACCGCGACCAGGTCGCCCTCGCCGCCATCCGCCAGGCGATTCGCAAGGGCGAACCGTGCCGGCAGATCGTGCGCAACTACCGCAAGGACGGCAGCCCCTTCTGGAACGAGCTGTCCATCACCCCGGTGTTCAACGAGGGTGACCAGCTGACCTATTTCATCGGCATCCAGAAGAACGTCACGCCCGAGATCGAGGCACGGCAGCGTGTCCGCGAACTGGAGGCGGAAGTGGCGGCCTTGAAGGCGGAGCTGGCGGCCAAGGGCTGAGCTGCCGAGCCGGAACGAGACGCCCCGCGCGAGGCGGGGCGCCTTGTGGGAATAAAAGACCGGCGGCCGAAGAGGAACAAGGAGGGGGACGCGTTGGCGGCCGGTTGCGCAGTTGGAAGGCTCACAGCCAATTCTTGTACATAAAATTGTTTTGTACAGGAATCGCATCGACAATTTTTAAACACGCATCCAATCAGGTGTCCAGGTGCCCCGCAAGGAACTGCGCCAGACGCCGCTGCATCGAGCGACCGTCGCTGCCCAGGCAGGCAACGGGCGAGCCATCGAGGCTGTCTCCCAGGAGGTCCGCCGCCTCACCGGCCAGGGCCAGGGGGCAATCGAGGGTCAGGGCGAGACGTGACAGGCGGCTGGCCGCATCGTCCTGCGGCGGGTGGTTGGAGAACAGCACCAGCGCCTGGGGCCGCATCTTCTCGCAGACCAGCGCCAGCTCCTGGAGGGGTTGCTCGAGCCCCAGGACGCTGACTGCCACCTCATCGCTGCCCATCAGCAGGCCGGCCACCAGCAGCTCCAGCTCACGGCATTCGCCGGGAATGGGTGCCAGCAGCACACGGTCACCCGCGAGATTGCGCGCCAGCTGCAGCCGCTGCAGCACCCGCGCGCGCAGGAAGGCGTCGAGGAAGGCCCATTCGCTGGCCGCCCCGTATTCGTCCTGACGCAGCAACAGGTCGCGCCACACCGGCATCAGGACATCCTGGAACGCCACCGGGACCGGGTAGGTGGAGAACACCTGGCCGTAGAGACGTTCCACGCCTGCTTCGTCGAAGCTGGCCAGGACCCGGCGCAGCTGCGCCTGGAGCTCGACCCACTCGGCGCTCGCCACGCCCTGGTAGGCCGGCACCGCCGGTGCCTTGGCCTGGGCGCTGCGGGCCAGGATGGTGCCCACCTTGCTCACCGCCACGCCGCGATCCATCCAGGCGAGGATGTTGCGCACCGCCTCGATGTCGGCGAAGGAATAGAGGCGATGGCCGCTGTCGGTGCGGGTCGGCTTGATCAGGCCATAGCGTCGCTCCCACGCACGCAGGGTGACCGGGTTGACGCCAGTGAGGCGGGAAACCTCGCGGATGGGGAACAGTTCTTCCTGCTGCATGGCGATATCGGCCTGAGGGGCGGCGGCGGGTTCGATCATGATCGGCTGCGGTGGATGGACGATGCGCCTGAGTTTAACCCAGCACGGGCCTCGCGCTCGAATGCATGTCTGACGGGCGGGCGCACCTGCCTGGTGCAACGGGCGCCAGCCAACGCGGCGCCAGCGACCGGCTGTCCGCCTGCAACCCGCGAGGAGACGTACCCCTGGAGATTTTTGGCGAATCCGGAATAATCCTTGCCTCTTCGAATACGCAGCCCATCACCCCGGGCTGCGTTTCGCGCCCCGCCTACCCGGCCGGGTGCCCGTTCAGTGGAGATACACGATGTCTGCCGACCCCGTCACCCTCATGGTGGCGCGCCGCGTTTCCCGCGAGCGCTATTCCGATTTCATGGCCTGGCTGCGCGAAGGCGAGCAACTGGCTGCCGACTTCCCCGGCTACCTCGGCTCCGGCGTGCTCGCGCCGCCTCCCGAAGACGACGAATTCCAGATGATCTTCCGCTTTGCGGACGAGTCGACCCTGTCGGCCTGGGAGCACTCCGCTTCGCGCCGCGCCTGGCTGGAGCGCGGCGCCGGCCTCTTCGAGCAGCCCCATGAACACCGCGCCCTGGGCCTGGACGCCTGGTTCGGCAGTGCCGATCGCCGCCCGCCACGCTGGAAGCAGAGCGTGGCCATCTGGCTGGCGTTCTTCCCGGTATCGCTGGGTTTCAACCTGTGCTTCGGTCCCTGGCTGGCCGACCTGCCGCTGGTCCTGCGCATCCTCCTCAGCACCCTGGCGCTGACGCCGCTGATGACCTACTGGTTCATCCCATTGTCCACCCGCCTGCTGGCCCTCTGGCTCAACGCACCAGCACCCCGCGCCCGCCGCCCAGGCGCCACCGCTCCCTCGCGATAACGTCACAAAGGTTGTACAGAAGCGACACCTGTACAACCACGAAACGCGCCCAACGTCTCTATAACCCCACATAAATCAAGGCCTTGACTGAAATCTCAGTCGGAATCCGCATTTTTGCGGCGCCAACAATTGTACAAATACGGGCATCTGGTATAAGTTTTCAGCATTCCGCCCCACCCCGGGCATCGTCCTGCCTCGAGGCCCCCATGAGCCCTTCGGCCGCTCCCATCCTGATCACCGGTGCCAGCCAGCGCGTGGGCCTGCATTGCGCCGAGCGCCTGCTGGACGACGGCCAGCCGGTGATCATCAGCTACCGCACCGAGCGCGACGGCGTGCACCGCCTGCGCGAGCGCGGGGCCTGCGTGATCGCGGCGGACTTCTCGGACGAAGCCGGGATCCTCGCCTTCATCGAACGTCTCAAGGCCGCCACCCCGCGCCTGCGGGCCATCGTGCACAACGCCTCCGACTGGCTCACCGAAGCCCCCGGCCAGGAGGCCGAGGCCTTCCAGCGGATGTTCAGCGTGCACATGCTGGCGCCCTACCTGATCAACCTGCACGCCGAGCCGCTGCTGCGCCACGGCGGCCCGGCCGACATCGTCCACATCAGCGACGACGTGGCGCGCAAGGGCAGCGAGAAGCGCATCGCCTACTGCGCCAGCAAGGCCGGGCTGGACAACCTCACTCTCTCCTTCGCCGCGCGCTACGCCCCGGCCATCAAGGTCAACGGCATCGCCCCGGCGCTGGTGATGTTCAACGACAACGACGACGCGGCGTACCGCGAGAAGACCCTGGCCAAATCCGCGCTGGGCATCGAGCCGGGCGCCGAGGTGGTCTACCAGGGCCTGCGCTACCTGCTGGACAACCCCTACGTCACCGGCACCACCCTGACACTGAACGGTGGCCGTCACCTCAAGTGAGGCGGCCGCGAGGAAACCATCGATGAGCGAACAACTGCCCCACCATTACCGGGAAATCCTTCTCGGCCTGGGCGAAGACCCGCAGCGCGAAGGCCTGCTGGACACCCCCAAGCGCGCCGCCAAGGCCATGCGCTACCTGTGCCACGGCTACGAGCAATCGCTGGACGAGATCGTCAACGGTGCGCTGTTCGCGTCCGACAACGACGAGATGGTCATCGTGCGGGACATCGAGCTCTATTCCCTCTGCGAGCATCACCTGCTGCCCTTCATCGGCAAGGCCCATGTGGCGTACATTCCCACCGGCAAGGTGCTGGGGCTGTCCAAGGTGGCGCGCATCGTCGACATGTTCGCACGGCGCCTGCAGATCCAGGAGAACCTCACCCGGCAGATCGCCGAGGCGATCCAGAGCGTGACCGGCGCCGCCGGCGTCGCCGTGGTCATCGAGGCCCAGCACATGTGCATGATGATGCGTGGCGTGGAGAAGCAGAACTCGCAGATGCTCACCTCGGTGATGCTCGGCGCCTTCCGCGAGAGCTCGACCACCCGCCACGAATTCCTGCAACTGATTGGACGGAGCAAGTAACAATGCCGCGACTGGAGCCCGGAATGGCGCGAATCCGCGTCAAGGACCTGCGCCTGCGCACCTTCATCGGGATCAAGGAAGAAGAGATCCTCAACAAGCAGGACGTGCTGATCAACCTGACCATCCTCTACCCCGCCGTGGAGGCCGTGGAAGGCAACGACATCGAGCACGCGCTGAACTACCGCACCATCACCAAGGCGATCATCCGCCACGTCGAAGAGAACCGCTTCGCCCTGCTGGAGCGCCTGACCCAGGAGATTCTCGACCTGGTCATGGCCAACCCCAGCGTGCGCTACGCCGAAGTGGAAGTGGACAAGCCCCACGCCCTGCGTTTCGCCGAATCGGTGTCCATCACCCTCGCCGGCCACCGCTGACAGAACCCGTGATGCCCGGCCACTCGCCGGGCATTGCCGCCGCCGGGAGCCGCTCATATCATCCCGACGCCCCGCCATCCCGAGCCCAGGAGAACCTGCGATGAACGAGCAAGAACGCCTCGAACTCGAAGCCGCCGCCTTCCGCCAGCTGGTCCAGCATTTGCGCAGCCGCCCGGACGTGCAGAACATCGACCTGATGAACCTCGCCGGCTTCTGCCGCAACTGCCTGTCCAAGTGGTACAAGGCCGCCGCCGACGACCTCGGTGTCGAGGTCACCCCGGACCGGGCCCGCGAAGAGATCTACGGCATGCCCTATGCCGAGTGGAAAACCAAGTACCAGAAAGAAGCCAGTGCCGAGCAGCAAGCGGCCTTCAACAAAGCGAACAAAGAATGACCCTGATCGATTTCCGCGCCCGCCTGCGTAGTGGCCAGCACGCCTTCGCCGACACCCTGGCGTTCATCGCCGAGGGCTACGACTACCAGCCCACCGCCTTCGTCAACGGCAAGGTGGAGAACGCCGCCGGCCAGAACGAGGGCTCCTGCAAGACCCTCGGCCTGGTCCTGCTCGAAGGCCTGGGCCTGGACGAAGCGCTGCTGGCCTTCGGCGAGCACTACCGCGCGGTGCTCGCGACCCCGGAAGGCAGTGACCACGGCAACATCCGCGCCCTGATGGAAACCGGCCTGGCCGGTGTGCGCCTCGACGGCGAACCGCTCAAGCGCAAGGCCTGAGACGGGCCGGAACGGCGCTCGCAACGCCGCTCATCTGTCAGAAAAGGCTGACATACGTCACAAAGGGAACAACGTATCCTGCGCGACGTAACGGGAACACCAGGGACGGTGTCCTACGCATATACGCCCGTTGTGCGTTTCCCCTTCCCGTGCAGTTTCGGAGTCGCATGGATGCAACAGACCCTCGTGTGGAAACCCTGGACCAACCCCGGCATCGAAAACCTGCGCCTGCATGTCGATGGCGCGGGCATTCATGCCAGCAGCCACCTGATGCTGAGCGCCGGCGGGCAGAGTTTCGCCGCCACCTACGTGCTCGATTACGACCCCTGCTGGCGCTTCCGCAGCCTGTGGATAAAGGTCGACAACCACGGCCAGAGCAGCCTGCGCCTGCAGCGTGATATCCGTGGCCAGTGGCGCCTGGACGGCCAGCCGCGCGGCGACCTCGACGCCTGCCAGCACGTGCTGCTCTCCGCCAGCCCCTTCACCCACACACCGATCCTGCAGCGCAGCGCCCTCGAATGCGGCCAGAGCGAAGCGCTCCAGGTCGCCTTCATCGACCTGCCCAGCCTCGCCGTGCAGGCCCGTGGCCAACGCTATCAATGCCTGCGCCAGCAAGGGGAGCAGACCCTCTACCGCTGCGAACCCCAGGGCCGCCACAGCAGCGAGCTGGCCCTCGACCGCAACGGCCTGGTGCTCAAGGCCAGCGACCAGTTCCTGCGCCTCGCCGCCCGCACCCTGACCCTGGACGAGCTACCCATCAGCACACTGGTGTGAATCCCCCGCCATGAAAAAGCCCCGCCGAAGCGGGGCTTTTTGTTCACGTGGATGACGAGCAACCGTAGGCTGGCGCCGAGCGCGGCGAGGCTCAACACCCGGACAGCCGGATTCCTCAGACCTCGTCGAGGTAGCGCTCCACATCCAGCGCCGCCATGCAGCCGGCACCGGCCGAGGTGATGGCCTGGCGGTACACATGGTCGGCCACGTCGCCCGCCGCGAACACGCCGGGGATGTTGGTGGCGGTGGCGTTGCCGTCACGGCCGCCGTTGACCACCAGGTAGCCGTCGCGCAGGGTCAGCTGGCCCTCGAACAACGAGGTGTTGGGCGTATGGCCGATGGCGACGAACAGGCCGTCCACCTTCAGCTCGTCGGCGCTGCCGTCGTGGTTGCGCAGGCGCACGCCGGTCACGCCCATGTCGTCGCCCAGCACCTCATCCACCTGGGCGTTGAGCTTGAGCACGATGCGGCCCTCGGCGATGCGCGCCTTGAGCTTGTCCTGGAGGATCTTCTCGGCGCGGAAGGTCTCGCGGCGGTGCACCAGGGTCACCTTGCTGGCGATGTTGGCCAGGTACAGCGCCTCTTCCACGGCGGTGTTGCCGCCGCCCACCACCGCCACTTCGCGGTTGCGGTAGAAGAAGCCGTCGCAGGTGGCGCAGGCGGACACGCCCTTGCCCATGAAACGTTCCTCCGACGGCAGCCCCAGGTAACGGGCGCTGGCGCCGGTGGCGATGATCAGCGCGTCGCAGGTGTAGGTGCCGCTGTCACCGCGCAGGGTGAAGGGCTTGCCGGCCAGGTCCACGGCATTGATGTGGTCGAAGACGATCTCGGTCTCGAAGCGCTCGGCGTGCTCCTGCATACGCTGCATCAGCGCCGGGCCGGTGAGGCCATGGGGGTCGCCGGGCCAGTTGTCGACTTCGGTGGTGGTGGTCAGCTGGCCGCCGGCCTGCATGCCGGTGATCAGCAGCGGCTTGAGGTTGGCGCGCGCGGCATAGACGGCCGCGCTGTAACCGGCGGGGCCGGAGCCGAGGATGATGACCCGTGAATGGCGCGTGGCGGACATGGATGACACCTCGTGAAATAAAAGGAGATCGCTGCGGGCACTTGGGGAAGGCTTTCAGGAATGCAGCGATCTCGCGAACCGGTGGGGCCGGCCTGGCGACTGCCGGAGCCCCGAAATTGCTGGCAAGGCTACCGAGCGCCCCGGGGGCCGGGAAATGTGTATTCCTTATCCCGACCATAGGGCCGTCCTATCGCTCGGTGGGAAGCGCGACTCAGGCGCTTTTACCGGTCACGCAAAGCCGGTAAGGTCGCGCCATGTCCACTCTCTGGAGCCCTCGATGCCCGCCCCCGCCCTGTCCGGCCCGCAATACCTCGGCGAAGGCCTGAAACTCATCCTCAGCCCAGGCCTGCGCCTGTTCGTGCTGCTGCCGCTGACCCTCAACCTGGTGCTGTTCATCGCCCTGATCGGCTTCGCCATGCAGCAGTTCAGCGGCTGGGTCGAAGCCTTCATGCCCAGCCTGCCGAGCTGGGCGAGCTTTCTCGAATACCTGATCTGGCCGCTGTTCGTGATCCTGGTGCTGCTGATGGTGTTCTTCAGCTTCACCATGATCGCCAACATCATCGCCGCGCCCTTCAACGGCTTCCTCGCCGAGAAGGTGGAAGTGGTGGTGCGTGGCCAGGATGATTTCCCCCCCTTCAGCTGGGCCGAACTCACCGCCATGGTGCCGCGCACCGTCGGCCGCGAACTGCGCAAGCTGGGCTACTTCCTGCCACGGGCCATCGGCCTGCTGATCCTCAGCTTCATCCCCGGGGTGAACCTGGTGGCGACACCGCTGTGGTTCCTCTTCGGCGTGTGGATGATGGCGGTGCAGTACATCGACTACCCAGCGGACAACCACAAGCTGGGCTGGAACGAAATGCTCGCCTGGCTGCGCGAGAAGCGCTGGCAGAGCCTGGGTTTCGGCGGCTCGGTGTACCTGGCGCTGCTGATCCCCTTCGTCAACATCGTGATGATGCCCGCCGCCGTCGCCGGCGCCACCCTGTTCTGGGTGCGAGAAGGCGGCGAGAAGGCCCTGCCGCAGGCCTGAATCCCCCCGCCCCGGCCACGGGCGCCGGGGCTGTCACCCAGTCGTCATACAAATTTCACACTGGCTACATGGCGCTGTTCGACACTGCATCCATGAGCCTGCTGCCCCTGAACATCTCGCTGATCAGCGAAACCTTCCTGCCGGAGATCAACGGCGTCGCCAACACCCTGGCGCGCCTGTGCGACGGCTTGCGCGCCCGTGGCCACCGCCTGCAGCTGGTGCGCCCGCGCCAAGCCTGTGACCAGGGCGTGAAGAGCAGCGACGAACTGCTGCTGGTGCGCGGCTGGCCGCTGCCCGGCTATCCCGGTCTGCAGTGGGGCCAGTCGAGCCTGCACAAGCTGATCGCGCGCTGGAAGCGCAAGCGCCCGGACGTGCTCTACATCGCCACCGAAGGCCCGCTCGGCCTCTCCGCCCTGCGTGCCGCGCGGCGCCTGGGCATCCCGGCGATCAGCGGCTTCCACACCAATTTCCAGCAATACACCGGGCACTACGGCGTCGGCCTGCTGACCCGCCTGATGACCAACTACCTGCGCTGGTTCCACAACGCCTCGCAACTGACCCTGGTGCCCAGCGCCAGCCAGCGCGAGGAGCTGCAGCGCCGTGGCTTCGAGCGCCTGGCCCTGCTGTCCCGCGGCGTCGATGGCCAGCTGTTCAACCCCGCCAGGCGCTGCGCGGCGTTGCGGGAATCCTGGGGCCTGGGGCCGGACGATATCGCCGTGCTGCACGTCGGCCGCCTGGCCCCGGAGAAGAACCTCAAGCTGCTGGGGCCGACCTTCCACGCCCTGCAGCAGGCCCATCCACAGAAGACCATGAAGCTGATCCTGGTGGGCGACGGGCCGCAGCGCGCACAACTCCAGGCGGAGCTGCCCGAGGCGCTGTTCTGTGGCCTGCAACGGGGTGAAGAGCTGGCGAAGCACTATGCCTCCAGCGACCTGTTCCTGTTCCCCAGCCTCTCCGAGACCTTCGGCAACGTGGTGCTCGAAGCACTCGCCTCCGGCCTCGGCGTGGTGGCCTTCGACCAGGCCGCGGCGGCGCAGCACATCCGCCACGGGCACAACGGCGTTCTGGCGATGCCGGACGTGCCGGTGACCTTCAGCGATGCCGCCTGCTGGCTGCTGGAAGACAGCGAAACCCTGCGCCGGGTGCGCCTGAACGCGCGCCAGCATGCGGGCCGCCAGGGCTGGGAGGCGATCATCCAGCAGTTCGAGCAGCACCTGCACGACGTCCACCAGACGCTGCCCGAGCCCCGCGTAGCACCGGGGCTGGACCGCCTGCAGCGCTGATCAGCCGAAGGGCCGGGCCGGTGCGGCGAAGGCCAGGCTCAGTGCGCCCTTGCCGAGGTTGATGGCACCGGTGGGGCTGAGCATCGCCACCTGCAGGTTCACCTCGCGCTGGGCACACACCGATTCCAGCTGGGCGAAGCCCGGCAGGTCGCGCACCACCGAGAGGTCCCCGGCGTAGCTCAGGCACAGCTGCGGCGCCAGCAACTCGCCCGCCAGCACCTGGGCGGTGGCATGGGCCAGCAGCTTCTCCGCCGCGCGCTCGAAGCTCGGCGCCAGGGACACCGGCTTGTCCTCGCCCTGCTGCACGCTGATCACCGGTTTCACATCCAGCAGCGAGCCCAGTCCCAGGGCTGCGCCGCGCATACGGTCGAGCAGGCCGCCACGCTCGCCCTTCTGGAAACCACGGCGGCGCAGGTGGCCGAGGTCGTCGGCGATGAGGAAGGTGCAGACGCTCTCCGAAAGTTGTTCCAGCCGCGCCCGCACCGCGCTCGGGTGGCCGCCGGCGGCGACCAGCCGGGCCGCCTCGGCAGCCAGTACGGCGCTGCCGGCGAACATGCTGCGGCCATCCACCACGCGCATGGCGAAGGGGCTGTTGAGGCCAGCCTCGGCGCGGCGTTCGCGGTAGTGCTGGAGCAGGCTGAAGGAGGCCTGGGTGGCGTGCTCGAAGATCGGGCTGCGCAGGCTGGAGATGGTCAGGCAGATGACATGGTCGTAGGCGGTGACCAGCTCTTCGAGGAACCACTGCTGCATCTCCGCCACCGACAGCGCGTCGCTGTGGTCCTCCGGGCCGACCTTGGCCAGCTGCTCGGCATAGAACTGCCGGGTGGCCTCCGGCACGCGGCGGTCCACCAGGGCCTCGCGCCCCAGGTGGATACGGATCGGCAGCACACGGATGCCGTGGGCAGCGAGGAATTCCTGAGGCAGGTCACAAGTGGCATCCACTACCAGTCCAGTGCGCATGACGACTACTCCTTCGGCCGGTGAACCGGCGCTTGTTGTGATGTTCGCGACCTTGCGCCTTGCCCGGCCGCAAGTCAGCCCAACCGATTGAGGGTTTCACCGGCTCGCAGGCATAAAAAAGCCCCGCACGAGACGGGGCTGGAAATGGGTGCGCCGGCAGGGCCGACGCACCGGGGGACGAATGCTCAGACCAGGCTGGTCAGGGCGTCGCGGCTGAACGGCAGGATGTCCTGCATGCGGCCTTCGCGGACCTTGGTCGCCCAGTCCGGGTCCACCAGCAGGGCGCGGCCCACGGCCACCAGGTCGAATTCCTCATTGTTCAGGCGTTCCAGCAGGCCTTCGATATTGGCCGGCTGGGCGACCTTGTCGGTCTTGACCATGAACTGCAGGAACTCGCCATCCAGGCCGACGCTGCCGACGGTGATGGTGGGCTTGCCGGTGAGCTTGCGGGTCCAGCCGGCCAGGTTGAGGTCGGAGCCTTCGAACTCCGGCTCCCAGAAGCGGCGGGTGGAGCAGTGGAAGATATCCACGCCGGCATCGGACAGCGGCTTGAGGAAGGCGCCCAGTTCTTCGGCGGTCTGCACCAGGCGGGCGGTGTAGTCCTGCTGCTTCCACTGGGAGAAGCGGAAGATGATCGGGTAGTCGGGGCCGACGGCCTCGCGCACGGCCTTGACCACTTCGATGGCGAAGCGCGAGCGCTGGGCCAGGTCGCCACCGTAACCGTCGGTGCGCTGGTTGGTACCTTCCCAGAAGAACTGGTCGATCAGGTAGCCGTGGGCGCCGTGCAGTTCGACGCCGTCCATGCCGATGGCCTTGGCGTCACGGGCGGCCTGGGCGTAGGCGGCGACGACGTCGTCGATGTCCTGCTGGGTCATGCCGTGGACCACCACCTGGCCGTCCTTGAGCTTCTCGCTGGGGCCGTAGCCGGGAACGCTGGCGTCCGGCTCGGTGCCCAGGCGGCGGACGTTACCCACGTGCCACAGCTGCGGGACGATCTTGCCGCCTTCGGCGTGCACGGCGTCGACCACGGTCTTCCAGCCGGCCAGGGCGTCTTCGCCGTAGAAGCGCGGTACATGGGGGTAACCGTTGGCGGCCTGGTGGCCGATGGTGGTGCCTTCGGTGACGATCAGGCCGACGCCGGCGGCAGCGCGGCGGCGGTAGTACTCGACCACCTGCTCGGTGGGCACGCCGCCCGGGGAGAAGGAGCGGGTCATGGGCGCCATCACCACACGGGTCGGCAGCTCGAGGGCGCCGAGGCGGAAGGGGGCGAACAGGGCGTCTGCGGATGCGGTCATCGGGGTCTCCTGATTCCGGCCAAGTGACCGGTCGTCTCGTTTATGGGCTTTAGGGGTCACACCCGCAGCAGGCGCTGCAGGCGGGTCATGAAATCGAACAGCGGCCGGGCGCCGGCACCGACCTTGAGGCGGGTGAGCACGCCCTGCCAGGCATTGGCGATGAAGCTGGCGAGGTTGGCGCAGTCTTCGTCCGCCGGCAGCTCACCGGCACGCTGGGCCTCTTCCAGGCAGGCCTGGAGGGTGTCGGCGGAGCGCTGCAGGATGGCGTCCACCTGGGCACCGATGGCGGGCGACAGCTCGGCCATCTCGAAGCTCAGGCTGCCGATGAAGCAGTGGTACTCCAGCTTCTCGTGGCGGGTGAAGTGGCTGACCAGTTCACCGTAGTAGTCGAGGATGCGCTGGGCCGGGCTCTTCGCCGGATCGGACAGGGCCTGGGCGTAGCGCTCCAGGCGCGGCGAGTAGAGGTAGTCCAGCGCCTGCAGGGCGAAATCTTCCTTGCTGGCGAAGTAGTGGTAGAAGGACCCCTTGGGGATTCCCGCTGCCTGGACGATCTCCTGCACGCCGGTACCGTGATAGCCCGCGCGGGTCATCACGCCGGTGCCCTTGGCCAGGATCAGGTCACGCTTGTCGAGTCGGATGCTGTTCATGGCGCCGAGCATATGACCGGTCGTCTCGCTCGGCACAGCACTATTGATCAGGGTGATTTTGGGTCAGAAAGCAGGCGCGCCTTACCTAGCGGTAATGGCCTGTCGTGCAGGTAAGGGCGATGTGGGCGTCGTAGGTTGGCGCCGAGCGCAGCGAGGCCCAACGCAGCGATGTTCGGCCCCGCTGCGAGCCCCCTGTGGGAGCGGCTTCAGCCGCGAAAGACCCGTTGCCGGCACCTGGCTGCGAGCGACTGGGGGCTCCATCGCGAATGAATTCGCTCCCACGGAATGTGCCTCCCAATCACGATTCATGTAGGGGCGACTTCAGGCCGTAGGGCGGGTGAAACCCGCGAAGGGTGGGTGCGGCGTTGTCGGGTTGCACCCGACCAACAATCCCCACCACGGCCCATGTAGGGGCGACTTCAGTCGCCAAGCAGGCCGCAGGACTGCCAATCTCCGGCGCTTTCCTGCAGCACCGCCTGGTGGATGAAAAAGCGCCATCCACCCTACGCAGGTCCCGCCATCAGGGGAAGGAGCGCCTCAGCCCAGCGCCTTCTCGATGGCCAGCACCAGGGCCGGGTCGTCCGGGGCGGTGCGTGGGGAGAAACGGGCGAGCACGCGGCCGTCCTGGCCGACGAGGAACTTCTCGAAGTTCCAGGTGATGTCACCGGGGAATTCGGCACCCTCGCCCGCCAGCAGGCGATACAGCGGATGACGGCCGGGGCCGTTGACCTCCAGCTTGCTGCCCAGGGGGAAGCTCACGCCATAGTTGAGGCTGCAGAACTCGCGGATTTCGTCTTCGCTGCCAGGCTCCTGGCCGGCGAACTGGTTGCACGGCAGGCCGAGCACGGTGAAACCCTTGTCGCGGTATTGCTGGTGGAGCTTTTCCAGCCCAGCGTATTGCGGTGTCAGCCCGCACTTGGAGGCGACGTTGACCACCAGAACCACCTGCCCCTTGTAGGGCGCCAGAGGCAGCTCCTGACCGTCGAGGGCACGCAGGTTGAGGTCGTGGAATGCACTCATGACAAACTCCTGGATCGTCGCAAGGGAACATCGCAGCGGGACAAAAAAGGCGCCCGTGGGCGCCTTTTCGGTTGATCAGAGCTTAGCAGCCCCGAGGCGACCGAGCGTTGCCGCAAGTCGCCTGGCTGCCCGCCGATCAGTGGTGGTGACCGCCTTCGCCATGGATATGGCCGTGGGCGATCTCTTCGGCGCTGGCTTCACGCACATTGACCACTTTCACGTCGAAGCTCAGCCGCTGGCCGGCCAGCGGATGGTTGCCGTCGACGGTCACGTCGTCGCCATCGATGTCGCGGATGGTGACGATCTGCATGCCGCCGTCCGGGCCGGACGCATGGAACTGCATGCCGACTTCCAGCTGATCGACGCCTTCAAACATAGCGCGGCTGAGGGTGGCAACCAGTTCGGCGCTGTATTCGCCGTAGGCATCTTCCGGTTCGATGGCGACCTTGATCGCATCACCGGCCTGCTTGCCTTCGAGGGCCTTTTCCAGGCCGACGATGATGTTGCCGGAACCGTGCAGGTACACCAGCGGCGCGCCGCCAGCGGAGCTGTCGATGACCTCACCGGCGTCGTTGGTGAGCGTATAGTCGATGGAGACAGCCTTGTTGGCGGCAATCAGCATGGTGCAAGACCTTTTGGAGAAGATTGAAGAACGTGCAAGTCTAACTGCCAAGACGGCCGATTGCGACCCGAAGGCTGACGGACGGATCGTACGCTTACTTGACTTCCGCCAGGATGACGAAGGCCATTGGGTGGCAGTCTTGTCCTGCGGCCATACCCAGCACCTGCGCCACCAGCCGCCCTGGCAGTCGCGCGCCTGGGTGCTGGACCCGGCACAACGCGAAGCACGGCGTGGACAGCCCTTTTCCTGCGGCTGGTGCGCCCGTGGCGCGGCCCCCGAACCAACCAAGGAGCAATGATGCCCTCACGCAACATTCTGGTGATCAACTGTGGCAGTTCGTCGATCAAGTTCGCCCTGGTCAGCGAGGCCCATTCGCAGTTCCCCCTGTTTGGCATCGCCGAGCGCCTGGGCAGCCGCGACGCCGAACTGCGCTGGCAGCGTGGCGGCGACAAGGACAGCCTGATGATTCCCAACGGTGATTACCGCGTCGCCCTCTCGCAGTTGCTGCCCCTGGTGCAGGCGGCCACCGGCGGCAAGTTGCACGGCATCGGCCACCGCGTGGTGCACGGCGGCGAGCGCTTCACCTCGGCGCGCCGCCTGGATAACGAGGTGATCGCGGCGATCCGCGCCATCGCCCCCCTCGCCCCGCTGCACAACCCGGCGGCGCTGCAGGGCATCGAAGCCGCCATGAGCGTCTACCCGCAGTTGCCCCAGGTGGCGGTGTTCGACACCTCCTTCCACCAGAGCCTGCCCGAGCACGCCTACCGTTACGCCGTTCCGGAACACCTCTACCGCGACCACGGCGTGCGCCGCTACGGCTTCCACGGCACCAGCCACCGCTACGTCAGCCACCGCGCGGCGGAGATCGCCGGGCTGTCCATCGGCGACAGCAGCTGGCTCTCCGCGCACCTGGGCAACGGCTGCTCCACCTGCGCCATCGTCGACGGCCAGAGCCGCGACACCAGCATGGGCCTGACGCCCCTGGAAGGCCTGGCGATGGGCACCCGCAGCGGCGACATCGACCCCAACCTGCACAGCCACCTGGCCAGCACCCTGGGCTGGAGCCTGGAAGAGATCACCCGCGTGCTCAACAGCGAGAGCGGCCTCAAGGGGCTCTCCGGCCTGTCCAACGACATGCGCGCCCTGGAGCAGGCCCGCGAACAGGGCCACCCCGGCGCCACCCTGGCCATCGAGGTGTTCTGCTACCGCCTGGCCAAGAGCCTGGCCGCCATGAGCTGCGCCCTGCCCCAGCTCGATGGCCTGATCTTCACCGGCGGTATCGGCGAGAACTCGCCGCTGATCCGCAGCAAGACGGTGGCGCACCTGAAGCTCTTCGACCTGGCCATCGACAAGGAGGCCAATGCCCGCTGCATCCGCGGCATCGCCGGCCCGATCCACAAATACGGTCACACACGCATCCTCGTGGTCCCGACCAACGAGGAGCGGCAGATCGCCCTCGACACCCTCGCCCTGCTCAACTAAGGCGGCTCCATGCATACATTCTTCATCGCCCCCACCGGTTTCGGCGTCGGCCTCACCTCCATCAGCCTGGGCCTGGTCCGCGCCCTGGAGCTGGCCGGCCTCAAGGTCGGCTTCTACAAGCCCATCGCCCAGCACCACCCGGGCGACCGCGGCCCCGAGCGCTCCAGCGAACTGATCGCGCGCACCCACGGCCTCACCGCGCCCAAGGCGCTGGAGCTGTCCCAGGTCGAGCGCATGCTCGGCGACGGCCAGCTCGACGAGCTGCTGGAAGAGATCGTCAGCCGCTACCAGCAGGCCGCCGAAGGCAAGGACGTGGTGATAGTCGAAGGCATGGTGCCCACCCGCCACGCCAGCTACGCGGCACGGGTCAACTTCCACCTGGCCAAGAGCCTGGACGCCGAGGTGATCCTGGTCTCGGCCCCGGAAAACGAAACCATCACCGAGCTCTCCGACCGCATCGAGATCCAGGCCCAGCTGTTCGGCGGGCCGCGCGACCCCAAGGTGCTCGGGGTGATCCTCAACAAGGTGCGCGAGGCGGACTTCGCCGAGCAGATCCGCGAGAACTCCTCGCTCCTGCGCAGCGACGACTTCCGCCTGCTCGGCTGCATCCCCTGGGAAGACGAGCTGAACGCCGCACGCACACGCGACGTGGCCGACCTGCTGGGCGCGCGGGTGATCAACGCCGGTGACTACGAACAGCGCCGGGTGCAAACCATCGTCCTCTGCGCCCGCGCCGTGCCCAACACCGTGCCGCTGCTCAAGCCCGGCGTGCTGGTGGTGACCCCGGGGGACCGCGACGACATCATCCTCGCCGCCAGCCTGGCCGCCATGAACGGCGTGCCCCTGGCCGGCCTACTGCTGTGCAGCGACTTCCCGCCGGACCCGCGCATCATGGAACTGTGCCGCGGCGCCCTGCAGGGTGGCCTGCCGGTGCTGGCCGTGGCCACCGGCTCCTACGACACGGCCACCAACCTCAACCGCATGAACAAGGAAATCCCGGTGGACGACCGCGAGCGCGCGGAGAAGGTCACCGAGTTCGTCGCCCGCTTCCTCGACCAGGATTGGCTGCGCGACCGCTGCGGCACCCCGCGCGAGCTGCGCCTGTCGCCCCCGGCCTTCCGCCACCAGTTGGTGAAACGGGCGCAACTGGCCGGCAAGCGCATCGTCCTGCCCGAAGGCGCCGAGCCGCGCACCGTGCAGGCTGCCGCCATCTGCCAGGCCCGTGGCATCGCCCGCTGCGTGCTGCTGGCCAAGCCCGAAGAGGTGCAAGCCGTGGCCGTCGCCCAGGGCATCGTGCTGCCCGAGGGGCTGGAGATCCTCGACCCGGACCTGGTGCGCCCGCGCTACGTCGAGCCCATGGTCGAGCTGCGCCAGGGCAAGGGCCTCAACGCCCCCATGGCCGCTGCGCAACTGGAAGACAGCGTGGTGCTGGGCACCATGATGCTGGCCCTGGGCGAGGTGGACGGCCTGGTCTCCGGCGCCGTGCACACCACCGCCAACACCATTCGCCCGGCCCTGCAGCTGATCAAGACCGCGCCCGGCTACAAGCTGGTGTCCTCGGTGTTCTTCATGCTCCTGCCGGAGCAGGTGGTGGTCTATGGCGACTGCGCGGTGAACCCCGACCCGAGCGCCGCCGAGCTGGCGGAGATCGCCCTGCAGAGCGCCGACTCGGCCGCCGCCTTCGGCATCGAGCCCAAGGTGGCGATGATCAGCTACTCCACCGGCGACTCCGGCAGCGGCGAGGAAGTGGAGAAGGTGCGCGAAGCCACCCGCCTGGCCCGTGCCGCACGCCCCGACCTGCTGATCGACGGGCCGCTGCAGTACGACGCCGCCGCCATCGACAGCGTCGGCCGGCAGAAGGCCCCCAACAGCCCGGTGGCCGGCCATGCCACGGTGTTCGTGTTCCCCGACCTGAACACCGGCAACACCACCTACAAGGCGGTGCAGCGCAGCGCCCAGGTGGTCAGTGTCGGCCCCATGCTGCAGGGCCTGCGCAAACCGGTGAACGACCTCTCCCGCGGCGCCCTGGTGGACGACATCGTCTACACCATCGCCCTCACCGCCATCCAGGCGGCGACCCGCGACTGAGCACCCTGCCCGGCGGGTGGCCGCGCTGCCCGACCGGGCGGTCACCCTTGCCGCTTGCAGTTCAGTGAACAGGCGTTAACCTGTGCCACCACTGGCCCCGCTGCGTTCGCAGCGTCCCCTCAACAGGGCGGCAGAGACCGTCCAGGAACGAGGTCCCGACCTTTCATGCTGAGCTTTCTTCCCGCTTCCGTGCGCGGCGTCATCGCCTCCCTGCTGCTGGCGCTCAATACCTTGTTCTGGTGCTGGCCGCTGTTCGCCGTCAGCCTGCTGAAGATGGCCCTGCCCTTCCGCCCGGCGCGCCTGGCGCTGAACTGGGTGGTGAACTTCATCCACGAAGCCTGGGTGACCTGCAACAAGGGCTGGATGAACCTGGTGCGCGATACCCGCTGGAAGGTGGAGGGCCTCGAAGGCCTCGATTACCAGCACTCCTACCTGGTCACCAGCAACCACCAGAGCTGGGTGGACATCCTGGTGTTGCAGTACGTGCTCAACCGCCGCATCCGCCCGCTGAAGTTCTTCCTCAAGCAGGAGCTGATCTGGGTCCCGGTGATCGGCCTGTGCTGGTGGGCGCTGGAATTCCCCTTCATGAAGCGCTACTCCAAGGCCTACCTGGCCAAGCACCCGGAGAAGAAGGGCAAGGACCTGGAAACCACCCGCCGCACCTGCGACAAGTTCCGCGACAACCCGGTGGGCATCTTCAACTTCCTCGAAGGCACGCGCTTCACCGAGCAGAAGCACCGCGAGCAGAACTCGCCCTTCAAGTACCTGCTCAAGCCCAAGGCCGGCGGCATCGCCTTCGTCCTCGACGCCATGGGCGAGCAGATGCAGGCGCTGCTCAACGTCACTATCCATTACCCCGAAGGCAACCCCAGCTTCTGGACCCTGATGGCCGGGAACATCCCCGAGGTGATCGTGCGTATCCAGGCGATGCCGATTCCCCAGGAATTCATCGGCCGCAGCTACGACCAGGACGAGGCCTACCGCAAGACCTTCCAGCTCTGGGTCAACCAGCTGTGGGAGACCAAGGACGCCGAGCTGGAGCAGCTGCACCAGCAGTTCCCGCCGAGCCGCTGAGGCAGCGCCCCGGAACGCGAAAGCCCGCCGATCGGCGGGCTTTTTCATGGGCGCGGTATTCGATCGGCGGGTTCCATGAGCCAGCCCCGTAGGGCGGGTGAAACTCGCGAGGTGGCGCACGGAGGGGCGTCGGGTTGCACCCGACCTACCCGCCACACACCCAATGCAACGATGCCGGGCCCCGCTGCGTTGGGCCTCGCGGTGCTCGGCGCCAACCTACGGATGTCTGCCTTAACCCGATATCACCTCATCCACCTGCAGCAGCGGGGCGATGTTGGTGTAGCGGGGAATATCTTCGTTGATCGCCTGGCCGTGCTTGCGCAGGGTGGCCTGGAGGCTGTCGATGGATTTGATCCAGATATTCGCCACGCAGAGAAAGGGTGCGGCGGAGCCGTCACCGGAGGCGAGGCCCTTGCGGACTTCGGCCTTGACGAAGTTGTCCCCCAGCATCTCGCTGACCATGGGGATGTGTTTTTCCAGGTAGTAGGTGAAATCGAAGGTGCCGCCCTCGTTGTTCGGATAGGCCACAAACAGGCAATGCATGGGAAAACTCCTTGGGTTGGCCGGCGGCACGGGCGCGCCGTGGGGCAAGTGTAGGTCGCCCCATGACCGGCGCTTGCCATCATTTGGTCGTAGTCGCGGATGGCTATGTGCGCGGCGCCCAGGGCGGGCGCCGCGCAGTGGCCTCAGTTCTGTGGCTTGAAGCTCACCCAATCCACCTGCTGGGGGAAGTTCTCGGCCTTGGCCACCGGCAGCCCCGGGGAAACCAGGAAGCCCTGCATGATCGAGCAGCCGTGGTCGATCAGCCAATCACGCTGGGCCAGGGTTTCCACGCCCTCGGCGATCACCTCCAGCCCCAGGTGGGCGCCCAGGTCGATGATGGTGCTGACCACGGCGGCATCGCGGGGCGACTCCAGCATGTTGGAGATGAACAGGCGGTCGATCTTCAGCGTGTCCAGCTCGAAGTGGCGCAGGTAGGCCAGGGACGAGTAGCCGGTGCCGAAGTCATCGATGGCGATGCGCACCCCCAGCTCGCGCAGCTGGCGCAGCTGCTCGCGGGTGTTGTCCAGGTCCTGCATCAGCGCGCTTTCGGTGACCTCCACTTCGATCTGCGACGGTTTCAGCCCGTGCGTCGCCAGCACCTCGCGCAGATCGTCCACCAGGGTCGGCATGCCGAACTGCACCGGGCTGAAGTTGATGCTGATCACCAGGTCCTCGCCAAAGCGCTCCCGCCACTGGGTGCATTGGCTGACCCCCTGTTCGAGGATCCAGTCGCCCAGGCGGTTGATCAGCCGGGTCTCCTCCAGCAGCGGGATGAACACGTTGGGGGCGACGGTGCCGGCGACCCGGTGCTCCCAGCGCAGCAGCGCCTCGAAGCCGCGCAGGCGGCCGCTGTCGAGGTAGATCTGCGGCTGGTAGACGAGCACGAAATCATCCTGCTCGATGGCGTTGCGCAGGCTCTCTTCCAGCATCAGCCGCGAGCGGGCGCGGCCGTTCATTTCCGGGGAGAAGAAGCGGTACTGCTGGCGGCCGGCACGCTTGGCCTCGTACATGGCGATGTCCGCCGCGCGCAACAGGCCGTCCACGGTCTGCCCGCATTCGGGGAAGCAGGCGATGCCGACACTGGCGCCGAGGGTGATGTCGATGCCGTCGATGCGGTAGCGCACCGACACCAGCTCGATGAGCTTCTCGGCCACCCTGGCCGCGTCTTCCGGGTGCTCCAGGGAGTCGATCAGCGCGGTGAATTCGTCACCGCCCATGCGCGCGAGGATGTCGTAGGGGCGCAGGCAGGTCTTCAGTTGCTCGGAAACGCGCCGCAGCACCTGGTCGCCGGCGTCGTGGCCGAGGGAGTCATTGATGCGCTTGAAGCCGTCGAGGTCGAGGTAGAGCACCGCCATGCGCTTGCCGCTGCGCTCGATACGCGCCAGCGCCGCATCCAGCGATTGGTGGAAACCACGGCGGTTGAGCAACCCGGTGAGCGCATCGGTGATGGCCTGGGATTCGAGCTGCGCGTGCAGCTGGCGCACTGCGGACATGTCCAGGCTGATCACCACCATCGAGCGCTGGGCCCGGGGCAGCGGCGCGCAGGACAGGGCCACCGGCAGCGTGCCGCCATTGAGGGTGTTGAGCACCGCGTCGTGCAGGCGGTAAGGCTCGCCGCGCTTCCAGTGGCGGTAGAACTCCGACAGGCGCCAGTCGCCGACGATCTCGGGGCTGGAGAGCAGCGAGAGGAAGGGGCTGCCTTCGAGGTCGGTGACCGAGCCCTGCAGCATCAGCGCCATTGCCGGGTTGGCGAAGTTGACCATGCCGTCCTCGCCCACCACCAGGATGCCTTCGGCGGCGTTCTCCAGCACCGAGGCGTTGAAGGCGCGGGCGCTGTCCAGCTGCTGGGTCAGCTGCAGCAGGTCACGGCGGTTGCGCTCGTGCTCCAGCAGCGACTGCACCTTGTGCCGCAGCACCTGCGGGTCGAAGGGCTTGAGGATGAAGTCCACCGCGCCACTGGCGTAGCCACGCAGCACGGCTTCCTGGGTGTGGGCGATGGCGGAGATGAAGATGATCGGCGTGTAGCGGGTGTGCGGGCTGCCGCGCATCAGCCGGGCGACTTCGAAGCCGTCCATCTTCGGCATCTGCACATCGAGCAGCACCAGCCCCACTTCCTCCTCCAGCAGGCATTGCAGGGCCGCCTCCCCCGAGTCGACGGTGCGTACGTCCCAAGTGGAGTCGTCCAGCACCGCCTCCATGGCGGCGAGGTTCTCGTGGCGGTCATCGACCACCAGGAGGATGTTTTCGGGTCCCTTGAGCTTAGGCAGTGGCTGCATCATCGCTGCCTCCGGAAACGTCCAGCCAGCGATGAAGCAGGTCGATCAGTTCCTGGCGGCTCACGGGCTTGGCCAGGTAGTCGTCGGCACCTGCGGTAATGCACTTCTCCCGGTCGCCCTTCATCGCATGGGCGGTGAGCGCGATGATCGGGATGTTGCAGCCATGCTCGTCCTTGAGCAGGCGAGTTGCGGTGTATCCGTCCATGTTGGGCATCGCCATATCCATCAGAATCAGGTCGAAGGGTTCACGCTGGTAACTCTCGATGGCCTCCAGGCCATCCCGCGCGGCGCTGACGTCGAGGCCGACCTCGTCCAGCAGCGCACTGAGCGCATAGATATTGCGTACATCGTCATCCACCAACAGCACGCGCATCCCTTGCAGCGAGCGGCTTCCCGCCTCTCCCGGCGCCTGCCCGGCGAGGGCACGCACGCTGCCGAGGAAGCCCTGCACCGCCGAGCTCAGCCCATCCAGGTCATCCCCCGCCTTGCGCACCACCACCGCCGAATAGCGGCGCAGTCGCTGCAGGGTCTGCAGGGTGACGTCCACCCCAGTGTTGATCACCACACGCGAGTCAGCCAGCGGACGCTGCCGATCGAGGCTATCTAGCAGGTCGAAACCGTCCTGGTCGGGCAGGTCGAGGTCGATCACCAGCGCAGCGAAACGCCCGTCCGCGTATGCCTGGCGGGCGCTTTCGGCACTGCTTGCGGCCGTTACGGAGAAGCCCAGCTCCTCCAGGTGGTCGCGGTAGTGATCACGTTCGATGGCGACGTCCTCCACCAGCAGCAGGCGATGCGGGTCCGGGGGCACATTGGCTTCGAGGTCGTTGAAGACCCGTTCCAGATCTTCCCGGGCGATGGGTTTGACCAGGTAACGGGTGGAATCGTCCAACCAATCTGTCGGCTGCGGCACGCAGGAGATGATGTGCACCGGCGTGCCGCGGTGCAGGGCCTGGCTGCGCAGGCGCCGGTAGATCTGCCAGCCGCTGACGTCCGGCAGGAGGATGTCGAGGATCACCGCCGCGAAGCGCTCCTGCTGCAGCAGAGCGACCGCCTGTCGGCCACTGCCGCAGAGCACGGTGGCATAGCCATGGCTCTGCGCAGCTTCGGCGATGACGCTGGCGAAATCACCATCGTCTTCGACGATGAGCACCGCCGGCCCGGTGCCGTTGCGTACAGGCAGGGCCTCGCCGGCAGCCTCTTTCTCCGCCTCGAAGCCCACCGCCACCGGCAGTTCGACGATGAAGCTGGAGCCCTGCCCCGGCGTGCTGGTGAGACGGATCTGGCCATCCAGCGCCAGCACCAGCTGGCGGGTGATGGCCAGGCCCAGGCCGGTGCCACCGAAGCGCCGGCTGGTGGAGCCGTCGATCTGCTGGAAGGCCTGGAAGATACACTCGTGCTGCTCGGCAGGGATGCCGATGCCGGTATCACGCACGGTGAAGCGGATGATCTCGCGGCCATCGCCATCGGTGCGGTCGATGACCCCGACACTCAGCTCCACCTCGCCCTGCTCGGTGAACTTCAGGGCATTGGAGAGCAGGTTGCGCAGGATCTGGTGCAGGCGCACGCGGTCGCTGTGGATGACCCGGGGCACGCCGGGCTCCACCCCGGTGATCAGGCGCAGGGCCTTGATCTCGGCCATGGGGCGCAGGCTGGCGTCCAGTTCCACCAGCACATCCTGCACATTGAGCGGCTCCAGCTTGAGCTGCATGCGCCCGGCCTCGACCTTGGCCAGGTCGAGCACGTCGTTGATCAGCTGCAGCAGGTCACTGCCGGCGCGGTGGACGATGTCGGCATGGCGCGACTGCTTCTCGGTGAGGTTGCCGGCGCTGTTCTGGCGCAACTGGTCGCTGAGAATGAGGATGCTGTTGAGCGGCGTGCGCAGCTCGTGGGACATGTTGGCGAGGAATTCCGACTTGTAGCGGTTGGCCAGGATCAGTTGCTCGGCCTGGTCACGCAGGCGCTGCTCGGCGGCCTTGCGCTCGCTGATGTCGATGACCACCGCCTGGACCCAGGTCTCGCGGCCGCTGCGGATCGGCGACAGGCCCACTTCCAGGGGAATCATGCGCCCGTCGCGGTGCTGGCCGAACAGCTCGCGATTGTTGCCCATGCGCCGGGGCTCGGGGTTCTTCTGGAAGCCTTCGCGCAGCCCCACATGGGCCTCGCGCAGGGCCTCCGGCAGCAGGCGCTCTACGGTGGCGCCGAGCAGCTCCTGGCGGCTGTAGCCGAACATCTGCTCGGCCTGGCGGTTGACCATGACGATGCTGCCGCGCAGGTCCACCAGGATGATGGCGTTGGGCGAGGCCTCCACCACCAGGCGGAAACGCTCCTCGGCGGCACGCCGCGCCTGCAGGTCCACCAGGTTGATCAGGTAGCGCGTGCCGTCGCGCTGGTTCAGGGAGGTCAGGCTCAGGGAGGCGAGGCCATCGCCGCCATCGTCGCGCTGGATCTGGAACTCTTCCTCGCCACTGCGCAGCCGCTCTTCGTCGAGGTCCAGCAGGCGTGGCAGGTAGCGACGCACACGCTGGCCGGAAAGCAGGTCGGATTCGCAGCCGAGCAGCTCGGCGGCGCTGCGATTGGCCATCTCGATGCGGCCCTGGGCATCGCATAGCAGGGTCGCCACGGGCAGGCGCTCGACCAGGATGCGCAAGCGCTCCTCGCGCTCGCGCAGCAACGAGGATGCCTGGTCGCTGGCGGCGAGTTGGCGCTCGCGCAGGTGCAGGTAGCCGCCCACCAGCAGCGACAACAGCAGCGCGGCGGCCAGGCCGGTCCACAGGCTGTAGCTGAGGCGATCATCCACCAGCAACGCTTCATATTCGGCAGTGCTGCTCACCTTCAGTGCCCAGGTGCGGCCGAACAGCTTGATCTGGCGCTGCTCTTCGAAGCGCGGTGGGAGGCCGTTGTCGATGGCATCGTCGAGCAGCACGGCTCCGGCCTCCAGGTCGCTGACGCCGACTCGGTACAGGCGCACCCGGTTGCCGAGGATGCCGCTCATCAGGTCATGCAGGCGGAAGGCCCCGGCCACCGCACCGATGAAGGCCTCGCGCCGCTCGTCGGCGGTGGTCGCCGGGGCGTTCGAACGGTACACGGGCATGTAGAGCAGCACACCGCTCTGCAGGTCCTGGTCGGTCTCCTGCTTCAACCTCAGGGGACCGGTGAGGCGTGCCTCGCCGCTTTCCCGGGCCTGCTCGATGGCCTGCGCCCGCACCGGCTCGCTGAGCATGTCGAAGCCCAGGGTGCGGCGGTTGCGCCAGTCCAGCGGGCTGGTGTAGTCCACCACCACATACTCGTCGCGCGGGCCGGGCGGGAAGACGCGGAAGTCGCGGCGTCCATCGGCCTGGGTGGTGCCGACGAAGTCGTTGAGCTGGTCACGCTTGAGATAGCGGCCCCAGGCCAGCGCCTGGATGCCCGGGTAGCGGTCCTGCAGGTGCAGTTGGTCGGCCGCCTTGGCCCATTCATCCGGAAGCACGTCGGAGCTGCCCACCAGCAGGCCGGACATGCCTCGCAGCACCATTTCGTAGGCGCGCATGCGGGTCGCGAGACGCTCGGCGATCTCTTCGCTTTCCAGGCCGAAACGCCGCTGGTACTCCGCCTGGTTGCGGTTTTCCAGCGCCAGCCACTGCCACAGCACCAGGCCGCCAAGCCCCACCAGCAAGGCCAGCGCCACCAACAGGGGCAACCAGGGTTTCCTCGCGGAGGTGCCGGTACGCTCGTCCATGAATGCTCCTGTCCGTTCCTTGTCCGGGAGCCCGCCTTGGAGGGGCATCTGACCGGCAAATCATGGTTCGCGGGAACCATGTCGGCAGTCTAGTCAGGAATCGGCACCATGGCCTTGCGCCAGCAGGGAGACGACGGACGGCATGAAACGACAAGGCCCCCGAATGGGGGCCCTGTGCTTGGAGCGGGGGAATCAGTAGCCCTGTTGCTGGGGCACCTGGGCGTTGGGCAGCGGGGTGAGCTTGATCTCCACGCGACGGTTCTGCGAGCGGCCCGCATCGGTGGCGTTGCTCGCCACCGGCTGGTCCGGGCCCATGCCACGGGAGCTCAGGCGCGCACCGTTGACGCCCTGGGCCATCAGGTAGTTGGCCACGCTCTGCGCGCGCAACTGCGAGAGGTTGACGTTGTACTGGTGGCTGCCGGTGCTGTCGGTGTGGCCGACGATCTCGATGCTGTTCTGGTCGTACTGCTTGAACGAGTTGGCCAGGTTGTTCAGCGGCGTATAGAAGTTGCTGGCGATGTCTGCCGAGTTGGTGGCGAAGGTGATGTTGCCGGGCATCACCAGGTTGATGTTGTCGCCCTGGCGCTGCACCTGCACGCCGGTGCCTTCCATGCTGCGACGCAGCTCCGCCTCCTGCCGATCCACGTAGTAGCCGTAGCCCGCGCCAGCGGCGCCGGCCACAGCGGCGCCGATCAGCGCCCCCTTGCCACGCTTGTCGTGGTTGATGGCAGCACCGGCGACGGCGCCGGCCAACGCGCCCAGGCCGCCGTAGGTGGCGGTCTTGCTCATGCCCTGGCGGGGCGCCTGGCCCTGGTTCTCGTAGGGGTTCTGCGAAGCACAGCCCGACAGCAGGGCGACGGCGGTAGCGGCGATGATCAGGCGACGCGTGGTGAACATGGACTTTCTACTCCTGAATGATCGACAGCCCCGATGGACTGACGACGATTAGAGCATGGCCCATGCTGGAAATTCCGTGGCCTCAGGCACGGATGAACGGGTTTTCGCGCATCTCGTCGCCCAGCCGGGTGTCCGGGCCGTGGCCGGTGACCACGGTGGCTTCCTCATCGAGGCTGTAGAGGCGCTGGCGGATGGAGCGCTCGATGGTGGCGTAGTCACCGCCCCACAGGTCGGTGCGGCCGATGCCACGGCGGAACAACGTGTCACCGGCGATCAGCAGGCGCGCCTCGGGGAACCAGAAGCTCATGGAACCCGGCGTGTGCCCGGGGGTGTGCAGGGCCACGCCGCAGCCACAGGCCAGCTCCTCGTCGTCGGCCAGCCACTGGTCGGGCGCCGGCACCGGCTTGTAGGGCACGCCGAACATGCGGCACTGCATCTCCAGGTTGTCCCAGAGGAACTGGTCTTCCTTGTGCAGGTGCAGGGTGGCGCCGGTGGCCTTCTTCAGCTCGCCGGAGGCGAGGAAGTGATCCAGGTGCGCGTGGGTGTGGATGATGCTCACCAGCTTCAGGCCGTGGGCCTCCAGCCGCGCGATGATCTGCTCGTGGTTGCCGCCCGGGTCGACGACGATGGCCTTCTTGCTGATGGGGTCGCCGATCAGCGTGCAGTTGCACTGCAAGGGGCCGACGGGGAAGGTCTCGCGGATCAGGGTGGGGTGCGCTGCGGTCATTGCCGGTCCTCCAGGCCAGGTCGCCGGCCTCTGTGCAGGCCGGTCGGATCAGGGGTCAGCACGATAATCGCTGGGCAGCTTGCCCGTCCATTTCTTGAACGCGCGGCGGAAGTTCGACGGGTCGCTGAAACCCAGCAGGTTGGCGATTTCGAACAACGGCAGGTGGGTGGTGGTGAGGTACTGCAGGGCCAGGCCCTTGCGCACCTCGTCCTGCACCTGCTGGTAGCTGGTGCCCATGGACGCCAGGTGGCGGCGCAGGCTGCGGCCGCTGGTGTGCAGCGAGCGCGCGGCGCTGTCGAGGTCGGGGAAGTCGCCGGGGCGCGCCAGCAGCAGGCGGCGCACGCGGGTGAGCAGGGCGTCCTGCACGTCGAGGGTGGCCAGCAGGGCTTCGCACTGCTGCTCGCACATCTGCACCGTGGCCGGGTTGGCCAGGGCCATGGGGCGGTCAAGATAGTGCTTGGGCAGGCTCATCCAGTGGTAGGGCTGCTCGAACTCCACGCCGCCGCCGAACACTTCGGCGTACCGCGCCGCATGGGCCGGCGCCGGGTGCGCGAAGCCCACCGCGAGGCCGCGCAGCTCCTCGCCCAGGAGGAAGCGGGCGATGGTGTAGAAGCTGGTCATCAGCCCCTCGCCGGCAAAGCGCCCCAGGGGGCCCATGGGGAAGGATTCGGCGGCGCGCAGCTGCAGGCAGTCACCCTGCTCCACCAGCTCCAGCTCATAGGCGAGACCGAGCACCCGGTAGTACTTCATGGCGAATTGCAGGGCACGGCCCAGGTTGGCGCTGGAGAGCACCGCATAACCGAGGATGCCGTGGGTGGACACATTCAGCCGCTGGCCCAGCACCAGGCCCAGCGCCGGCTCGTTGCACAGCACCAGGGCCGCGCTGGCCAGCAGGTTGAAGTCGATGAAGGACAGGCGGCCGTTGGGGCTCTGGAGGATTTCCGGGCGCACCCGGGCTTGGGCGAACAGCGTTTCACGGGGCACACCCAGCTCTTCGGCCAGGCTCAGCAGGGCCTCGGCATAGGCGACGGGCACCAGTTCGGCGGAGAAGGTCAGTGGCTGTTTCATCGTTCTTCTTATTGGTCAGCTGGATCAGCGGTGGCCGGATATGACCCGGTTATTGGCAGAAGATAACCTTGTCCGACAAAACCCGGCAAGCCAAAGTTGGAGCGTGGTTTCTGCATAGACTCAGGGAGTCCCCATGACCAGCACGACCCCAGAAGGATTGGTAATCCGCCCGCGTCACATGGATTTCGACCTGCCCAATCCGCTGCCGCGCCACTGGCACAGTGGCAATGCCTTCAAGACCCATCTGTTCGACGCCATGTCGGTGCTCTTCCCCGACGGCGAGCGCTTCTTCATCGACTCGGTGCGCAACTTCCGCGAGGAGATCACCGATCCGGTGCTGAAGGAGCAGATCCGCGGCTTCATCGGCCAGGAAGGCCATCACAGCCGCGAGCACCTGGAATACAGCAACCGGCTGCGCGACCTCGGCTACGACATCGGCCGCATCGAGCGTCGTGCCCAGGCGCGCATCCGCTACACCCAGAAGAAGTTCTCCAAGCGCCGCCAGCTGGCCGCCACTGCTGCCCTGGAGCACATCACCGCGATCATGGCCGACGGCCTGCTGAAGAACCCCGAGCACATCGCCGGCGCCCACCCGACCCTGGCCCGCCTGTGGCGCTGGCACGCGCTGGAGGAAACCGAGCACAAGGCGGTGGCCTTCGATGTCTACAACCAGGTCTGCGGCAGCCGCACCCTGCTGCGCCGGGCGATGATCATGGGCACCTTTTTCTTCATGCTCGACACCCACCGTGGCCTCATCCACATGCTCAAGCGCGACGGCCTGCTGTGGAACTGGCGCGTCTGGCGCGACGGCCTGAGCTGGATGTGGGGCAAGAACGGCATGTTCCGCCAGCTGATCCCGGCGTACATGGACTTCTTCAAGAAGGGCTTCCATCCCTGGCAGCACGACAACCTCGAACTGCTGCACAAGACCCGCGAGGAGTTCGACGGCGTGCCTGCGGCGGCGTGATTCCTCGGTGTTAACGCAACGGCCCTTCGGGGCCGTTTTCGTTTCCAGGGTGGAAGGGAATCGGGTGGGTGGGCTTCAGCCCACCGTTCACTCTCTCTGCTCCAACTTCTTCGCCTGGTTCTGGATGGATGTGCGCTCCAATTTCCCGGTGCGCGCAGCACACCCTACGGCGGGGCTTCGAGCTTCTTGTAGGCACGACCTCCCCGTAGGAGCGAGCTCTGCTCGCGAAGCCCTCCGAACGAACTGCAAAAAGAACGGTGGGCTGAAGCCCACCCTACGCCCACGCAAAAACGCTGCTCACCGGGAAGTTATCCACAGCCGGGAGCAGCGCTCGGTCGAGCCTTAGCTAGCGGGCGTCAGCCCTGCAGGAAGCGCAGCGCATCCGCTGCCGTCTGCTCGGGAATCTCTTCCATGGGGATGTGCCCCACGCCGGGGTAGGTGCGCACCTGGATGCCCGGCAGGTCGCGCTTCCACAGCGGCACGTGCTTGGGCGAGATCCAGCGGTCGCGCTCGCCCCACATCAGCAGGGTCGGGGCCTTGATGGCGGCGACGCGCTGGCCGGTGCCTTCCAGCTCGTCCTTGTTGACCTTGAGCAGCACGCGGAAGATTTCCATCATCGCGCGGCGGTTGCCCGGGCGGCGGCTGAGGTCGTAGTAGCGGTCCACCACGCCGGACTTGATGCGCCCGGGCTCGCCGTAGACTTCCTTGATGCCCTGGGCGATGAGCGCGCGCGGCATCCACATGGGCATGGCCACGGTGGAGCCGGGCAGCGCGGCAGAGGCGATCATCCAGGGCACCTTGCGCATCTGGTAGCCGGCCGGGTCGATCAGCACCAGCTTCTCGACGCGCGCGGGCTGGGCCAGGGCGAAGTTCCAGGCGATGTAGCCACCCAGGGAGTTGCCGGCGATGGAGACCTTGTCGATGCGCAGGTGGTCCAGCAGCAGGCCGAAGATGCGGATCATCCGCTCGCCGGAATAGTCACCGCTGCGCTTGGGGCCGGTAAGGCCGAAGCCGGGCACGTCGAAGCGGATGATGCGGTAGTGCGGGGCGAAGGCCGGTACCCAGTCGTCCCAGGTGTGCAGGGAGGCGACCACGCCGTGGATCATCACCAGCACCGGCTTGTCGCGGCTGCCTTCGTCGCGGTAGTGGACGTTGAAGCCGTCCAGCTCGATGAAGCGCGAGCCGCTGTCGGCGCTGGCGTAGCGCGCCTTGAGGCGATCCAGTGGCAGGGAGCCGAAGCCCAGGCGGGAAAAGCCGGCCGCGAGCGGCGGCGACATCGGCAGGCTGGTAGCGGACATGCAGGCACCTCGTGATTGTTATTGTCGAGGCCCTTATCAGATCACGGGGTTGCTGGCCATGCGCCCCAACCTAGGTAGAGCGTGGACGCAGGGCGGCGATCAGCAGGTCGCCCAGTACCGCGCGGGCGTGCTCGATGCGCTGGCGGCTGGCGGCACCGCCGAGCAGGTCCATGGACGCCGCCTCCAGGGCCCAGATCAGCGCGCGGAAGGTCAGCGGGTCCACCACCTGGCCTGTGGCCTGGAGGCGTTCAGCGAGCAGCGCGGCCATCTCCAGGTGGGCGCGCTGGCGGTGGGCGGCCAGGGGCGAGTCGGTGCGCATGGCCTCTTCCTGCATCAGGCGGATGATGGGCCCCACGGCCAGGTGATAGTCGAAGAAGCAGCGCACCATGTCGCGCAGCCAGGCCTCGTCGCTGCCGGCGGCGGCGCGCATGCCGCGGAAGCGGTTGAGCAGCAGTACCACGGCGGTCTGGTAGATGCTTTCCAGCACATCCATCTTGTTGGAGAAGTGCTTGTAGAAGGTGCGCCGCGAGACCTGGGCCGCTTCCAGCAGGTCATTCACCGTGGTCTCGCCGATGCCCTTGCGGGCGAACACCGGAATGGCCGCCAACTGGATGTTGGTGCGCAGCAGATGCCCCACCAGCGGGCCTTCCGCCTCGGCCTGCTGGCGCGCCACGGCACCGTAGCCACCGAGGTCTTCGAATACCGCGAAGATCGCCCCGCGCTCGCTCTCGTCCATCACCCTCACCCCAACCAAGGCGCGGGTGACGGGGCGCCACCGCCCCGTTACTCTTGGCGCGCCCCTTCCCGCTGGAATCTTCCGTGTCGATGAAGCTATCACGCCGCCTGCCCTGGCCGCTGGCCATCCTTTTGCTGGTCCTGGCGCTGCCTGCCCCGGCCGCCGAGCTGTTCTACCTGGGGCAGAAGATTCCCGACATCCAGCGCCCGTGGAACAGCCACGACTACCAGCAATTGATCGATGCCCTGGACAAGGTCGACCGCACCCAGGTCAACGCCCTGCCCCGGCGCAGCGGCGAGTTCACCGGGCCCATCTACACGCGGATGATCAGCGAGGAGAACTTCAAGCCGCAGCTGAACATCTACGCGCCCCTGGAGCTGCGCCAGAACGAGGCGCGCGAAGTGCTGTTCCGCCTCAAGGAACTGATGCGCCTGTACTTCGACTTCAAGGCCGCGCAGCAGCCCTACGGCGCCGAAGCCCTGGGGCTGATGAGCTATTCGATGCGCCAGCAGGCGATCCTCTTCACCCTCACGGTGGAGTTCTGGATGACCCTGTCGGAGAGCGAGCAGAGCAAGCCGGTGCGCTTGCAAGGCCTGCAGGAAACCAAGGACGCGGCAGCGATGCTGACCTCCAGCGCGCTGGACTACCTGGGGCTGACCAAGCAGTTCAACCGTGAGGACCTGGTGCTCTACGCCGCCGAACTGGGCAAGCAGATGCCCGAGCTGTTCATCCACCTGCGCAGCGACGTGCGCGCGCAACTGATGGCTCGGGTGGGCGAGTTGGCGGAAAAGCACCCCTACGCGGAGGTGCGCAGCAGCATGGCCGACCTGCTGCCGATGCTGGCGGCCATCCAGCAGGATGTGGAGCGACAGCTGGCCCAACCGCTGCCGGCCGGCAAGCCCAAGCCGGCGCTCGATCTCTCGGCACCGGCTGCGCCGCAGTAGCCCTCAGCGCAACAGGCCGAGGGCCTTGGCCCGCGCCACCGCCTGGGTGCGCCGCTCCACGCCGAGCTTGCCGTTGATGTGGCGGGCGTGGGTCTTGACCGTGTGCAGGGAGATGAAGAGCCGCTCGCTGATTTCCTGGTTGGAGCAGCCCTGGGCGATCAGTTGCAGCACCGCCAGCTCACGCGTACTCAACGCATCGCTCCCGGCCAGTGGCGCCTCGCTGGCAGCCGGCGCTTGCGCTTCCGGCAACAATGCCAGCAATGCCGCGGCCTCAGGGGCCGAGCGCACCAGCAGTTGCTCACGCAGCCAGGGGCCTTGGTGCGACAACAGCTCATGGAAGGGCAGCAAGGCGCCACCGGGCAGGGATTCCAGGGCACTGCCCAGCAATGCGAGAGCGTCCTTGTCGCGCCCTCCGACACGCAGCAATTGCGCCAGGTGCAGCTGTGCCACCTGCGCCATGAGCGCGCCGCCACTTTCCTTGGCCCGCTGCACCAGCGCACGTAAACGCCGTTCGGCTTCGCCGCTGCGCCCTTCGATCCGGGCCAGGGCGGCCTGCTGCAATTCGATGTGCAGCGGCAGCTGCGGATGGAATTCGGGGGCAGCGGCGGCCTGCTCGCCGCTGTAGGTTTCCGCCAGACGCGAAAGCCAGGCCGAGGCCAGCTCGACCTGCCCCTGTACCAGCCAGAGTTCGCACTTCACCAGGGTGATCATGGCCAGGTAGTACACCGGCGGCACGTCCCAGATGTGCATCAACCGCTCCGCTTCGGCGAGCAGGGCGAAGGCCGCCGACAGGCGCCCTTCACGGCCTTCCAGGCTGGCCAGCACGCTGTAACCGATCAGCAGGCTGATGTCGCGGCAGGCACGCGCCTCGGCGATCCCGGCCAGCAGGCGGCTGCGCGCCGCCTGGGGTTGCAGGCGCACGCAGAGCAGGTAGCCCTCGTAGATGGCCAGCCGCGCCCGGGCGGCATAGAAGCGCTGGGACGGCAGGCCGCGCAGGCGCTCCTGGCCCTGGCGCACCTCATCCAGCGCACGAAGGATTTCGCCACGGGCCTGCAACACCCGCGCGCGGTCGTAATGGGCCAGGGCTTCGAACAGCGGGTTGCCAACCCGTTGCGCCAACTCCAGCGCCTCGCGATTGAGGCCCCGGGCACGCCACAGGTCGCCCCGGGCGACGGCGATGTTGGCCAGGGTGGACAGGCACAGCAGGCGCTGGCCATAGCGCTCCTGGGACAGCGCGGTCAGCGCCTCGGCGCAGTGCCGCTCGGCCAGGACGATATCGCCACGGCCCCGGGCGATGACCCCGCTCAAGGCCAGCCACTGAGCGATCAGCCCCTGCTGCGCCTGGGCGTTGGGGGCTGGCAGGAAGCGTGCGAGCTGGGCGCCCAGCTCCTCGGCGGCGTCCAGTTGGCAAGCCAGGGCCAGGGCCAGGCTGTAGAGCATGATCAGCCGTGGCGTGCTGACCAGCAGGCTGTCGGGCAGGTCCATCTTCCAGCGCAGCAGCATGGCGATGTTCTGCTCGGCCAGCAGTTGTTCCTCGGAGAGGTTCTGCACCAGGCTGGCGGCCACGTCCGGCTGGCCGGCGCGCAGGGCCTGTTCGATGGCTTCGTCCAGCAGGCCCTGGGCGCTGAACCAGCGACAGGCACGCAGGTGCAGGCTGGCCTGAGGGATGGTCGCGGCGTGGGCCGGGCGGGCCCGCAGCAGGTCGGAAAACAGGTGGTGATAGCGGAACCAGTGGCCGTGCTCGTCCAGCGGTACCAGGAACACCTGGTGGGCCTGCAGGTGCTGGAGGATGCCGGCGCTGCCGTGGCCATCGCGCACCGCATCGCACAGCTCGGCGCAGAAGCGGTCGAGGCAGGCGGTCTCATAAAGGAAGGCCTGCACCTCGGCGCTCTGCCGGTCGATCACCTCTTCCAGCAGGTATTCGCGGATCAGCCCCTCGTCACCGTGGGGCCCGCGCGCCAGGGCATGGGCGTCGCCTTCGTCCTGGCTGGCCAGCAACCACAGGCGCAGGCCGGCGGCCCAGCCCTCGCTGCGTTGCAGCAGGTTCTCCAGGTGGGCGCCATCCAGGCGCGCGCCCTGGGCCTGGAGCAACGCGGTGCTTTCGGCGTCGGTCAGGCGCAGGTCATGTTCGTTGAGTTCCACCAGTTGCCGCGACAGACGCAGGCGCGCCAGGTGCCAGTCGGGGCGCTGACGGCTGGTGACCAGCAGCACCAGGCCTTCCGGCAGGTGGTTGAGGAAGAACTGCAGGCAGCGGTCGAGCACCGCGCCCTGGGCCAGGTGGTAGTCGTCGAGCACCAGCAACAGTGGCTGCTGGCGGTCCAGGCGCTGGCCAAGCTCGTCGAGCAGGCCGTCGATCCACTCCTCGAAGGCGAAGGGCTGGTGGCGCTGGCGCATCTTCAGCAGGCCCATGGCCTCCTCGCCCATCCCCGGGAAGAACTGGCGCAGCCCTTCCAGCAGGCGTTCGAGGAAGCGCCCGGGGTCGTTGTCACGACGCCCGAGCCCGAGCCAGAGCGCCTGCCAGCCCTCCGGCAGGCCTTCGCAGAACTCGATGGCGAGCGAGCTCTTGCCGAAACCGGCGGGGGCGCTGACCAGCAGCAGGCGGCCGCCCAGGCCGGCGGCCAGGCGGTCGCACAGGCGCGGGCGCGAAAGGTGCCCGGCCGGCAGCGGGGGGCGGAAAAAGCGTTCGCCGGCTACCGGTACGGCAGCGGGCGCGAAGGAACGCGAACTGGATAGATCGGTCATCAACCCGGCTTCTAGGAATGGTTATGCCGCGGGGGCGTGAGCGCTGAGGCAGCCTAGCCTTTCGGTCCGCCCATTTGTAGTCCCTTGGGAAAGTACAGACAAGAAAAAGCCGGCCCGAAGGCCGGCTTGTTTACGCGGTATTACAGGATCAACGCACGCCAGCCTGACGCAGAGCGGCCGGGGTGTAGTCGCTTTCCGAAGCGCTGTAGTTGAAGTCGTAGGATTGTTTCTCCTCGTTCTTCATGCCCAGGGCCAGGTAGCGACCGGACAGCAGGTCGTACAGGGTTTCCACGGCGTACCAGGGTACTTGCTTGTCGTAGTAGTACTCCGAGTGGGCCTCGGCTACGCGCCACAGGGTGCCACGGCCGTCGTAGTGGTCGATGGCGGCGGCTTGCCAGGTGTCTTCGTCGATGTAGAAGTCACGCTTGGCGTAGATGTGGCGCTCGCCGGACTTGAGGGTCGCGACGACATGCCACACGCGGTGCAGCTCGTAGCGGGTCAGGTCCTGGTTGATGTGGCCGGCCTTGATGATGTCGGCGTACTTCAGCTTGGGCGAGTCCAGGCGGTAGCTGTTGTAGGGGATGTAGATCTCCTTCTTGCCTTCCAGCTTCCAGTCGTAGCGGTCCGGCGCACCGTTGTACATGTCGAAGTTGTCGGAGGTACGCAGGCCGTCGGCGGCGGTACCCGGGCCATCGTAGGACACCTGCGGAGCACGGCGTACGCGGCGCTGACCGGCGTTGTACAGCCACGCCAGGCGCGGCTCCTTCACCTGGTTGAGGGTCTCGTGCACCAGCAGCACGTTACCGGCCAGGCGCGACGGAGCGGTCACGCGCTGCTTGAAGTAGAACAGCACGTTGCTCGGCTTGCTCGGGTCGTAGTCCTTCAGCTTGTCGCGGAAGGTGAACTCGTCCTGGAAATACACCAGGCTGTAGGAGCCGTTCGGCTGCGGGGTCGCCTGGGTCACCAGACGGCGCACGCTGCCACCGCGGTAGCGGGTGATGTGGTTCCAGATCGCTTCCAGACCGTTCTGCGGGATCGGGAACGGGTTGGCAGTCTTGAAGTTCTCCAGACCGTTACCGCCCTCCACCAGCTTGGTGTTGGCCGCGTTTTCCTTGGCTGCCGCGATCACGTCCGCCGGTACGGTGGCCGTACGGTGGGTGGTGAACACCGGCATCTTGTAGGTTTCCGGGTAGCGCTTGAACATCGCGTACTGGCCGGGGGTCAGCTTGTCCTTGTACTGCTCGACGTTCTGCGCGGTGATGGTGAACAGCGGTTGCTCACTGGCGAAGGGATCGGAAACGAAGCCCTTGTCGTCCACCGGGCCGGCGTTCTGCGGCAGGCCGCCGGTCCACTCGGGGATGCTGCCATCGGCGTTACCGGCCTTCTCGGCGCCCAGCGGGGTCAGGGTGGTGCCGATCTTGGCCACCTGGTCGGCCGGCGCCGCCGCCATGACGGCGGTGGCCAGCAGGGACAGCGCCAGCGCACCGGTTTGCAGCAGGTTCTTTGTTGTTTTCATAGGTGATTCCTTAGTTCCGGGCCGCTTAGAAGTTCACGCCAAAGCTGAGCGCGAGGAAGTCGCGATCGATCAGGGTGTTGTACTTGCCGCCGAAGAAATCCGTGTAGCTGAGGCTGGCGGTGTAGGTGTTCTGATATTCGGCATCCAAACCGAGGCTCACAGCCTTGGCATCCTCGGTGAAGAGACCGTTGGGACCATAACCATCGACGTCATGGGACCAGGCGATGCTCGGCTTCAGGTTCACACCAGCGAAGGCATCGTTGTAGTCCCAGATTGCACGAGCGCGGTAGCCCCAGGCGGTGCTGGTAGTGAAGCCGTCGTTTTCGCAGTATTTGCTGACATTTTCTGCGGTAGCGCTTCCCAACGTACTGGTGTTGAGAGCAAGGCAAGTATTCACAGGACCTGTCGCCGGCAGCGGACCGGGGCCGTAGATAGGATCACGGCCATAACGCGCCTGGCTGGTACTTTCCAAGCCACCTGTGTGAACCACACCAATCTCACCGACCAAAGTCAGTCGGCTTGCGCCCATGACCTGATCGAAGAAATGGGTGAAGGTCGTTTGGAACTGAGTGATTTCCTTGCGGCGATAGCCGTGAAGATCCTGCCCAGGCACACCGTCTAGTACAGATGCATTCCCAAAGGCCGCAAAGGCGGGGCTAAGTGCAGCCAGCGGACCTACACCAGCGAACAGGATATCGGTGGAGTTCAGTTGAACCGGCGCATTGGGACGATAGCTAAGCTCGCCACTCCAAGCAGTGCCGGTGGGCAGCGTGGTAGAGAAGCTCAGCCCGTAGAGGCGGATATCCTCAGGATATTCCATGAAGTAGTTCGACCGACCAGCAACGGCGAGGGGGGCCAGAGCGCCCAGGCCAGCAGAATCGATAAACACGGCTTGCGACGGTGCCGAGCCACTGAAGATAGGTGTACGGCTGTGGTAATTGATGAAGTAAGCACCGAACTCGGTGTCCAGCGGTTCGAAGAAGTAACGCAGCGCGGTCCCCCATTGGCCGCCGTCTCGAGCATCACGATCCCCACCACGGCGCACCAGCACGCCCTCTTGGTTCACATCGATTCCACGACCAGTTAGAGCAGCCAGTGCCGGCCCGAGGGAAGCGGCACTTCTCAGTACACGGAGGTTTCCATCACAGCCATCGGCAACGATGTCTGGCTGTGCGAAGAAGGTGCCGCAGTTGTCAGTGACAGTCTGGTCCCACTCCAACTGATAGAAGGCTTCGGCTGAAAGATTGTCCGTCAGGCTCTGCGACACGTAGAACATGTTGACCGGGATCAGGCCCTCCTTCACCTCCGCGCCGGGGCGACGGAAGGCGGAGACGTCGATCGGGTTGATCGCGTTGATGCCGTTCTGAATGAAGGTGCTCTCACCCCAGCTAACGACCTGTTTGCCGAGACGCACCGAGCCGGGCATGTCTGCAATGGCGTAGTTGTGGTAGACGAAGGCGTCGAGAATCTGCGCACCGGAGGACTGAGCGCCTTCCTTGCGGTTGTGATCGTCGATGTCCTTGAACAGGCGGCTTTCGTCTTTCAGCTCGAAGTCGTACCAGTACTTGCCACGGACGAAGACGCCGGTATCACCGTACTTCAGCTCGAGGTCATGGATGCCCTTGAAGATCTTCGAGAAGGTTTCGCCCTTCTTGAAGTTCAGGTGGGAGTCATCGGAGGTCTGCGACAGGCCATCACCGCCGTTGTTCACACCGATCAGGTCCTTGTCTGCACCGCGCATGGACCAGCTTGCACCGACCGACAACGAGGAATCGAACTGCCCCTCGATCTCGCCGATATTGAACGTTACGCCGAATGCCGGGGCGGCGAGAGTGGATGCGAGGCTGACGGCCAGTGGCAGTCGTGCCAGGCGCCAGAACGGTTTTCTTGTTGTCATCGACGCTACTCCATGTGTGTTTTTTTGTTATGGATTGGTGCGGACTATAGCCAGGAGGTAGTAGTGCTTGATCCCTCTAAAGTGTGATTTGCAGTCCGGCGAGCACTCTGGCTCGCAGGTTTGCAGACTAGCCCGATCTGGCGATTGGTAAAGCCGGGGTGAGCTGGCGCGGAGCCAGCAAATAACAAGCCAAGCGTTTGCTTGGTAGACAGGCCGGGCCTTGCGGGACCCGGCCTAAAGCGGCTCAGAGAGCGGAGAGGAAGGTGCTGCCAGTGGCCTGCCACTGGGCGATATCGACGCGGATGCGTTTCTTGTCCAGCTTGCCGACGCTGGTCTTGGGAATTTCAGTAACAACGGCGATCTGGCTGGGAATAGCCCACTTATTGATGTGACCTTGCTCTACGAAAGGCTTGAGGTGCTCCTTCAGCGTCTTGGCATCCAGGGCCTGCTCGTCACGCAGCACCAGCAGGGCGAAAGGCCGCTCCCCCCACTGCGGATCGGGCACCCCGACCACCGCCACTTCGCGCACCGCCGGGTGGCGGCTGACCAGGTCCTCCAGCTCCAGGGAGGAGATCCACTCGCCGCCGGTCTTGATCACGTCCTTGATGCGGTCGCGGATATCGATGAAGCCCATGCCGTCGATGGTGGCGACGTCGCCGGTGTGCAGCCAGCCACCCTCCCACAGCTCCTGGCTCTTCTCCGGTTCGCGGAAGTAACCCTGGGTCAGCCAGGGCGAACGCAGCACCAGCTCGCCCTGGGACTCGCCATCCGCCGGCAGGAACTTGCCCTCGGCGTCGATGATCGCCGCATCCACCAGGGGCACCGGCACGCCGGCCTTGATGCGGTAGGTGGTGCGCTCGTCTTCGCTGCCGGCCAGCAGCTCGTCGTTCATGTGCGCGCAGGAAATCATCGGGCAGGTCTCTGACATGCCGTAGGCCGCCGTCAGATGGATGCCACGTGCCTTGGCGGCGTCGTACAGCGAGCGGTTCAGCGAACTGCCGCCGATGATCAGCTTCCAGCCGTTGAAATCCACGCCCTGGGCGGCCTTGGCGTTCATCACCATCTGCAGGATGGTCGGCACGCAGTGGGAGAAGGTGACCTTCTCGCGACGCCACAGCTCCACCAGCAGTTCCGGATCGTAACGCCCGGGGTAGACCTGCTTGACCCCCAGCATGGTAGCCACGTACGGCACGCCCCAGGCATGCACGTGGAACATCGGGGTGATGGGCATGTACACGTCATCGTTGGCCATCAGGCTCGGGCTGTGCACCGAGCCCATCATGCTGGCCATGGCCATGGTGTGCAGCACCAGTTGGCGGTGGGTGAAGTACACACCCTTGGGGTTGCCGGTGGTGCCGGTCGTATAGAAGGTGGTGGCGAGGGAGTTCTCGTCGAAGTCGGGGAAGTCGTAGCGGGTGGAGGCGGCGGCCATCAGGGTTTCGTATTCGCCGACGAGGTTCGGCAGGTCGGCGCTCTTGTCGGCGGCGTCGGTCAGCAGAAGGGTCTTCTCGACCGTGGTCAGCTGGCCCTCGATGGCCTTGTAGATCGGCACGAACTCGCTGTTGACCAGCACGAAGCGGTCCTCGGCGTGGTTCATGGTGTAGAGGATCTGGTCCGGGGACAGGCGGATGTTGATGGTGTGCAGCACCGCGCCGATCATCGGGATGGCGAACATGCATTCCAGGTAACGGTGGCTGTCCCAATCCATCACCGCCACGGTGTCACCCGCCTTTACGCCGGCATCGGTCAGCAGGTTGGCCAGGCGCGCGACGCGCTCGTTGAAGGTGGCGTAGTTGTAGCGCACCAGATCGCGGTAGACGATTTCCCGGGTCTTCTCGTAGCGGCTGCCGGAGAGCAGCAGGCCTTTGATCAGCAAGGGGTACTGGTAGGCGTTGTCGGCCGGTTTGATGACTCGGGTCTGCACCATGGAAATGCACCTGCGCGCTAGGGATGTAGTTATTGATTTCTCCGCACTCTAGGGCCCTGCGTCCAGGCATAAATCAGTCAAAAGAATGATTTGCACGTGACCCTTTGGCCACTTTCGGTCACGAGATAGAATCCGCCCCATCGGCCAGTCTCGGCCCATCACCCGAAGAGGTAGGAACAAGATGTCTGAGATCGTAATCGTCAGCGGCGCCCGCACCCCGATGGGCGGTTTCCAGGGCAGCCTTTCCGGCGTTTCCGCCGTGGACCTGGGCGCGGCGGCGATCCGCGAAGCGGTGGCCCGTGCCGGTATCGACGCCGCCGACGTGCAGGAAGTGATCATGGGCTGCGTGCTGCCCGCCGGCCTCAAGCAGGGCCCGGCCCGCCAGGCCTCGCTGAATGCCGGCCTGCCCGCCGCCACCGGCTGTACCACCATCAACAAGCTGTGCGGCTCCGGGATGAAGGCCGTGATGCTGGCCCACGACCTGCTCAAGGCCGGCAGCAACAGCGTGATGGTCGCCGGCGGCATGGAGAGCATGTCCAACGCCCCCTACGTGCTGGAGAAGGCCCGCACCGGCCTGCGCATGGGCCACGGCGAGATCAAGGACCACATGTTCCTCGACGGCCTCGAAGACGCCCGCACTGGCCGCCTGATGGGCTCCTTCGCCCAGGAAACCGCCGACACCTACAACGTCACCCGCGAGGAGATGGACGCCTACGCCATCGAATCCCTCAAGCGCGCCCAAGCCGCCATCGCCGACGGCTCCCTGGCCGCCGAGATCGTGCCGATCACCGTCACCACCCGCAAGGGTGAGACCCTGGTGAAGGACGATGAGCAGCCACTGACCGCCAACCTCGACAAGATCCCCGGCCTGCGCCCGGCCTTCCGCAAGGACGGCACCATCACCGCCGCCAACGCCAGCTCCATCTCCGACGGCGCCAGTGCCCTGGTGCTGATGACCGCCGAGGAAGCCCAGCGCCGCGGCCTCAAGCCCCTGGCCAAGATCGTCGCCCACGCCACCCAGAGCCAGGACCCGAGCGAGTTCACCCTCGCCCCCATCGGCGCCATGGCCAACCTGTTCAAGAAGACCGGCTGGACCAAGGACGATGTGGACCTGTTCGAAATCAACGAAGCCTTCGCCATGGTCACCATGCTCGCCATGCGTGAACACGGTCTGGACCACACCAAGGTCAACGTCTACGGCGGCGCCTGCGCCCAGGGCCACCCGGTGGGTTCCACCGGTTCGCGCATCATCCTCACCCTGATCAACGCCCTGCGTAACAAGGGCGGCAAGCGCGGCGTCGCCTCGCTGTGCATCGGCGGCGGCGAAGCCACTGCCGTGGCGGTGGAACTGCTGTAACTCGCCCGCACGGCCAATGAAAAGGGGCTCCCGGACGTTGGTCCGGGAGCCCCTTTTCATTCCGCCCGGGCGCGCCTCAGGCGGGCACCGCCTTGGGGGCGTGGGCCGGCGTCCTCGGGAAGACCAGCGCCGCCGCGAAGGTCAGCGCACCGAACACCGCCAGCACGAGGTACAGCCCCACCAACCCCTGGCGCGGTTCGATGAAGGCGATCATCGGGATGGCCGCTGCACTGGCGCCGAAGGACACGAAGTAGCGCAGGGCGAAGACCCGCGCCTGCCATTGCGGCGCGACGAAGTTGGCCACCATCGCGTCATTCACCGTCACCTGGCCGAACACCGCGAACATGAAGGCGGCGCCCAGGGCGATCACCATCCAGCCGTCGGCGTAGGCCATCGCCACCAGCAACGGGCCCTGGCACAGGGTCATCACCACGAAGGGCAGTTTCAGGCTGCAACGGTCCAGCACCCGCCCCATCAGCAGTTGCGCCACGGCGCCGAAGGCATAGGCGATGCTGACCACGATGCCCAGGCTCTCGGGCGACGAGAACAGCTCCACCAGACGCTCCTGGAACAGCTTCGGGTAGGTCATGGTCGAGGCATTAAAGATCACCCCGCCGGTGGCGGTCACCAGCGCCAGCACGCCGAACACCAGGCGCATCGACACCTGCCCCGTACCGGCACCGCGCTTCGCCCCGGCGGCCGCGACGGGGGCTGCCTCGTCCCGCACGCAGAAGGCGAACCAGACACCGATGGCCACGGACAGCGCCCCGGGCAGGATGAAGGCCGCGCGCCAGCCGAAATGAGCGGTGAGAAAGCCCGTCAGCAGCGCGGAGAAGGCCACGCCCAGGTTGCCCCACATGCCGTTGATGCCGATCTCGCGGCCACGGTTCTCCGCATGGGCCACCAGCATCGCCGTACCCACCGGGTGATAGATGGCGGCGAAGACACCCACCAGCGTCAGCCCCAGCACCAGCATCGGCGTGCTGTTGCTCAGCCCGGTGAAGATGGCGGCGGCGCCAATGCCGATGAAGAACGCCAGCATCATCTGCCGGCGGCTCCATTTGTCCCCCAGCCAGCCGGCCGGTAGCGAGCAGGCACCGAAGGCGATGAAGCCGCCCAGGGACAAGCCAATCAGTTCGGCATAGGACAGCCCGAAGGTGGCGGTCATGCCCAGCACGGCGGCAGGGAAGATGAGCATGAACATGTGATCGATGATGTGGGCGGCGTTGATGAAACGGATGACGGTACGCGGTCGGTTCATGGCAGTTTCGCTGCTGTTTGGTTGTTGTGGACCGTCATGCTAGGTTGGCCGACCGGCAGCTTTCTGCCAAAAAGATCATCGGATCAGCCATGTTCATCGACCACCTACCGCTGGGCCGGATCGGCGCCGTTGCCCTGGACTATCCCGACAACGCCCACGTCGACCTGCACCTGCACAACCAGGCGCAGTTCCTCTATGCCGCCCAGGGGCTGATGCGCCTGGTTACCGAAGCCGGCGCCTGGGTCATTCCGCCGACCCGCGCGGTGTGGATCCCACCGGGCATCGAGCACCAGATATTCATGTCCGGGCAGGTGCAGATGCGCACCCTGTTCATCGCCGCCGAGGCCGCGCCGCCAGCGCTGGATACCTGCTGCGTGCTGGCGGTGCCGCCGCTGTTGCGCGAGTTGATCCTGCGTCTGGTGGAGCTGGAGGCACGCGACGCCGACGACGAGCACCGCACCCTGGTGCAGCGCCTGATCCTCCACGAGATCGCCGCCCTGGAGCGCATGCCGCTACACCTGCCGATGCCCCGCGACCGCCGCCTGCAGGCCATCTGCCTGGCCCTGCTGGAGACGCCGGACAGCAGCCGCACCCTCGACGACTGGAGCCTGCAGGTGGGCGCCAGCACCCGCACCCTGTCCCGCCTGTTCGCCCAGGAACTGGGCATGAACTTCAACGACTGGCGTCAGCAGCTGCGCCTCACCGAGGCCCTGCCACGCCTGCTGGCCGGGCACAGCGTGCAGAAGGTCGCCAGCGACCTGGGCTACGGCAGCGGCCGCGCCTTCAGCGCCATGTTCCGCCGTCTGTTGGGGGAAAACCCGAGGGAATACGTCGCCAGCCTGGGGTTGCTGGCGACGCTGGAGAAGGAGTGAAGCCTGGACTTCGGAGGGTTCAGTGCGGATCGCGGTGATGGGTTTCGCGGAGCTCTACCCATCCTACGAATACGTGCGCCGTGCGGTGCGGTGATCGGAGCGCGCCCCCTTACTTCATCGAAGTGAACGCCAGCTTGACCCCCAGCCCCACCAGCACCGCACCCATCAGCCGGTCGAACCAGTGGCCCATGCGAGCGAAGCCGCTGCGCACCCGTTGCTGGCTGAACAGCAGTGCCACCAGGCAGAACCAGATGGCCGTGGCGCAAGCCAGGTAGAGGCCGTAGCCGGCCTGGATGGTCAGCGGTGTGTGCGGGTTGATGACCACGGTGAACAGTGAGAGGAAGAACAGCGTCGCCTTGGGGTTCAGGCCATTGGTGATGAAGCCGGTAACGAAGGCCCCGCGCGGGCTGCGCTCGGCGGCGGTGAGGTCGGCCTCGGTGGCGACCGGGTCCGCCGGCTTGGCACGCAGTGCCTTGATGCCGATGTACAGCAGGTAGGCCGCCGCCAGCCACTTCAGGGCATTGAAGGCGACGATGGACTGGGAAACGATCAAGCCGATGCCCAGCAGCGAATAGGCCACGTGGACGAAAATGCCGGTGCCCACGCCTATGGCCGTCCAGGTGCCGGCGCGGCGCCCGTGGGCAACGCTTTCGCGCACGACGATGGCGAAATCCGGACCGGGGCTGGCCACGGCCAGCAGGTGGATCAAGGCAACGGTGAGGAATTCCGCCCAGTACATGGGACCTCCGAATAATGGGAAAGGCTCTGATAGGCTGGCAACCTTACGCCTACCTCTGCTTCGGAAAAAGGTACAGCTGATGACCAACAGCCTCCGCGCGGTCTTCCTCGACCACGCTTCCCTCGACCTCGGCGATCTCGACCTCGCGCCACTGCGCCAGCACTTCGCCGACCTGCAGCTGCACGACCAGACCAGCCACAAGGATGTCGTCGAGCGCCTGCACGGCGCCCAGGTCGCCATCAGCAACAAGGTGACCATCGATGCCGCCGCCATCGCCGAGCTGCCGGAGCTGAAGCTGATCCTGGTCAGCGCCACCGGCACCAACAACATCGACCTCGCCGCCGCCCGCGCCCGTGGCATCACCGTGTGCAACTGCCAGGGCTACGGCACCCCGTCCGTGGCCCAGCACACCCTGATGCTGCTGCTCAACCTGGCCACCCGCTTCGTCGACTACCGCGAAGCCGTGCGCCACGACCACTGGCAGAAGGCGACCCAGTTCTGCCTGCTGGACTTCCCCATCGTCGAACTGGAGGGCAAGACCCTCGGCCTGCTCGGCCATGGCGAACTGGGCAGCGCCGTGGCACGCCTGGCCGAAGCCTTCGGCATGCGCGTGCTGCTCGGTGCCCTGCCCGGCCGGCCGCCTCGCGAAGACCGCCTGCCCCTGACTGCACTGCTGCCCCAGGTGGACGCCCTGACCCTGCACTGCCCGCTCAACGAGCACACCCGCAACCTGATCGACGCCGAGCAACTGGCGCTGATGAAGCCCGGCGCCTTCCTGGTCAACACCGCGCGTGGCGGCCTGGTCAACGAACACGCCCTGGCCGACGCGCTGCGCAGCGGCCACCTGGGTGGTGCCGCCACCGATGTGCTGACCCAGGAGCCGCCGAAGGACGGCAACCCGCTGCTGGCCGTGGACATCCCGCGGCTGATCGTCACCCCGCACAACGCCTGGGGCAGCTGTGAGGCGCGGCAGCGCATCGTCGTGCAGATGGCGGAGAACCTGGATGCCTGGCTGAAGGGAACGCCTCGCCGCACGGTCAGCTAAGGCCTAAAAGATTCTGATAAAATTCGCGGTTTTTATCAGGATCTACCCAATGGACCCGCGCAGCGAAGTACTGCTCCGACAGGCCGACCTGTTCCTTGGCCCGCTGCTTCTGGCGGGCCTTCCCGCCGACGACCTGCTGGGCGAACTGCCCCAGGCACGCGGCTGGACCTGGCACATCGGCGAGCAGAACGCCCTGGAAGCGCGCTTCCCCGGGCGCTGCGAATTCAGCGTCAACGCGCCCGAAGCCCCCTTCGAAGCCGCCGTGCTGTTCCTGCCCAAATCCCGCGAGCTGACCGACTACCTGCTCACCGCCCTGGCCGCGCGCCTGCCCGGCAAGCCGCTGTACCTGGTAGGCGAGAAGCGCGCGGGCATCGAACGTGCCGCCCGCCAGCTGGAGCCCTTCGGCAAACCTCGCAAGCTCGACAGCGCCCGCCACTGCCAGCTCTGGCAGGTGCAGGTGGACCAGGCGCCGGCGGTGCCGGACCTCGAAGCCCTGGCCCAGCGCTACAGCCTCGACCTGGCCGACGGCCCGCTGCAGGTGGTGAGCCTGCCCGGCGTGTTCAGCCACGGCCGCCTGGATCGCGGCAGCGCCCTGCTGCTGGACAACCTGGCCAAGCTGCCCACCGGCAAGGTGCTGGATTTCGGCTGCGGCGCTGGGGTGCTCGGTGCGGCGCTCAAGCGACGTTATCCACAGAGCCAGCTGGTGATGCTGGATGTCGACGCCTTCGCCATCGCCGCCAGCCGGCTGACCCTGGCCGCCAACGGGCTAGAGGCCGACGTGATCGCCGGTGACGGCATCCACGCCGCGCCCAAGCTGCTCTCGGCCATCGTCAGCAACCCACCCTTCCACCAGGGCGTGCACACCGACTACCAGGCCAGCGAAACGCTGCTGCGCGAGGCCGTGCGCCACCTGCTGGTGGGCGGCGAACTGCGCCTGGTGGCCAACAGCTTCCTCAAATACCAACCCCTGATCGAACAGGCGCTCGGCGGTTGCCGCACCCTGGCCGAAGGGGAGGGTTTCCGCATTTACAGCGCCCGCCGCTGACAGGCGGGTACCCGCGCACCATCCATACTCGAGCGGCACCCGATAGCCGCAACACGCCCGGCGAAGCACCGGGCACCTGGAGTTTTTCTTGACTGACCTCGACACTGCCGCCCCCACCGCCAGCAGCGGCCTGCACCGTTCGCTGAAGCCCCGCCACCTGAACATGATCGCCATCGGCGGCTCCATCGGTACCGGCCTGTTCGTCGCTTCCGGCGCCACCGTGGCCACAGCCGGCCCGGGCGGTGCCCTGCTGGCCTACGCGCTGATCGGCGTGATGGTCTACTTCCTCATGACCAGCCTCGGCGAGATGGCCGCACACATGCCGGTTTCCGGCTCGTTCAGCACCTATGGCAGCCGTTTCGTCGACGATGGCTTCGGCTTCGCCCTGGGCTGGAACTATTGGTACAACTGGGCGGTGACCATCGCCGCCGAGCTGGTGGCAGCGCAGCTGATCATGAGCTTCTGGTTCCCCGACACGCCGGGCATCTACTGGAGCGCACTGTTCCTGGCGCTGATGTTCCTGCTCAACGTCATCTCGGTGAAAGGCTTCGGCGAGAGCGAGTTCTGGTTCGCACTGATCAAGGTGGTGACGGTGGTGATCTTCATCATCATCGGCCTGGCCACCATCTTCGGCGTGATGAGCGGCATGGAATCCCCCGGTTTCAGCCACTTCACCCAGGGTGACGCGCCCTTCGTCGGTGGCCTGCAGGCCATGGTCGGGGTGGCAATGATCGCCGGCTTCTCCTTCCAGGGCACCGAGCTGATCGGCATCGCCGCCGGCGAGTCGGAGAACCCGCGCAAGAACATCCCCATCGCCATCCGCCAGGTGTTCTGGCGCATCCTGATGTTCTACGTCCTGGCGATCTTCGTGATCGGCATGCTGATCCCCTACACCGACCCGAGCCTGCTGCAGAACGACGCCAGCGACATCAGCGTCTCGCCCTTCACCCTGCTGTTCGAGCGCGCCGGCTTCGCCGCCGCCGCCGGGGTGATGAACGCGGTGATCCTCACGGCCATCCTCTCGGCCGGCAACTCGGGGATGTACGCCTCCACGCGCATGCTCTACACCCTCGCCACCCAGGGCAAGGCGCCACGCCTGTTCGCCCGCGTTTCCGCCAGCGGCGTGCCGCGCAACGCCCTCTACGCCACCACCCTGGTGGGCGCGCTATGCTTCTTCACCGCGGCCTTCGGCGAGTCGACCCTCTACACCTGGCTGCTCAACACCTCGGGCATGTGCGGCTTCATCGCCTGGCTGGGCATCGCCATCTCCCACTACCGCTTCCGCAAGGGCTACCTGCTCCAGGGCGGGCGCCTGGAAGACCTGCCCTACCGCGCCAAGCTGTTCCCCTTCGGCCCGCTGTTCGCCTTCGCCCTGTGCCTGGTGATCACCCTCGGGCAGAACTACGAGGCCCTGGTGGGCGAGCACATCGACTGGGCCGGGCTGGCTGCCACCTACATCAGCCTGCCGCTGTTCCTCGCCATCTGGTTCGGCTACCGCCTGAAGAACGGCAGCCGCACCGTGCGCTACGCCGAGATGGACGTGCGCGCCACCGACAGCTGACGAACAGCGCAACGGCGGGCTTGCCCGGCACGCCCGCCTTGTGCAAAATGCGCCCCGTCCTAGGGGAGTAGTCTCCCGCGAGCGCCCTGCTCGCCAGGCACGCGTCAACATACTTGGTCCACAGACCATGGCGCGTGCGACCCAAGCCTGCCTAGACAGGCCAGCGGTTTGACAAGACCTATGACACGAACAACCTGGCCCGGGGCGGGCAGGCTGTACGTGTCATGGTGATTAGTCGAACCCGCCCCCGTAGGAACCCTGATGCTGGAATCCCTGTTCGTCCCCACACTGATCGTTGCCCTGGCGGAAATCGGCGATAAGACTCAATTGCTCGCCCTGCTCCTGGCCGCGCGCTTCCGCAAACCCTGGCCGATCATCTGGGGCATCGTCGCCGCCACCCTGGCCAACCACTTCGCCGCCGGCGCCGTGGGCAACTGGGTCGCCAGCTTCTTCTCCGCCGCCACCCTGAGCTGGATCCTCGCCGCCTCCTTCGTCGCCGTGGCGCTGTGGACCCTGGTGCCCGACAAGCTGGACGACGACGAGGAGTCCGGGCTGAAGAAATACGGCCCCTTCCTCACCACCCTCATCGCCTTCTTCCTCGCCGAGATGGGTGACAAGACCCAGGTCGCGACCGTGATGCTGGCCGCTCAGTACCCGCATTTCATCCTCGTGGTCGCGGGCACCACCCTGGGCATGCTGCTGGCCAACGTGCCGGTGGTGCTGGCCGGCAACTTCGCCGCCGACAAGCTGCCGCTGACCCTGATCCGCCGCCTCGCCGCCCTGGCCTTCGCTGCCCTGGCCATCTACGCCGTGTACAAGGCGCTCACCCTCGGCGCGGCCTGAACCGCGTCACCGGCCTGACGCCAGTTCGCTGGCGTTTCGGCCAATGGCAGCGCCGCGCCAACTGGTAGATTCCTCGCCCTACTGCCGGCCCGACCAGGGAGGAGGAAAGCAGATGACGTCGACCGACGACCGCAAGCGCGTGGCGCGCCAGCATATCGACCTGTCCTGGAACAAGGGGCGCGTGGCGCTCGCCGAGCAGTTGCAGAGCAAGGACTTCCTCTACAAGAGCTCGTTCATGCCGGGCCCGCTGGACGGCGAGGGCTACCGCGAGATGGTGCTGAAGATCCGCGACGCCATGCCCGACCTGGAAGTGGTGGTGGAGGAATGCATCGCCGAGGAAGCCCATGTCTTCACCTGGTGCACCCTGATCGGCAGCATCCACAAGCCGGCCCTCGGCTACCCGCCCAGCGACCGCATCCTCAGCATCTCCGCCATGGCCTTCTGGACCTTCAACAGCCGGGGCGAAGTGCAGGAGATCTGCACCATGTTCGACATGGAAAGCTTCCGCGCCCAGCTCGGCCTGAGCAACCGCGCCTATGCGGAAAAAGCCCTGCCCTGATCAGCCCTCCACGGGTAGCCCGGGCTTCAGCCCGGGACGCCCCGTCCAACGCGTTCAGACATACCCGTTCTCACCGAACCAGCGGATGGCCCGGCGCAAGGTGTCGTCCAGCGCCACCTCCGCCTGGAAGCCCAGCTCGGCTGCAGCCTTGGCACCATCTAGAAACTGCCCGCCGGCCATGGCGGCGATGCTGGTCGGGTCGATTTTCGGCGCCTCGCCGCTCATGCGCTGGCGCAGGCGCTGCAGGGCCGCCATGCCCCGAGCCACCGCCAGTGGCATTGGCGTGGGCGCAGCCACCTCCAGCAGCCGGGCGATGTGCGCGGTCAGCTCGGCCATTTCGATGTTGGTCCCGGTGATCAGGTAGCGCTCACCGACACGGCCCTTCTCCATGGCCAGCAACAGCCCACGCCCGGCCTCGCCGGCATCGATGACATTGCGCTGCCCCTCCACGTAGCGGCTCATGGCGCCACTGGCGATGGCCGTGATCAGACGCCCGCTGGAAGGGCCGGCATCGAACTCGCCCAGGGCCATGCCGGGAATGCCGATCACCACCGGCAAGCCGGCACGGGCCTGCTCGCGGGCCTGTCGGTCCAGCGCCCATTTGCACAGCAGGTAGGGGTTCTTCCAGCGCGGCATCTCGTCGTAGAACAAGCCCTCGTGCCCCGGCTCACCGTCGGGATGGCGCGGCAACGCGACCGATGCACCGACATGGAGGATGCGCGGCACATGGGCCGAGAGACAGGCGGCGTAGAAATGGTTGGTTTCGTCGAGGGCGCTGGCCACGGCATCCTGCCAGCGCCGGTGCCGGGCGGGTGCGTCGTCGGGGCAGAACACCACGCCGTCCAGGTCGGCCAGGGCGCGGCTCAGTTGCGGGTGGTCGAACAGCGCGGCGGAACGCAGCTCCGGGTCGAGGTAGCCCAGGCGCTCGATGCGCGAGTCGGGGTGATGGATCAGCACCAGCTCGTGGCCCGCCGCACGGATGGCGCGAGCGGTGTGATGGCCCAGCAGGCCGGTGGCGCCAAGGACTGCGATCTTCACGGGAGACCTCCAGTACACGCCGCCTGCGTCATGCAGGCGGCGAGCCGCCTAGGACGGCCTTTACAAGGCCGCCGGCCTCACTTGCCCTTGGCTTGCTGATAGAACGGCATGACCTTGGGAATGGCCGCCTGGAGGGACGAGATACGCGAGCTGGAAGACGGGTGGGTGCTCATGAATTCCGGCGGCGCGCCTTCGCTGGCCTTGCTCATCTTCTGCCACAGGGTGATGGCGGCGTTGGGGTTGTAGCCGGCCCGGGCGGACAGCTCGAGGCCGATCAGGTCCGCCTCGTTCTCGTTGCCGCGGCTGTTGGGCAGGGTCATCAGGTATTCGACACCCTGGTTGGCCATCTGCAGGCTCTGGTCGCCGGCCCCCAGCAGGGAACCGAGCTGGGTGGCCATCTGCACGCCATAGGCCTTGGACATGGCTTCACGGCCGTGCTCGCGCAGGGCGTGGGCGATCTCGTGGCCCATCACCGCCGCCAGTTCGTCGTCGGTGAGCTTGAGCTGATCGATCAGGCCGCTGTAGACGATGATCTTGCCGCCCGGGCCGCAGTTGGCGTTGAGCTCTTCGCTGTCGATCACGTTGGCTTCCCAGGCCCAACTGCCGGCATCGGGGCGGAACACCGTGGTCTGGGCGATCAGCCGCTTGGCGATGGCCGAGACGCGCTTGGCGTCGGCACTGTTCTTGTCCAGCACACCCTGCTGCGACGCCTCGGACAGGGTCTGCTGGTAGGACTGGGCGTACATCTGGTTCACCTGCTGTTCGGACAGCATGCTGAACATGTACTGCTTGCGCTCGACGCCGACTGCGCCGCCGCTGGTGGTATTCACTGCCTGGCATCCGGCCAGCAGCAGGGACAGCGCGAGGCTGCCGAGGATGTGAGACTTCGTCACTGTGACTCTCCTGTGAAAACTGCGCCGTACTCTATGCCTGCGCCACACCCCGGAGCAACCGCAGGCCTTGCCATCCAGCGACTTGCGTTCTTTTCTTGTGAAGCAGGCTCATGCTTCGCCGACTGTCGGCCGATATGTCATGGACCAAGGCTGTACCTGAGACCCCGGGAGTTCCCATGAAATTCAGATCGATCCAGTTTTCGGTCGCGACGCTGGCCGGTGCCAGCGTGCTCGCCGTGGTGGTGGCCCTCGTCCTCTACGCGCTGTTCGCCGGCGCCCGGACCCAGGAGCTGGTACAGACACGAACCCAGGCGCTGCTCGAGCAGATCATCAGCGAGCGCCTGCTCAGCCTCGCCGCCTCCCAGGTCTCGGACATCCAGCGCGAACTGGCCTACCCGATGACCGTGGCCAGCAGCCTGGCGCAGACCAACGCCCTGGCCGGCGAGACCGACGAGAACGGCGCCGTGGCGATGGAAAGCAGCCGCAAGGAGATGATCAACCTGTTGCACCACATCCTCGCCAACAACCCCAAGCTGCTGGATGCCTATATCGGCTGGGAACCCAACGCCTTCGGCGAAGACGCCGCTTCCATCGGCCAGCCCGGGCAGAACGAGGGCGGCCGTTTCATGCCCTGGTGGTACCGCGACGCCGCCGGCAAGCTGGTGATGGAGCCCATGGGGGACACCCTGGAAAGCACCAAGGTGTTGCCCACCGGCGTACGCGAGGGCGAATACTACCTGTGCCCGCGCGACACCAAGCGCCCCTGCGTGGTCGACCCGGCGCCCTACGAGATGGGCGGGAAGATGGTGATGCTGGCGTCCTTCAACGCGCCGATCATGGTCAAGGGCCAATTCCGCGGCATCGCCGGCGCCGACCTCTCCCTCGACTTCATCCAGCAACTGCTCACCAGCGCCAACCAGAAGCTCTACGGCGGCGTGGGCGAGATGGCCCTGCTCTCCAGCAACAAGCGCCTGGTGGCCTACACCGCCGATGCCAGCAAGAACAGCGAACCGGCCGACCGCGTGCTGGGCAGCGCCGTGGCCGAGAGCCTCAAGTCCCTGCAGGGCGACCAGCCCGTCTACCGCGTCGATCGCGACAGCGGCCGCATCCTGCTGCTGGTCCCCTTCAAGGTCGCGGGCACCGACGCCACCTGGACCCTAAGCCTGAACATGCCGCTGGACACCGTGATGGCGGACCTGCACAAGCTGGAGACCGACCTCTCCACCCAGCGTGACGAGGACATCTTCGGCATGTCGGTGGTCGGCCTGCTGATCGCCGCCCTCGGCCTGGTGGTGATCTGGTTCGTCGGTTTCGGCATCGCCAGCCCGCTGCGGCAGATGGTGGCCATGCTCGACGACATCGCCCAGGGCGAAGGCGACCTCACCCGTCGCCTGCACTCCGAGCGCGCCGACGAACTGGGCTCCATCGCCAGCGGCTTCAACACCTTCCTCGCCAAGCTGCAGACCATGATCAGCCAGGTGGTGAGCTCGGTGCAGAAGGTCAGCGACTCCTCGGAGCACACCGCCGACATCGCCATTCGCACCAACCAGGGCGTGCAGAAGCAGCTGGCGGAGATCGAACTGGTGGCCACCGCCGTCCACGAGATGACCGCCACCGCCCAGGACGTGGCGCGCAACGCCACCCTGGCCGCCGAGGCCGCCAGCCATGCCGACCAGGCCGCCAACCACGGCAAGCGCATCGTGCAGAGCACCACTGCGGCCATCACCGCCCTGGCCGGCGAGATCAGCCGGGCCGTGGGCGTGGTGCAGAACCTGGCCAAGGACAGCGAGAACATCAACGCCATCCTGGTCGCCATCCGCGGCATCGCCGAGCAGACCAACCTGCTGGCGCTCAACGCCGCCATCGAGGCCGCGCGCGCCGGTGAGCAGGGCCGTGGCTTCGCCGTGGTCGCGGACGAGGTGCGCAACCTGGCGCAGAAGACCCAGCAGGCCACCGAAGAAATCCAGACCATGATCCAGCAGTTGCAGCAAGGCACCCGCGACGTGGTCAAGGTGATGCAGGACAGCCAGGACAAGACCGACACCAGCGTGCAATCCGCCAGCGAGGCGGCCCATGCACTGGAGTCCATCACCCAGGCGGTGTCGGTGATCAACGACATGAACACCCAGATCGCCAGCGCCGCCGAGGAGCAGAGCGCGGTGGCCGAGGACATCAACCGCAACGTCACCAACATCGGCCAGGTGGCCAATGAAGTGGCCGGCGGCGCCGACGAAGCCTCCCAGGCCAGCGCCGAGCTGACCAAGCTGGCCGAGCAGCAGCGCCGGTTGATCAATCAGTTCCGGGTGTAGATCGACTCAGTCGGGGCCCCGCGCTCGCGGGGATGACGCAGGGAGAATGGATTGTAGGGGCGACTTCAGTCGCCCAGGGCAACGCAGTTGCCCCCTTCCATTCGCCTGTCCCGCATGACTCCGCTGAGCAGCCCTTCGGCCTGCCTGGCGAATGAATTCGCCCCTACAGGGTCCACGCCGTTCTTTCGCGAATAAATTCCCACAAGACGCGCTCTGTAGCCCGGGCTTCAGCCCGGGAAGATCCGATCACGCCGGCGTCAGGCACTCCGGCCCATCCAGCTTGGGGTCGTTGACAAGGGTGGCCAGCGCCCGCTCGCGCAGGGGTGGCGAGGCGGCGGTGAGCAACGCGCGCAGCTCTTCCGGATCACTGTCCGCCGCCAGCCACAGCTGCTGGCCGGCTTCGTCCAGCACCAGCGGCCGACGCAGGTCCGCAGCGGGGCGGGTGATCATCGCCAGGCTGAGGTATTCGGCATCGCCCACCGGGAAGGGCTCCCAGAGTGCGGCGAAATGCAGCAGCGACGTTTCGCCGCTGACCCAGTAAGGCCGCTTGCGCACCCCGCGCCACTCGTAGAAGCCGTTGGCCGGGATCAGGCAGCGCCGCTGACGGAAGGCGTCGCGGAACATCGGCTGTTCCACCAGGGTTTCGGCACGGGCGTGGGCAGGCGTCTTCGACAGGTCGGTAAGCCAGGCCGGGGTCAGGCCCCAGCGGGCCAGGTCCAGGCGCTGCTCGCCGGCTTGCCCGCGCAGCATCAACACCCGCGCACCGGGCGCCAGGTTCCAGTGCGGCTGCTGCTCGGCGGGGAAACCGGGCAACGCGGCGAATGCGGGCGACCAGCGAAACAGGGCGAAGCGTCCGGACATCAGGCAAAGGGCTCGGGCAGGTTCAGCACAGCAGGGTGCCGGGGTAGCTGTCGGGCTCATCGCCCGGCATGGGTTGCGCGGCATTGTACGTGGCGATCAGCAGCCGCGCCCGCTCGGCGTCCTCATCCTCCACCAGCAGGCCCAGCAGCCCCATCAACGGCAGCTCGCCGATGCCGCCCAGCAGGTGCCCGCCGGCCAGGTGGGCCTCGATGCCCTCGCTGGCCAGCATGCCCAGGAGCAGCTCCGCCTCGATCAGGTCGCCGGGCTCATAGATGCGCTGCATCAGTCGTCCTCCCGGCGCACGTCGAGGCTCCAGTCCTCACCGTCGGTGGCGAGCGCGAAGACGATGGGCCGACAGCACACCGGGCAATCCTCGATGTACTGCTGGTCGCCGGCGGAAAGGTCGAGCACCGCTTCCACCGGTTCGCCGCAGTAGGGGCATTCATAGGCCTGGGTTTCCAGCATGCGAAACTCCCGTGTGACTTGGCTGTATAATCGCCGGTCTATTTCAGGCCCCGTGATTCGGGGCGCCACCCTTATCTCCAGCCGCAGCACAACAAGAGAACCCGATGGGCGAATTCGAAGCCATCCGACCCTACGACGATGCCGAGGTGGCCGAGGTGCTCGCGCGCCTGTCCGCCGACCCGGCTTTCCTCGGCGCCCTCACCCGCTATCGTTTCCCCCGCCTGGCAGGCCCGCTCGGCTGGCTGCTCAAGCCTGTTATAGCTCATCGCCTGCGTCGCGAGTTCCGCGGCATCGCTTCGGTGACCGCGCTGCAGGACAAGATCGAGCCCTACGTCGACCACACCATCGAGCGCGCCACCGACGGCGTGACCTACTCGGGCGTGGACAAGCTCAAGCCCGGCAGCCCCTACCTGTTCGTCGCCAACCACCGCGACATCGTCATGGACCCGGCCTTCGTCAACTACGCCGTGTACCACGCCGGGGTGCCCACGCCGCGCATCGCCATCGGCGACAACCTGCTGCAGAAGCCCTTCGTCAGCGACCTCATGCGCCTGAACAAGAGCTTCATCGTGCACCGCAATCTGGCGGGCCGACGCGAGAAGCTGGCGGCCTTCCAGTTGCTGTCGGCCTATATCAACCACTCGATCCGCGTGGACGCCCAGTCGATCTGGATCGCCCAGGCCGAGGGCCGCGCGAAGGACGGCGACGACCGCACCGATTCGGCGATCCTCAAGATGTTCCACATGAGCCGCAAGGACGAGCCCTTCGCCGCAGTGATCCACGACCTGCACGTGGTGCCGGTGTCGATCAGCTACGAATACGATCCCTGCGACCTGGCCAAGGCCCGCGAGCTGTATATCCGCGCCACCACCGGCGGCTACGAGAAGGCGCCGGGCGAGGACGACACCAGCATCGCCCTGGGCATCACCGGCTACAAAGGCCGGGTGCACATCGCCTTCAACGACGAGATCCGCGAGGACATCGCTGACGCCAAGCTGCTGGCCGCCGAGATGGACCGTCGCATCCTCGGCGGCTACCGGCTGTTCCCGGTGCACTATCTGGCCTACGCCATGTGGAGCGAGCGCGACCCCGAGCTGGCAGTGCCGACGCTGGAAAGCCTGTTCGGCACGGACGAGATCGCCCGCGCCCGCGCCGAGTGGCAGAAGCGCCTCAACGCCTGCCCCGAAGAGCAGCGCCCCTGGCTGGTGCTGCAATACGCCACCCCGGTGCGCAACCAGTACCGCATCAAGGCCGGCCTGCCGCTCTGACGGTAGCGCGCAATGCAAAACGGCGACCCTCGGGTCGCCGTTTTCATGTCCAGCCGGTCACCGGCAGCGCCGGGATCGCTCAGAGCTGGGTACTGGCCCAGGACACGCCAAGGGCCACGGCCAGGCTGAAATAGCCGAAGGCGTAGAAGAAGCGGTTCAGCCGCCGGGTGGTCTCGTCCTGCATCAGCGCCGGTTGCGCCATCCCTTCCACTTCGCTGTCGGCGGCCAGGCGCCCGGCGACGCGCTGCTCACGCAGGCGGGTGGCGACCAGCAGCCAGGAACCGACCAGGGCGAAGAACAGCGCCAGGGCGTTGACCACCTGGTGGGGATGGGCGAGGTAGACAGACCAGAGGTCCTGCAGGGACATCTTCAACTCCGAGCAGGCGCGGCCTGCGAGGTGGAAATGCGGCCGCGCGGGGAGCGGGCCATCCGGATTCGGCGGCGAGTCTACCCGAGCGCCCCGCTCCCCTGCGGCGTTTCCGACGAATCGCGCAGGCAAGAAAAAGCCCGGCACGGGGGCCGGGCTCGTTCGCAGCGGTGCAGCCTTACTGCGCCAGCATCTGCCCGATGGTCGGGTCCTTGAAGGCGCGGGTCAGGGCGTCGCTGAGCACACCGGATACCAGCTTGGTATTGGTTTCCTGGTTCGGCGCGGTGCCAAACTGCTGGGCCAGGGAGGCGCTGTAACGGCCGCTGTAGCGACGGCTGGCGTTCTGCACGTCGACACGGAAGGTGGCGCTGATGTCAGCCTTGGTCACGTAGACGCCTTCCTTGGGCGACTGGTACTTCAGGTCGGCCAGGGTCAGGGTCAGCTGCGGGGCGTTGAAGGCGTTGGGCGACGGCGTGAAGCCCAGGAGGCGCACGGCGGCTTCGGCTTCGGTCTGCAGGCGCGGCAGGATGTCCTGGCCCTGAACGGTGATGTTGCTGGTGTCCGCATAGAGGCCGCCACGGGTGCCGAGCACCGGCGAGGAGCGCCCATCGGCGACACGAACCACTACCGGCTGGCCCTGGCCGACGGGCGTGAGCGGGCCGGTGAGCTTGGGTTGCGGGCTGAGTTGTTGCGGGCTGAGGGCACAGCCGACCAGGGTCAGGCTGAGGCCGGCCAGCAGGCCGAGCAACGCGCGATTCAGCATGCTTGTTTCTCCAGGTTGGACGCGGAAGGCCGGGAGTATAACCAGCCGGCACGCCTACTGACAGAGCGCCATCAGTGGCCTGGAATGAGACCGTTGGGAGGCCCGGCGGGTTCCTGTAATGCCCCTGTCACGCAGGGATGGGATAAAGCGGCATACCCAAGGAGAAAGCCGTGATGATGTTCATCTGGTCCCTGTTCGCCCCTCGCGCCAAGATCCGCTGCTTCGCCCTGCTCGACGACAAGGGCCTGTGCCGTGGCTTCCACCAGGCTGCCGAGGCGCCCGCGCGGGGCCGATGGGTGCAGGTCCGCGAACAGCGCCTGTCGTGGATCGGCCAGCAACTGCCCGCCTCCGCGCTCATCCAGCAGGTCGTCCAGCAGTCACGCGGCGCGCGAGCGTTGGCGGCCTGACCGATGGATGAATAAAAGTCACGTACAAACGCTCAATTCCTCCTATTTCTTCGCTACAATCGCCCCCCGATTATAAGGTCGTCTCCTGATCGGGCCTCGCAACACCGGCCGAGCCTTCGCTTGGCACCCGCACAGCCCCACAGAGAGCCGTCCACTTTCGCTGCCATCACTGGCCTGCCGCACCTTCCGCCCGACGTGCAAATCCTTTTGCATGGACGCAGCGCCACCCGCGCTGATGGAAGCGGCCTGCCCCCGGTAGGCGATCTTTTGAGGTTCACGTCTCCAAAAGAGCGTGAGATGACGGTTTTTCACTACTTCACGAGAGAGTGGCGAGCAAATGGCGCAAGACGATTACCAAGCAGTGGACGTGTTGCTGGTCGGGGCCGGCATCATGAGCGCCACACTGGCGGTCCTGCTGAAGGAACTCGATCCAGGCATCAAGCTGGAAATCGCGGAGCTCCGCGAATCCGGTGCCATCGAGAGCTCCAACCCCTGGAACAATGCGGGTACCGGCCATGCCGGCCTGTGCGAGCTGAACTACACCCCCCAGGCCGCCGATGGTTCCATCGACATCAAGAAAGCGGTACTGATCAACACCCAGTTCGAAGTCTCCAAGCAGTTCTGGTCCTACCTGAGCGACAAGGAAGGCTTCGGTTCGCCCCGTGACTTCATCAACTCCGTGCCGCACCTGTCCTTCGTGCGCGGCAAGGACATCCCCTTCCTCAAGACGCGCTTCGAAGCCATCACCAAGCACCACGCGTTCGCCCACATGGAGTACTCGGAAGACCGAGCCACCCTGGCCGAATGGATGCCGCTGATGATGCCCGGCCGCCCTGCGGACGAAGCGGTCGCCGCCACCCGCGCGGCCAACGGCACAGACGTCAACTTCGGCGCCCTGACCAACCAGTTGCTGCAGTACCTCGCCACCCAGGCGGATACCCGCGTCAGCTACTTCCAGAAGGTCACCGACCTCAAGCGTACCGATGACGGCTGGAAGGTCAGCATCAAGAACACCCAGAGCGGTGCCAACCGCGAAGTCGCCGCGCGCTTCGTGTTCCTCGGTGCCGGTGGCGGCGCGCTGCCGCTGCTGCAGCTGTCGGGCATTCCGGAAGGCAAGGGCTTCGGTGGCTTCCCGGTCAGCGGCCAGTGGCTGCGCTGCGACAACCCCGACGTGGTCAAGCACCACCAGGCCAAGGTCTACAGCCAGGCCGAAGTGGGCGCCCCGCCGATGTCCGTGCCGCACCTGGACACCCGCGTGGTCGACGGCAAGAAGTCCCTGCTGTTCGGGCCTTATGCCGGCTTCACCACCAAGTTCCTCAAGCACGGCTCGTTCCTCGACCTGCCGCTGTCGGTACGCCCGAGCAACCTCGGCCCGATGCTGGCCGTGGCGCGCGACAACATGGACCTGACCCGCTACCTGATCAAGGAAGTGATGCAGTCCCAGGAACAGCGCCTGGATGCCCTGCGCAAGTTCTACCCGGAACTCGACCCGGCCGACTGGCGCCTGGAGGTGGCCGGCCAACGCGTGCAGATCATCAAGAAGGACGCCAAGAAAGGCGGCATCCTGCAGTTCGGCACCGAACTGGTGGCCGCGGAGGACGGCAGTATCGCCGCCCTGCTCGGCGCATCCCCGGGTGCTTCGGTGACCGTTTCGATCATGCTCAACCTGATCGAACGCTGCTTCGCCGAGCAGGCCCGCTCGGCCGAGTGGAGCGCCAAGCTGAAGGAGATCTTCCCCGCTCGCGAGAAAGAGCTGGAGACCGACGCCGAGCTGTACCACCGCGTCAGCCAGCACTGCGATGCGCGCCTGGGCATCGCCACCGCCAAGCCGGCCGAAGCCAGCGCCGCCACTGCGGGCTGAGCTTCAGCGCCATGAAAGAACCGCCCCTCGGGGCGGTTTTTTCGTTCTGGGGCAGAGCCAGCCCGCAGGATGGGTAGAGCGGAGCGAAACCCATCATGCAGAGCAATGGTCTTCGCGCCGATCACCACGCCAGCGGCGTTTCCTCGCCCTTCCAGAACAGCCAGCGGCGACGCTCGCGGTGCTCACCGGTGCCGATCTGCCACTCCGGGCGGCCAGCCTCCAGGTCGATGATGGCGATGATGCCGGCGTAGCTGGACGCCACCAGGGTGCGGCCATCGGCGGAGAGGTCGATGGCGCACAGGGTCGAACCGAGGAAGTGCTGCCAGATAGGCTCGCCCGTGGCATCGACGCAACGCAGGTAGCCGTAGGCGTCGCCGAGGATGAAGCGATCGCCCAGGGAGGCACCGGCGTAGACGCGCGCGCCCTCCTCCACCAGGGTCACGCCCTCCACCTCCTCGTAGTAGTCCGAATCCAGGCCCGGTGCCTGGGCGAGGTCCACGGCTAGGGTGCCGCCGTTGTAGAAGTGGCAGGCGTTGAAAGCGACGCTGCGGCCATCGCCACTGAACAGGGCGTAATGCGGGTACTCGCCATGGGGCCCGATGGCCGCCACCGGCTGCAGGTCGGCGTCGAACAGGTGATGGCGACCGTCCTGGCCGCCCACGGCGATCCAGCGACCATCCGCCGACACCGCGCCGTGCTCCATGCTCAGGCCCGTGGAGTACGGCGGCTCGTAGTCGGTAGCCTCGGCGTATTCCTTGAGGGAGGCGTTGTCCGGGTACAGGCGGCGCGCGCCTTCCGGGGCCAGCACGAAGATGCCCGAGCCGCTCACCAGCAGCACCCGGCGCCCGTCCGGGAAGGGTTGCAGGCGCGTGGGGCGCGGCGTCTCGGCGAAGGTTTCCAGCTCCACGCCCTCGGGCGCATCCTCGGTGCCCAGCGGCCAGGGGCAGTGCAGCACCACCGGGCCGTCCCAGCCATCCCGCACCTCCACGCCCGTCTCCCGCGCCAGGGCGTAGAAACGTCGATTGGGGCAGGCGCCGAAGAACGCCAGGCCCGGTACATCCTCGACCCGATCACCGACGATGCGCACCACGTGTCCCGGCTCCCAGGTGGCGCCGATGCGCGCGACGATGGAGCCATCATCCAGCAGCGCGAGCATGGGAATGGCCTGGCCCTGTTCGTCGAGCACCTCGTGCAGCGGCGCATGGGCCGGTGGCCAGGCTTCCTGCAGCCCTTCCAGGTGGCCACTGCGGTTGGCCTCGCGCAAGGCTTCCAGCAGCGCGGGAACCAGCTTCTCGCGCCCGGCGGAACTGGGCTCCTTGCCCGCGTTGTCCCAACCCTCGCGCAGGCCCTTCTCGACATAGGCGTTAATCGCGCGGGCGTAGGCGATGGTCTTCTGCTGCCAGCGTTGCGATGCGTCTTCCTTGCTCATGTGCACCTCCTCGTTCGTGCGTTGGGTCACTGTTTTTGCCAGGCCCAGAAAAGCAGAAACCCGCTCGAAGGCGGGTTCCTGTGGATAACTCGGGTCAGCCCCGGGCGGCCTGAACGGCCTCGATATAGGGTTCGGCCAGGCGCTGATCCTTGATCAGGGCGACGAAATCATTGCCCTGCTCGTCCTTGGCGCCGAGGTCGTAGCCGGCCTCGAGGAAGAACTGCAGGAAGCGTTCGAAGTCATCGATGCGCAGGCCGCGATAGGCCTTGACCAGCTTGTGCAGGGACGGCGGCGTCGCATCGGCCGGCTCCACCGTGAGGAACAGCTTGATCGAGTCCTCGCTGATTTCTTCGCCGATCACCTGCTTCTTGTCTTTGCGCATCGCTCACTACTCTCTGGCCGGAACACACGGGGCCCGAAGTTTACCCCCGCAGGCCGATGCCGCTCAACGCAGGCGTACGGGCCCCAGGTGCAGGTCGGCCCAGACATGGCCGTTGGGGTAGGCGGCGAACTGGCAGAACACCGTGCCGCTGCGCAGCAGATCGAGCACCGCGCGGTACTGGGCCTGCGGGTAGTGCAGCGTCAGTTTGCGGGTGGCTTCGTCGTAGGTCGCCTTCTTCAGGCTCTTGCCGTCGGCCTCGAAGTCGATCTGCACATCGACCGCTTCCGACCCCTTGCCGGTCGTCTTGCCCACGGGTGCGGCGCGCAGCTGGATCAGCATCGGCGTGGTGATGGGGATCGGCTGCTGGTTGGATTGGCGCTGGTTGCCCAGGGTGACGCGGTAGCTGACCACCTTCACCACCAGTTGCTGCTCGGGCTGCTCCTGGCGCAGGCCCTGTTCGTCGGGGGGCAGGAAGTCGGTCTGCAGGAGTGTGGTCGCCCCCTTCGGGGCCCCGCTCGGGGCGGCGGCCAGGGGCAGGCTGGCGGCGAGCAGGAGGATGGCAGCGAAGCGGGTACGGCGAGACATCGGCAACTCCCGGCAGAAACGAGCGCAGCACTCTAGCATGGGCCCTTGGCCTGTAGTCATTGGACTCAGGTCAAGGTGGCAAGCGCCACGCAGCCCCTATAATCGGTGCCTTCCGCCGAGGAGTCGCCATGTCATTACCCATGCCGCCACTGTTCGCTGCCCTGCGCCAGAGCCTGCGCAGCGGCTATTCCTGGAAATCCCTGCGCAGCGACCTGGGCGCCGGCCTGACGGTGGGCATCGTCGCCATCCCGCTGGCCATGGCGCTGGCCATCGCCGTCGGGGTCGCGCCGCAGCATGGCCTCTATACGGTGCTGGTGGCCGCCCCGCTGATCGCCCTCAGCGGCGGCTCGCGCTTCAACGTCTCCGGCCCCACCGCCGCCTTCGTGGTCATCCTCCTGCCCATCACCCAGCAATTCGGCCTCGGTGGCCTGCTGCTGTGCACCATGATGGCCGGGATGATCCTCCTCGCCATGGGCCTGGCGCGCTTCGGCCGGCTGATCCAGTTCATCCCCTACCCGGTGACCCTGGGCTTCACCGCCGGCATCGGCATCGTCATCGCCACCCTGCAGATCAAGGACGTGTTCGGCCTGGAGCTGGCCCACCCGCCACAGAACTACGTCGAGCAGCTTGGCCTGCTGGCCCAGGCACTGCCAAGTGCACACCTGGGCGACGCGCTGGTGGCGCTGGCCTGCCTCGCGGTTCTGCTGTTGTGGCCGCGCCTGGTGCCCAAGGTGCCGGGACACCTGGTGGCCCTGGCGGTCGGCGCCCTGCTGGGCCTGGCCCTGGATTACCTGGGCCTGCCGGTGGCGACCCTCGGCGAGCGCTTCACCTATGAACTCGATGGCATGGTGCACCCCGGCATCCCGCCCTTCCTGCCGAGCTTCGCGTGGCCCTGGGAGTTGCCGGGCGCCAGTGGCGCGCCGCTGGTGATGTCCTTCGAGCTGGTGCGTCAGTTGCTCGCCCCGGCCTTCGCCATCGCCATGCTGGGCGCCATCGAGTCGCTGCTCTGCGCCGTGGTTTCCGACGGCATGACCGGCACCCGCCACGACCCCAACGCCGAACTGCTCGGCCAGGGCCTGGGCAACCTGGTGGCGCCGCTGTTCGGTGGTATCACCGCCACCGCCGCCATCGCCCGCAGTGCCGCCAACGTCCGCGCCGGCGCCGTGTCGCCTATCGCGGCGGTGATCCACGCCGGGGTGGTGCTGCTGGCCATGCTGCTGCTGGCGCCGCTGTTCAGCTACCTGCCGATGGCCGCCCTGGCGGCGCTGCTGCTGATGGTGGCGTGGAACATGAGCGAGGCCCGCCACGTCGCCCACACCCTGCGCATCGCCCCGCGCAACGACGTGCTGGTGCTGCTCACCTGCCTGGTGCTGACGGTGCTGTTCGACATGGTGCTGGCGGTGGGCGTCGGCCTGCTGCTGGCGGCGGCCCTGTTCATCAAGCGCATGAGCGACCTCACCGACGCCCAGCCCCTGCCCGCGCACCTCGGCCAGGCGCTGGAGGGCCTGCCGGAACAGGTGGTGCCCTATGTGATCCGTGGCCCGCTGTTCTTCGGCGCCGCGGAAAAGGCCCTGAGCGTGCTGCGCCGGCTGAACCCGCAGGTGAAGGTGGTGATCGTGGAAATCAGCGCGGTACCGCTGCTGGACATGACCGCACTGGCGGCCATCGAGAACCTGCTGAACGACTACCACAAGCAGGGGATCGGCCTGGTGCTGGTGGGCACCACGACGCGGGTGCGGCTGAAGCTGCGCCGTGCCGGCATCCGTCGCGAGGACGGCCGCCTGGCCTATGTGCGTGATCTGGAACAGGCGCGGGCCAAGGCCCTGCGCTGGCTGGAGCCTCAGCCGAACTGAGCGCGCATCCAGGCCAGGTAGTCGAGGGCGGCGGCCTCGCCTTCGCGGGGCGCCCAAGGGGCGAACTCCCCATCCACCAACGGGCGATAGGGGCCGGCCTTGCATTCGAAGAGCAGGCTGTCGGCCTCCAGCACCACCAGGGCATGGAACTGGCCGGGCGTGAGATCGACCCCGACGCACTCGCCCCCGGCACGCAGCTCACGGGTCTGCTGCACGGCACCGTCCTCGCTGAACAGCAGCAGGCCCAGGGCGCCCTTGAGCACCAGCAGGGTCTCGGCCTTGTCGGCGGACAGGTGGCGATGGGGGGCGATGTAGGTGCCGGGTTGCAGCCCCACCGCCATGCGGTGGCAGGGCTCTTCCATGCCGTGGAAGTTGTGGTGCAGCCGCTGGCGCGGGCTGGCCGCGGCCCCTGCGGCCAGGTCGGCGAACAGGGCCTGGTCGAGGAAGCGCACAGCCACGGGCTTAGAGCCCTTTGACGGCGAAGATGCCGGCGGCGTTGCGCCAGTAGCCCTTGTAGTCCATGCCGTAGCCGAAGATGTAGCGGTCCACGCAGGGCAGGCCCACGTAGTCGGCCTTGAGGTCCGGGCGCGCCTTGCGGTCGTGGGTCTTGTCGATCAGCACGGCGGTGTGCACGTGGGCGGCGCCGGCGTGTTTGCAGAAGTCGATGATCGCCGCGAGGGTGTGCCCTTCGTCGAGGATGTCGTCGATGATCAGCACGTCGCGGTCGATGAAGGAGATTTCCGGCTTGGCCTTCCAGAACAGCTCGCCGCCGCTGGTTTCATTGCGGTAGCGGGTGGCGTGCAGGTAGGACAGCTCCAGGGGGAAGTCGAGCTTCGGCAGCAGCTTGCCGGCGAAGATCAGGCCGCCGTTCATCACGCAGAAGACCACGGGGTTGCGCTCGGCCAGCTCGCCATTGATGGCGCCGGCGATCTGGTCGATGGCGGCTTCGACCTGGGCATCGGTGTACAGGCAGTCGGCTTCGGCCATTACCTGGCGGATGTGGGCGAGATCGGCGGGCATGGCTTTTCCTCTGTTTTTGAGCGGCGTTGGCCCTGGCTTCCCGTGGGAAGTTGATCGGGGCGTCAAGATAAAAGTCGGCAAAGGTACTCATCCGTCTGTCCGGGAGCAAGCCCTGCCGGACGAGTGTCGAGGATAGTTTGTCGCAGCCCCGCAGGCCTCGTCATGCAACGCCCCAAAGGTCGCGCGACCGGCCAGTCAGTCACGACATGGCACAGGCAATGCTTTAATCTAACGCAATTTTTTTGCCAGCCCGCCGGAGTAACACCCCATGCCTATCCGAGAGATCCGCCACCCGCTGATCCGCCACAAAATCGGTCTGATGCGCCGCGCCGACATCAGTACGAAGAACTTCCGCGAACTGGCCCAGGAAGTGGGCGCCCTGCTCACCTATGAGGCGACCAACGACCTGCCCCTGGAAAACTACGAGATCCTCGGCTGGGCGGGCCCGGTGCAGGTGGAGAAGATCGCCGGCAAGAAGATCACCGTGGTGCCCATCCTGCGTGCCGGCATCGGCATGCTCGATGGCGTGCTCAGCCTGATCCCGGGCGCCAAGGTCAGCGCCGTGGGCGTGGCCCGCAACGAGGAAACCCTCGAAGCGCACACCTACCTGGAGAAACTGGCCCCCGAGATCGACGAGCGCCTGGCGCTGATCATCGACCCGATGCTGGCCACCGGCGGCTCCCTGGTCGCCACCATCGAGCTGCTCAAGCGTGCTGGCTGCAAGGAAATCCGCGCCATGGTGCTGGTGGCCGCGCCGGAAGGCATCAAGGTGGTCAACGATGCCCACCCGGACGTGATGATCTTCACCGCCTCCATCGACGAAAAGCTCAACGAGCATGGCTACATCATTCCGGGCCTGGGCGATGCCGGCGACAAGATCTTCGGCACCAAACAGAAGGACACCTGATCCATGAGCGATGAATTCAACGAACCGCTGTGGCGCCAGGTACTTTCTGGCGCGCAGATGCTCTTCGTGGCCTTCGGCGCCCTGGTGCTGATGCCGCTGATCACCGGTCTGGACCCGAACGTGGCGCTGTTCACCGCCGGCATGGGCACCCTGCTGTTCCAACTGGTGACCGGTCGCCAGGTGCCGGTGTTCCTGGCATCGAGCTTCGCCTTCATCACCCCCATCATCCTCGCCAAGGGCCAGTTCGGCCTGGCCGCGACCATGGGCGGCGTGGTGGCGGCGGGCTTCGTCTACACCTTCCTCGGCCTGGCGGTGAAGATCAAAGGCACCGGCTTCATCGACCGCCTGCTGCCCCCGGTGGTGATCGGCCCGGTGATCATCTCCATCGGCCTGGCCATGGCCCCCATCGCCGCCAACATGGCCATGGGCAAGGCCGGTGACGGCACCGAGCTGATCCCCTACGCCACCGCCATGTGGATCTCCATGCCGGCGCTGCTGACCACCCTGGTGGTGGCGGTGTTCGGCAAGGGCATCTTCCGCCTGGTGCCGATCATCTCCGGCGTGCTGGTGGGCTTCGCCCTGTCGTTCTGGTTCGGCGTGGTCGACACCGCCAAGATCCTCGCGGCGCCCTGGCTGGAACTGCCGGCCTTCACCGCCCCCGAGTTCAATTGGCAGGCCATCCTGTTCATCGTCCCCGTGGCCCTGGCCCCGGCCATCGAGCACATCGGCGGCGTGATCGCGGTGGGCAGCGTCACCGGCAAGAACTACCTGAAGACCCCCGGCCTGCACCGCACCCTGCTGGGCGACGGCCTGGCCACCTCGGCCGCCGGCCTGTTCGGCGGCCCGCCCAACACCACCTACGCCGAAGTCACCGGCGCGGTGATGCTGACCAAGAACTACAACCCGAAGATCATGACCTGGGCGGCGCTGTTCGCCATCGGCCTGGCCTTCATCGGCAAGTTCGGCGCCATCCTGCAGAGCATCCCGGTGCCGGTCATGGGCGGCATCCTCTGCCTGCTGTTCGGCTCCATCGCCGCGGTGGGCATGAACACCATGATCCGCCACAAGGTGGACCTGGCCGAGGCGCGCAACCTGGTGATCGTCTCGGTGACCCTGGTGTTCGGCATCGGCGGCGTGCTGATCGGCACCGGCACCGGCCCGGACGACTTCGGCCTCAAGGGCATCGCCCTCTGCGCCATCGTTGCCATCGCCCTCAACCTGATCCTTCCCGGCCACGACGCCTGGAAGCACAAGGCGGCGGACGACGCGCCGGACATCTGAGCCCCGCGCCACAAAAAAAGCCCCGCAATCGCGGGGCTTTTTATTGGCAGCGTGGCGTCATCGATGACGAGGCTCTCCGGGCTCATACCCCGTTCGGTAGCCTCCGTAGGATGGGTAGAGCGGAGCGAAACCCATCGATCAGGCATCCACCAGCTTGGCGCCCGGCACCGAACTCGGCGCCACCCACTGCTTCAGGCGCTCGATGCTTTCGCGGTAGGGCTTGAGCCCCATCCACAGCAGCACCACCGAGCTGAACACCGCCAGCGAGGTGACGATCAGCAGCGAGTAGCGCAACGCCTTGTCGTCGGCGAATACGTAGTCGGTCACCAGAGCCACGGCGGTGGGGCCGAGGCCCAGGCCGATCAGGGTGATGACGAACAGGTAGATGGCCGAAGCCTGGCCACGCATGGAGTTGGGCATGATCTCCTGGATCGCCGCCGGCGCCACGCCGAAGGGCATGCTGAGGAAGAACACGGTCGGCGCCATCAGCACGGTCACCCAGTTGGCGTTGTCCAGCAGCGGGAACACCAGCACCAGCGGCAGCGCGCCGAGCGCGGCGATGAGCCCGACCCGCATGTTGGCGTCGCAGCGCCCGCGCCTGGCCATGCGGTCCGCCAGGCGGCCGCCGAAGACGATGCCGAGGCAGCCGAACACCGCGACGATGCTGCCGTAGACCACGCCCACGTGGCCGGCATCCCAGCCATAGGTGCGGATGAAGAAGGTGGGTATCCACGCCGCACTGCCATAGCCGGCGAAAGCCAGGCCGGCGAAGCCGAAGTTGTGGCAGAGCACGGTGCGGCGGTTGGCGCGGATGTAGCGCCCCACTTCAGAGAAAGGCACCGCGACACCGGCGCCCACGCCGCGCCGGGCCGGCTCGCGCACCGCCAGCATCAGCAGGGTGAAGAGCACGCCAGCACCGCCGAGGATGAGGAAGATCAATTGCCAGGGGCGCACGTCACCCAGCAGCGGCAGGTGCACGTCGCCCTGGGCCGAGGCGAACTTGATCACCAGCCCGCCGAGCAGGAAGGCCAGCCCCGAGCCGAGGTACACGCCCATGGAATACACGCTGATGGCGGTGGCGCGGCGCTCCTGGGGGAAGCTGTCGGCGATCAGCGAATAGGCCGCCGGCGACAATGCCGCCTCGCCCACGCCCACGCCGATGCGGCAGACGAGGAACTGCCAGTACAGCTTGGCCATGCCGCAGGCGGCGGTGGCGGCGCTCCAGAACAGTACGCCGATGGCGATCAGCCCGCGGCGGCTGCGGGTATCGGCCAGGCGCCCGAGGGGGATGCCGCAGACGGTGTAGAACAGCGCGAAGGACAGGCCCATCAGCAGGCTCATCTGCGTATCGCTGATGACCAGATCACGGCGGATGGGCTCAACCAGCAGGTTGAGAATCTGCCGATCGATGAAGGAAAGCACGTAGGCCACCATCAGGATGGCGACGGTGGTCCAGGCTCGCAGGCCCGAGGGATAGCCATTGTTGTTGTTCTGCATGGGCTCTCCTCGGCGCCGCCGGTGCGGCGCACGACGGTGGAAGAAGCGCCCAGCTTAGGTGCAGGCGGGGTGAAGCAGCGGCTTTATAGGCCAGGCGAATGCCCGGGCTGTCCCCGGGCTGATGCTCAGAGCAGGCGCTGGGCCTTGCCGGAAAGGCTGGCCAGTGCCTGGGCCCATTGCGGGTGATCGTTCATGCAGGGCACCAGTACCAGGTCCTCGCCGCCAGCGGCGATGAACTGCTCGCGCCCGCGGTCGCCGATCTCCTCCAGGGTCTCGATGCAGTCGGCGACGAAGGCCGGGCACATCACCAGCAGTTTCTTCACCCCCTGTGCCGCCAGTTCGTCGAGGCGGCTCTCGGTGTAGGGCTCGATCCACTTGGCGCGCCCCAGGCGCGACTGGAAGGACACCGACCACTGCCCCGGCTGCAGCCCCATGCGCGCGGCAAAGCCTTCGCTGGTGCGGTAGCACTGGGCACGGTAGCAGCGGGCGAGCACCTGGCCCTCGGCACGCTGGCAGCAGTCCGCGCCCTTCAGGCAGTGGCTGCCACTGGTGTCGGCCTTGTGCAGGTGACGCTCGGGCAGCCCGTGGTAGCTCATCAGCAGGTGATCGAAGCCCTGTTCCAGGTGCGGGCGGGCGCTGGCCACCAGGGCATCGAGGTACTCGGGCTGGTCGTAGAAGGGGTCGAGCACCTGCACCTGGAGCTTGAAGCCATGGGCGGCGATGACCCGGCGCGTCTCCTGTTCGACGGTGGTAGTGGTGCTGTCGGCGAACTGCGGGTAGAGCGGTGCCAGCGTCACGCGCTTGACGCCCTGGCGCACCAGTTCCTGCAGGGTGTTCTCGATGGAGGGCTCGCCGTAACGCATCGCCAGGGCCACCGGCCCATGGGGCCAGAATGGCTGGGTGGCGGTCTGCAAACGGCGGCTGAGGGCGACCAGTGGCGAGCCTTCGGGCCACCAGATGGAGGCGTAGGCATGGGCCGACTGCGCGGGGCGCCTGATCAGGATCAGCGACACCAGCAGGCGCCGCAGCGGCCAGGGCAGGTCGATGACGTAGGGGTCCATGAGGAACTGGTTGAGGTAGCGACGCACGTCCCCCACCGAGGTGGAAGCGGGTGAGCCCAGGTTGGCCAGCAGCAGCGCGTGATCAGTCATGCAACGTCCTTAGGCCTCAGCACATCGGCGAGCGCCGTATCCAGATCGGTGAAACGAAAGATGAAACCGGCGTCCAGCAGCCGCGCCGGCACGGCGCGCTGGCCGCCCAGCAGGAGGATCGACATCTCCCCCAGCAGCAGGCGCAACGCGAAGGTCGGCGCCGGCAGAACGGCCGGCCGCCCCAGCGCGCGGCCCAGGCTCCGGGTGAAATCACAATTGCGCGCAGGGTGCGGAGCGCACGCATTATAGGGACCACTGGCCCCCTCCAGCCGCAAAAGAAAATCCATCGCGGCGATTTGATCCTGCAGGTGAATCCACGGCATCCACTGGCGGCCACTGCCCAGGCGGCCACCGAGGCCGAGGCGGAATGCCCGGAGCATGTCGCGGAGGAAACCATCATGGGCCGCGAGCACCAGGCCAGTGCGCAACAGCACCACGCGGATGCCCAGTGCCTCGGCGCGTTGCGCGGTCTCTTCCCAGGCGATGCACAGGGCGCTGGCAAAATCGCCGTTGCCGGGTGGCGCGTCCTCGCGCAGCTCGCGCTCGCCGGCGTCGCCATACCAGCCCACCGCCGAGCCGGACAGCAGCAGCGCCGGGCGTTGCTCGCGGGTCTCCAGCCAGGCCAGCAGGCGCTCGGTGAAGGCCACCCGGCTGTCGAGAATCTTCGCCTTGCGGTTGCGCGTCCACAGCCCGCCGGCCACCGGTTCGCCGGCCATGTTGACCAGTGCATCCAGGGGCCCGTCACCGTATTCGTCGAGGCTGCCGATGGCCCGCACCACGGGCCCGCAAAGCCCCGCCACGCGCTGCGGCGTGCGGCTGAGCACGGTGACCTGGTGGCCCTGCCCGCTCCACAGCCGGCAGAGCTCACGGCCGATCAGGCCAGTACCGCCGGTCAGCAATATGTGCATGGCATCCTCCTCGCATGGTGCTAAGTGGAGATATCGCCCTAGTCTGAATCAAGACAGGGCACGGGTTGAGTCCGCCATGGTCACACCTTTATGAGCGGCACTCGAATTGGAACCGATAGCCCTGTACAACGCAACAAAAGTGTATAGGTTTATCGAACACCTGATCAGCAGTCGCTACAGCACAAGGTAAAGAGGTAACCATGAGCACTCCCATCGCCATCATCGGAACCGGCCTCGCGGGCCTTTCCGCCGCCCAGGCGCTGCATGCCGCCGGGCACGCCGTGCAGCTCTTCGACAAGAGCCGCGGCAGTGGCGGTCGTATGGCCAGCAAGCGCAGCGACGCCGGTTCGCTCGACCTCGGCGCGCAGTATTTCACCGCCCGTGACCGCCGCTTCACCGAAGTCGTCCAGCAATGGCGCGACCGCGGCTGGGTCGCCGAGTGGACGCCCACCCTCTACAACTTCCGCAACGGCACCCTCTCGCCCTCCCCGGACGAACAGGTGCGCTGGGTCGGTACCCCACGCATGAGCGCCATCACCCGGGCCCTGATGGGGGCGCTGCCGGTGAACTTCAGCTGCCGCATCACCGAGGTGTTCCGCGGCGAGCAGCACTGGAGCCTGCAGGACGCCGAGGGCCAGAGCCACGGCCCCTTCAGCCACGTCATCATCGCCACCCCCGCGCCCCAGGCCACCACCCTGCTGGCCGCCGCCCCCAAGCTCGCCGGGGTCGCCGCCAGCGTCGCCATGGAGCCCACCTGGGCCGTGGCCCTGGCCTTCGAGAAGCCGCTGGAGACACCCGTCGAAGGCTGCTTCGTGCAAGGCAGCGGGCTCGACTGGGTGGCGCGCAACCGCACCAAGCCCGGTCGCGACAACAGCCAAGACACCTGGGTGCTGCACGCCACCAGCGCCTGGAGCCGCCAGCACCTGGACCTGCCCAAGGAAGCGGTGATCGAGCAGCTCTACGGCGCCTTCGCCGAGCTGATCGGCTGTGCCGTATCGTCGCCGGCCTTCACCCTGGCCCACCGCTGGCTCTACGCGCGCCCGGCCCAGGCCCACGAATGGGGCGCCCTGGCCGATGCCGACCTGGGGCTCTACGCCTGCGGCGACTGGTGCAGCTCCGGCCGCGTGGAAGGCGCCTGGCTGAGCGGGCAGGACGCCGCCCGCCGCCTGCTCGAACACCTCTGACGGTCGCACACCGTCCCACCGGCGACCCCGGGCAGGTCGCCGGAAAAGTTGTACAAGGCTATTGATTTGTACAATGACACGCCTATGATGAACACAGGTTGTACAAACAACAGAACCTGTACAAGTTCATCCGAGGCACCGCATGTCCAGCGCCCCCACTGCCCAGCCCCCAAAGATCGGCATCAGCGCCTGCCTGATGGGCGAGGAAGTCCGCTTCAATGGCGGGCACAAGGAATCCCGCCTGTGCAGCCAATTCCTCGCCCGCCACCTGGAATTCGTCCGCGTCTGCCCGGAGGTCGGCATCGGCCTCGGCACGCCGCGCCCGACCCTGCGCCTGGTGGGCGACCCCGCCGCCCCGCGCGCCGTGGGCAGCCGCGACGAGCGTGACGTCAGCGATGCCTTGCGCGACTACGGCCGGCAGACCGCCGAGCGCCTGGACGACCTGGACGGCTTCATCTTCATGCAGAAGTCACCTTCCTGCGGCCTATACCGCGTCAAGGTCTACCAGGACAACGGCTACCCCGCCGAAGGCGGCGGGCGCGGCCTGTTCGCCGAGACCTTCTGCGCCGCCCGCCCCGACCTGCCGGTGGAGGAAGAAGGCCGCCTGTGCGACCCGGTGCTGCGGGAAAACTTCCTCACCCGCGTCTACGCCCACGCCGATTGGCGCGCCCTGCTGGCCGAAGGGCTGACCCGGCGCGGCATCCTCGAATTCCACGCCCGCTACAAGTACCAGCTGATGGCCAGCGACCCCGCGCGCTACCGCGCCCTCGGGCGGATGCTCGGCAGCATTGGCGAGCACCACCCCGAGGAACTGGCACCGCGTTACTTCAGCGAGTTGATGAAGGGCCTCAGCCGCTGCGCCACCCGGGGTACTCACAGCAACGTGCTGCAGCACATCAGCGGTTACCTGAAGGGCGCCCTGGGGCGTGACGAGAAGGCCGAGATGCAGCGCCTGATCGAGCAGTACCGCACCGGTATCGTGCCGCTGGTGGTGCCGCTCACCCTGCTCAAGCACCACTTCGCCCGCCACCCGCATCCCTACATCGCGCAGCAGGCCTACCTGCAGCCGCATCCCGAAGACCTCAGCCTGCGCAACGCCATCTAGCCATGGACGATTACGACGACACGCCGCTCGACGGCGACTTCCAGGCCGCACTCGCCCGGGGTCTGCTGCCCATCCGCGAGGTGGCGCGGCTCACCGGCGTCAACCCGGTGACCCTGCGCGCCTGGGAACGCCGCTACGGCCTGGTGCTGCCCCAGCGCACCGCCAAAGGCCACCGCCTGTATGCGCCGGAGCATGTGGCGCGCATCCACGCCGTGCTCACCTGGCTCGACCGTGGCGTACCGGTGGGCCAGGTGAAGGGGTTGCTGCGGGGCGGTCAGCACGCCGGACTCTCGTCTTCCTCGCTGTGGGACGAGCAGCGTCATCAGTTGCTGGAGGCCATCGGCGCCCTGGCAGAGCGCCGCCTCGACGAGCGCTTCAACGCCGCGTTGTCGATCTACCCGCCGCTGACGCTGTGCCAGCAACTGCTGCTGCCCCTGCTCGAAGCACTGGAAACCCGCTGGGGCGATGCCTATGGCGCGCGCCTGGAGCGGGTGTTCTTCAACGCCTGGCTGCGCAGCAAGCTGGGCGCGCGCATCTACCACAACAACCGCCAGCACGGCAGCGCCCCGCTGTTGCTGCTCAACCCCTGTGAACACCCCATGGCGCCGGGCCTGTGGATAAGCGCCTGGCTGGCCAGCAATGCCGGCTGCGCGGTGGAGGTGCTGGAGTGGCCGATACCCGCCGCCGAGCTGCCCCTGGCCATCGCCCGTATCGAACCCCGCGCCCTGCTGCTGTATGCCGAACAGGCCCTGGCCGGCCCCAGCCTGGCACGCCTGCTGGCCGACCACGGCTGCCCGCTGGTGCTGGCCGGGCCCGCCGTGCGCATCCACCAGCGCGAGCTGCAAGAGCTGGCCGCACAAGGCATCCGCCCCCCTCTCGCCGACGACCCGGTCGCGGCCCTGCAAACCCTGTCCAGCCTTGGTGTGCTGGCCAGGCCCGAGGATCTTCCATGCGCCAACTGATGTGGTTCCGCTGCGACCTGCGCGTCCAGGACAACACGGCCCTGTCCGCCGCGATGGCCGCCGGGCCGACCCTGGCCCTCTACCTGCTCAGCCCCGGCCAGTGGCTGGAACACGACGACGCCCCGGCCAAGGTGGACTTCTGGCTGCGCAACCTGGCCTCGCTGCAGGCCGAGTTGGCGCGCCTCAACGTGCCACTGCTGATCCGCCGCGCCGACCACTGGGACGAAGCCCCGGAAGCCGTCGCCCGCCTGTGCCACGAGCACCAGGTCAGCGCCGTGCACGTCAACGAGGAGTACGGCATCAACGAGAGCCAGCGCGATGCCGCCGTCAAGGCACGCCTGCAGGCCGACGGCCTGCGCCTGCGCAGCCATCTCGACCAACTGCTGTTCAAGCCGGGCAGCGTGCTGACCAAGAGCGACAGCTACTTCCAGGTCTTCAGCCAGTTCCGCAAGGCCTGCTACGCGCGGCTGCACAGCGCCCTGCCCCACAGTGCGCCGCTGCCGAAAAAGCAGGAGCCGCTGGGTATCGAAAGCAGCGCCGTACCCGCCACAGTGAAGGGCTTCCACAGCCCGCCTGCCAGCCTGCAAGCGCTCTGGCCCGCCGGCGAAGAGGAAGCGGGCCGCCGCCTGGAGGCGTTCGCCGACCAGCAGATCGAGCACTACCAGGACGAACGCGACTTCCCCGCACACCCCGGCACCAGCCAGCTGTCGCCCTACCTCGCCGCCGGCGTGCTGTCGCCAAGGCAATGCCTGCATGCCGCGCTGCGCAGCAACCAGGGCGAGTTCGAGTCGGGCAACGCCGGCGCCGTCACCTGGATCAACGAACTGCTCTGGCGCGAGTTCTACAAGCACATCCTCGTGGGCTACCCACGCGTCAGCCGCCACCGCGCCTTCCGCGCCGACACCGAAGCGCTGCGCTGGCGCGATGCCCCAGAAGACCTGGAAGCCTGGCAGCAGGGGCGTACCGGCATCCCCATCGTCGACGCGGCGATGCGCCAATTGCTGGCCACCGGCTGGATGCACAACCGCCTGCGCATGGTGGTGGCCATGTTCCTCACCAAGAACCTGCTGATCGACTGGCGCGAGGGCGAGCGCTGGTTCATGCGCCACCTGATCGACGGTGACCTGGCGGCCAACAACGGCGGCTGGCAGTGGAGCGCCTCCACCGGCACCGATGCCGCGCCCTACTTCCGCATCTTCAATCCGGTCAGCCAGTCCCAGCGCTTCGACCCGCAAGGGGTGTTCATCCGCCAGTGGCTGCCGGAGCTGGCAAGCCTGGACAAGAAGGACATCCACGACCCGGCCGCCCGTGGCGGGCTGTTCCTGCCGGAAGGTTATCCACAGCCGATGGTGGACCTCTCCTCCAGCCGCGACCGGGCCATCGCCGCGTTCCGCAGCCTGCCCAAGGCGGTCACGGCATGAGCGCCTTCCTGCAACGTTTCGCCGAGGACTTCGCGCGCCTGGGCCGCGACAACCTCGACTTGCTCGCCACGCTGTACAGCGAGGACGCCCAGTTCACCGACCCGCTGCACCATGTCGAAGGGTTGCCCGCCATCCGCCGCTACTTCGCCGGGCTCTACGAGAACGTCAACGACCTTAACTTCGAGTTCCACGGCTATGACCAGGCGGGTGAAGGCCAAGGCTACCTGCGCTGGACCATGACCTATCGCCACCCACGCCTGGCAGGCGGCCGCCCGATTGCGGTGGAAGGCTGCTCGCACCTGCGCTGGAACGAACGGGTGTACTACCACCGCGACTACTTCGATGCCGGCGCGCTGCTCTATGAACACGTGCCGCTGCTGGGCGGGGTGGTCCGCTTGCTAAAGGGGCGACTGGCATGAACGACTCCCGACGCATCTGGCTCACCGGCGCCAGCAGCGGCATCGGCGCCGAACTGGCCGAACTGCTGCTCCGGGACGGGCACCGTCTCGCCCTCAGCGCCCGCCGCAGTGGCCCGCTGGAAACCCTGCAGCAGCGCTTCCCCGAGCAGGTACTGCTGGTGCCGGGCGACCTGACCGACGCCGCCCAGGTCACCGCCATGGGCGAACGCATCGCCCGGCACTGGGGCGCGCTGGACTGCGCGATCCTTAACGCCGGCACCTGCGAATACCTGGAAGCCGGGCGGTTCGACGCCGACCTGGTCGAGCGCGTGGTAGCCGCCAACCTGCTCGCCCCGGCGCGCTGCATCGAAGCCGCCCTGCCCCTGCTGCGCAAGGGCGAACGGCCGCACCTGGTCGGCGTGGTCAGCGCCGTCACCCACTTCGCCCTGCCTCGCGCCGAAGCCTATGGCGCCTCCAAGGCCGGCTTGCGCTACCTGCTGGAATCCCTGCGCGTGGACCTGGCCCACGAAGGCCTCGACGTCACGCTGGTGAGCCCCGGCTTCGTCGACACGCCGCTGACCCAGCGCAACGACTTCCCCATGCCCATGCGCTGGTCGACGCAACGTGCCGCGCACCACATCGTCCGGCGGCTGCAGCGGCGGCCGCTGGAAATCGCCTTCCCGGGCCCCTTCATCCTCGCCCTGCGCCTGCTCGCCCGGCTGCCGGCGCGGATGCGCCTGGCCCTGGGCCGACGCCTGGCCCGTAACGGAGCTCCCCAATGAAAGTCGCCATCATCGGCAGCGGCATTTCCGGTCTCACCTGCGCCTGGTTGCTGGCCCGCCAGCACGACATCCAGCTGTTCGAAGCCAGTGACTGGATCGGCGGCCACACCCACACGGTGGACGTGCACCTGCACGGGCGTGACTACGCCGTGGACACCGGCTTCATCGTCTTCAACGACTGGACCTACCCCAACTTCATCCGCCTGATGGAGCGCCTGGGCGTGGCCAGCCAACCCACCGAGATGAGCTTCTCGGTGCACGACCCGGCCAGCGGCCTGGAGTACAACGGCAACAACCTCAATAGTCTCTTCGCCCAGCGGCGCAACCTGCTCTCGCCGGGTTTCTGGGGCATGCTGCGAGAAATCCTGCGCTTCAACCACGACGCCCAGGCGGACCTCGACGCGGGCCGCATCAACCCCGCCATCACCCTCGGCGACTACCTGCGCATGGGCGGTTATGGCGAGCGCTTCCGCGATCACTACCTGGTACCGATGGGGGCGGCGATCTGGTCCATGCCGCTGGACGACATGCTGGCCTTCCCGCTGCAGTTCTTCGTGCGCTTCTTCAAGAACCACGGCCTGCTATCGGTCAACGACCGCCCGCAATGGCGGGTGATCAGCGGGGGCTCGCGCAGCTACGTGGCGCCACTGACGGCCAGCTTCGCCGACCACATCCGCCTGTCCTGCCCGGTGACCTGGGTCGAGCGCGATGCCGAGGGCGTGACCCTGCACAGCGCCGCCGGCAGCGAGCGCTTCGACAAGGTGGTATTCGCCTGCCACAGCGACCAGGCACTGGCCCTGCTGGCCCAGCCGAGCGCGACCGAGGCCGAGGTACTGGGCGCCCTGCCCTATGCCGACAACGAGGTGGTGCTGCACACCGACACGCGCCTGCTGCCGCGCCGGCCACTGGCCTGGGCCAGCTGGAACTACCGCCTGGGCGGCCCTCGCCAGCGCCCGGCGGCCGTGACCTACAACATGAACATCCTCCAGGGCATCCAGGCGCCGGAGACCTTCTGCGTCAGCCTCAACCAGGGCGAAGCCATCGACCCCGCGCGCGTCCTCGCCCGCTTCAGCTACGCCCATCCGCAGTTCAGCCTCGAGGGCGTCCGCGCCCAGGCGCGCTGGGAGGAGATCAACGCCAAGCAGCACAGCTACTTCTGCGGCGCTTACTGGGGCAACGGCTTCCACGAAGATGGCGTGGTCAGCGCCCTGCGCGTGGCCCGCGAGTTCGGGGAATCCCTGTGAACAGCGCCCTCTACAGCGGCTGGGTCAGGCACCGGCGGCACCAGCCCCGGGCCCACGCCTTCCGCTACCGCATCGGCCTGCTGTACCTGGATCTGGACGAGCAGGAACAGGTGCTCGGCCTCTCTCCGCTCGCCGGACCGGGACGCTTCGCGCCCTTCGCCTTTCGCGAGCGCGACTTCCTGCCGCAGTTCACCGGCACCGGCATGCGCCTCGCCGAAGCCGTGCGCCAGCGCGTCGGCGAGGCCCTGGGGCGGCGCCCCGAAGGCGCCATCTGCCTGCTGGCCCAGGCCCGCAGCTGGGGGCTGGCCTTCAACCCGGCGAGCTTCTTCTACTGCCATGACGCCGACGGAACGCTGATGGCGATCCTCTGCGAGGTGACCAACACGCCCTGGCGCGAGCGCTACCACTACGTGGTGCCGGCGCAGGGCGAGGGCCACCAGCGAGTGCGGGTGGACAAGGCCTTCCACGTCTCGCCCTTCCTGCCCCGCGAACTGGAGTACCGCATGGCCTTCAGCCCGGTGGGCCCACGCCTGGCGGTGCACATGGAGGACTGGCAGGGCGACACCCGGCTGTTCGACGCGACCCTCGACCTGGAGCGCCACGAACTCGACCGCGCCAGCCTGCACCGCTACCTCGCGCGCTTTCCCTGGATGACGGCCAAGACCGTCCTGGGCATCTACTGGCAGGCCCTGCGCCTGCTGCTCAAACGCCTGCCTCTGTTCTCCCACCAGGCGGCGGACGGCGCCTACCGCGTCGCCACCACGCATTCGAAGGAGCATCACCATGAAGAGCACTAGTCTCGGCATCAAGCCGGGCCTGTTCGGCACCACCGGCCTGGCCGGCGGCCTGTTGCGCCGGCTGGTGCTGGCCCAGCTGGAAGGGCTGCGCCACGGCCAGTTGACCGTGCTGGAGGACGGCGAGGAACGGGTCTTCGGCGACGCTCAGGCTGAACTCAGGGCACGTATCGAGGTGCAGGATGCGGCGGTCTGGCCGCTGGTGGCGGCCAACGGCTCCATCGGCTCGGGGGAGGCCTATATCCACGGTTACTGGACCACGCCGGACCTCACGGCGGTGATCCGCGTGTTCGTCGCCAACCTCGATGTGCTCGACGGCATGGAACGCGGCCTGGCTTTGCTGGGGAGGCCCCTGGTGCAGGGCCTGCACTGGCTCAACCGCAACACACGGGCCGGCTCGCGGCGCAACATCGCCGCCCATTACGACCTGGGCAACGACCTGTTCGAGCAGATGCTCGACCCGACCATGATGTACTCCGCCGCGCAGTTCGCCAGCCCCGAGCAGAGCCTGGAGCAAGCCCAGTTGAACAAGCTGGAACGCATCTGCCGCAAGCTCGACCTCAAGCCCGACGACCACCTGCTGGAGATCGGCACCGGCTGGGGCAGCATGGCGCTCTACGCCGCCACCCACCACGGCTGCCGGGTGACGACCACTACCCTGTCCCGCGAGCAGTACGAGTACACCCGCCAGCGCATCGAGGAGCAGGGCCTGCAATCACGCGTCACCCTGCTGCTGCAGGACTACCGCGACCTCGACGGGCGCTTCGACAAGCTGGTCTCCATCGAGATGGTCGAGGCGGTGGGCCACCGCTTCCTGCCCGCCTATTTCAAGCAGTGCGCACGCCTGCTCAAGGACGACGGGCTGATGCTGCTGCAGGCCATCACCATGCGCGACCAGCGTTACGAGCAGGCCAAACGCAGCGTCGACTTCATCCAGCGCTACATCTTCCCCGGGGGCGCCCTGCCCTCGGTGCAGAAGATGCTGGAGGTGATCACCCGCGACAGCGACATGAACCTGCTGCACATGGAGGACTTCGGTCCCCACTACGCACGCACCCTGCGCCACTGGCACGACAACCTGCGCGCAGCGCGCGGGCGCCTGGAGCAACTGGGCTACGACGAAACCTTCTACCGGCTCTGGGAGTTCTACCTGTGCTACTGCGAGGGCGGCTTCCTGGAGCGCGCCATCGGCACCGCGCAGCTGGTGCTGGCCAAGCCCGGCGCGCGCCCGTCGTCACTGCTCGGCCGCCTGGATGCCTAGGCAGCTGGCCAATGCGGCGTTGTTCCAGCTGGGCTGGTTCGCCTGCCTGTTCGCCGCCAACCAGCCGCTCCTGTTGCTGGTGGCGCCGGCGATCCTGGCGCTGCATTTCCTCTGCATCGGCTCCTGGTCGGAGGATGGCCGCCTGGTGATCGCCGTGACGCTGCTGGGCAGCCTGCTGGACTGCCTGTTGCTCAACCTCGGCCTGTTCGACTTCGGCTACGGCGGGCACCTGATCCCGCCCTGGCTGGTATTGCTCTGGGCACTGCTGGGCACCACGCTCAACCATTGCCTGGCCTGGACTGCCCGGCCCTGGTGGCTGGCCAGCCTGCTGGGCGCCATCGCCGCACCGCTGTCGTACCTGGCCGGCGCGCGCGTGGCCGGGGTCGGCCTGCCCTTCGGCACGCTGCCGAGCCTGCTGGTACTGGCGCTCATCTGGGCGGCGCTGCTACCTCTGCTGCATCGCCTGGCGAGGCAGTTGAAGCGGCCAAGGCCGAACACCTGATCGCCCCGGCAACCGGAACGCATGCCTTTGCCGTAAACTCCGCGCCCATGAGCCCTTCGCTGATTCCCGTCCAACAACTGCCTGCCGCCCCCGAGATCACCTGCGCCACCTGCGCCGCCTGCTGCTGCCAGCTGGAAGTGATGCTGATCACCGACACCGGCGTGCCCGAACGCTTCATCGAAACCGATGACTGGGGCGGCGACGTCATGGCGCGCCTGGACGACGGCTGGTGCGCCGCGCTGGACCGCGACACCATGCTCTGCACCATCTACGAGAATCGCCCGCTGATCTGCCGCGAGTTCGAGATGGGCGAAGCCGATTGCCTGGATGAACGCCGGGGCATCGACAGCGCCTATGGACGCGTGGTCTGACCGGTACCTGGCCTCCGGAATGGCCCCGGGCTGAAGCCCGGGCTACGCGGGGCAGCACCCGTCGCGAATGAATTGGCTCTGTCTGCGTTAGCTGTTGTGGTTTTAATGCAAGCGCTCAAGCACGGTGCTATCCGGGCATTTATGGATTTCTTCCACCTCCACAGCATGGGTTTCGCTTCGCTCTACGCCATCCTACGAAAGCCGCCGCTACGTGCACGTTGGGTTGGTGCGCACATCAATGTGTGGATTTGAGCAGAGAAAGTTGGAGCAGCCGCCAACGCCCCTCCAGGAGGCCGAACGCAGTCGTTGCGCCGGGGGACGAGCGGCATGGATGCCGCGAGAGGCGCGCCAGGCCAGGGATGGCCCATCGCGCCGGCCCCCAGACGACGCTTGCGGCGAACGCACTTCAGTGCGGCCCGAAGGGCGAGCGTAGCGAGTAACGACGATGGAGTGAGGGAACCCGACGCAGTCGGGCCGGATGATGGGGCAAGCCCTTTTGGTTCCTTTTCTGGCGACTGAGAAAAGGGACTCGCCCGGGTGGGCGAAACCAGAAGCATCACCAGAACTCGGCAATCAGCTGAGCTCAAATCCTCTAGCAACACTTAACGCAGACAGAGCCAATGAATTCGCTCCTAAGGCCGCACCGCCAGGTGCTCAGGGTTATCCACAGGCCATAAAAAAACCGGGCGCTGGGCCCGGTTCTTCGTGTCACTCGCGCTTAGAAGGAAACGCGGTAGTGCAGGCTGTACGCCTCGACGCCATCGTTCGGCTGCTTGATGCCGGCGTTGGAGTAGTGGATGGCGCGAACGCCGACTTCCTGGTTGCTGAAGCGCAGGCCGGCGCCGATGCGGTCTTCGAACTGGAAAGAGGAGCCCAGCTCGTTGTCTTCCAGTTCGGTATTGGCGAACAGGGCGACACCGATGCCGGCTTCGACATAGGGCTTCACGGTTTCACCGGCGAATTCGTAGACGAACACCGGTGCGAAGGAAATGCTGTGGTTGCTGGAGGTCTTGTCGCCGTCCCAGTAGGTGTAGCCGGCATCCCAGTAGCCGGTCAGGCGACCGACGTCGGTCTGGAACCAGCTGGTGGAGAAATCGAACTGGGTAGCGAGGCGATAGACCATGGTCGATTCGCCGGTCTGACCAACATCGAGAGAAACATCAGCTGCCTGTGCCGCAACAGCTTGCCCTACGCAAATGGCTGCAACGGCAGCCAAAGAGAACAGTTTCTTCATGGAAACTTCCTTATTCAGACTTAATCGACAGGTTAAAACGTACGAATTGGAGCGATTATAGATACGTTTGGACTAAGAGAAAGACGGCTACCAGCAAGTTCAAGGTTTTTTTAAAAGCCGAGATCCGCCACGCAAACGCTCTCGTTTCCCCATAGTGCAGGCAGCACATTCTGCATCGCTGCAGGCTCACCGCTGCTCCAGAAACGACAGGCTTGAGCCGGCCCGCGCGCCAGCAGGTCACGGGCTTCGAGCAGGCGTTGCAGCTGCCGCGCCACCGCGGCGCCGGTGTCCACCAGGCGTACCGACTCGGGGACCATGCCGGCCAGCAACGGACGCAGGAAGGGGTAATGGGTGCAGCCGAGGATCAGCGTGTCGCAGCCCTCGGCCAACAGCGGCTGCACGTAGCTCCAGAGCAGCGCACGGGTCGCCTCGCTGTCGAGGTCGCCTATCTCGATGCGCTCCACCAGGCCCGGGCAGGGCTGGGTGACCACACGCACGTCATTGGCGAACCGGTCGAGCAGCGCGGCGAACTTGGCGCTTTTCAGGGTACCGGTGGTGGCGAGCACGCCGACCACGCCGGAGCGCGTGGCGGCCGCTGCGGGCTTGACCGCCGGCTCCATGCCGACGATGGGCAGCTGTGGATAACGCGCCCGCAGGTCGGCGACCGCCGCCACCGTGGCGGTGTTGCAGGCCAGCACCAGCGCCTTGGCACCACGCTCCAGCAGGAAGCGGGTGATCGCCTGGCTGCGCTCGCGGATGAAGTCCTGGCTCTTCTCGCCATAGGGGATATAGCCGCTGTCGGCCACATAGAGCAGGGATTCATTGGGAAGCAGGCCGCGGATCTCACGCAGCACGGAGAGGCCGCCAACGCCGGAGTCGAAGACGCCGACGGGGGCCTGATCAGGCATGCCCATTCCCACAGACGGTACAGCCCGGATCGCGCTTGACCCGCAGCTCGCGGAAGCGGCTGCCGAGGGCCTCCACCAGCAGCAGGCGGCCCACCAGGGGCTCGCCGAAACCGGCCAGCAGCTTGAGTGCTTCCAGGGCCTGCAGGCTGCCGACCATGCCCACCAGCGGGCCGACCACACCGGCTTCGCTGCAGGTCAGTTCGGCTTCGCTGCCGTGGCCATAAAGGCAGTGGTAGCAGGGGCTGTCATCGCGTCGCGGGTCGAACACCGAAAGCTGGCCTTCGAGGCGGATCGCAGCGCCGGAAACCAGCGGCTTGCGCGCGGCCACACAGGCGGCGTTGACCGCCTCGCGGGTGCCGAAGTTGTCGGTGCAGTCAAGCACCAGGTCCACGGCCGCGACGGCAGCAGCCAGGGAGTCGACATCCAGCGCGGCGCGGTGAGGCACCAGGCGCACTTCGGGGTTGAGCGCGGTAAGCCGGGCCATGGCCGAGTCGACCTTGGGCTGCCCGACGCTCTGGCTGTCGTGGATGATCTGGCGCTGCAGGTTGGTCAGGTCGACGCTGTCGAAGTCCGCCAGGTGCAACTCGCCGACACCGGCAGCAGCCAGGTAGAGAGCGACCGGCGAGCCGAGGCCACCGACGCCGACTATGAGTACACGGGCCTGCTTCAGGCGCAGTTGGCCGTCGACGTCGATCTGCGGCAGGAGGATCTGCCGGCTGTAACGCAGGAGCTCTTCATCGCTCAGCATGGCAGGCGGCCCAGGCTGATGCGCTCGTGGCCGCCCAGGTCGCGACGGCTTTCCACCGCCTCGAAGCCCTGGCGGGACAGCAGCTCGCGTACGGCAGCGGCCTGGTCGTAGCCATGTTCCAGCAGCAGCCAGCCACCGGCACTCAGGTGTACGGGCGCTTCGCTGATGATCAGGCGGATGTCGTCCAGCCCGTCGGCGCCGGAGACCAGCGCACTGGCCGGCTCGAAGCGCACGTCACCTTCGCTCAGGTGCGGGTCGCGGGCGGCGATGTAGGGCGGGTTGCTGACGATGAGGTCGAAGCGCTCGCCAGCCAGGGCGGAGAACCAGTGGCTCTCGCGGAATTCGACGTTGTCCAGCTTCAGGCGTACGCGGTTGCGCTCGGCCAGGGCCACGGCATCACCGATGCGGTCGACGCCGATCAGGCGCCAGCCCGGGCGCTCGCTGGCCAGGGCCAGGACGATGGCGCCGCTGCCGGTGCCCAGGTCGAGCACGCGGGCGGGGGTGGCCGGCACCAGGGCCAGGGCGCTTTCCACCAGCAGCTCGGTGTCGGGGCGCGGGATCAGGGTGTGCGGGGCGACTTCCAGGTCCAGGCTCCAGAAGCCCTGCTGACCGAGGATGTAGGCCACCGGTTCGCCGTTGCGCCGGCGCTCCAGGTAGCTGGCATACAGCTCGGCGGCCTCGCCACTGACCACACGCTCGGGCCAGGTATGCAGGAAGCTGCGCGGCTTGCCCAGGGCGGCGGCGAGCAGCAGCTCGGCGTCCAGGCGGGCGCTCGGCGAGCCCGGCAGGCGGGCCTCGCTGAGCAGGCTGGCGATGATGGTCACGTCAGTCTCCCAGGGCGGCCAGCTGGTCGGCCTGGTATTCGGCGAGCAGCGGCTCGATGACCGCTTCGACGCCGCCGGCGAGCACGTCGTCCAAGGCGTAGAGGGTCAGGTTGATGCGGTGATCGGTGACCCGCCCCTGGGGGTAGTTGTAGGTGCGGATGCGCTCGGAACGGTCGCCGGAGCCCACCAGCAGCTTGCGGGTGTCGGAGATTTCCTTGTGCGCAGCGGCTTCCTGCTGGTCGTTCAGCCTGGCTGCCAGCCAGGCCATGGCCTTGGCGCGGTTCTTGTGCTGCGAGCGCTCCTCCTGGCACTCGACCACGATCCCGGAGGGGATGTGGGTGATGCGCACGGCGGAGTCGGTCTTGTTCACGTGCTGGCCGCCGGCGCCGGAGGAGCGGTAGGTGTCCACGCGCAGGTCGGCCGGGTTGATCTCGATGGCGGCCTGTTCGTCCGGCTCGGGGAGCACGGCGACGGTGCAGGCGGACGTGTGGATGCGGCCCTGGGATTCGGTTTCCGGCACCCGCTGCACGCGGTGCGCGCCGGACTCGAATTTGAGCTTGGCGTAGACGTTGTCGCCCTCGACGCGGGCGATCACCTCTTTATAGCCACCGTGCTCGCCTTCGTTCTCGGAGAGGATCTCCACCCGCCAGCCCTGGCGCTCGGCATAGCGCGAGTACATGCGGAACAGGTCGCCGGAGAAGATCGCCGCCTCGTCGCCACCGGTGCCGGCGCGGATTTCGAGGAACACGTTGCGACCGTCGTTGGGGTCCTTGGGCAGCAGCATGCGCTGCAGGCGCGCCTCCAGCTCGACCAGCTGCTCGCGGGCCTGGGCGACTTCTTCCTCGGCCATCTCGCGCAGGTCCGGGTCGCTATCCTTGAGCAGCGCCTGGGCGCCCTCGAGATCGGACTGCACCTTGCGGAATTCACGGAAGGCCAGGTAGACGGGCTCGACCTCGGCGTATTCCTTGGAATACGCGCGGAACTTGCTCTGGTCGCTGATGACTTCGGCATCGCCGAGCAGGGCCGTGAGTTCCTCGAAACGATCCTGGAGGATGTCGAGCTTGTTGAGCAGTGACGCTTTCATTGGGCTTGCTTGTCCGTGCCCTCGTCGAGGGCGAAGAGTTCCTGGGCCACGGCCAGCGCATCGAAGCGGCCGTCGGCGGAGAGTTTTTTCAGCTGCACGCTGGGGGCATGCAGCAGCTTGTTGGTGAGCCCGCGGGCGAGCTGGGCCATGACGTCTTCGGCGGAGCTGCCGTTGGCCAGCATGCGCTGCGCCTTGGCCAGTTCCTCGTCACGGGTGCGTTCGGCCTGCTGGCGGTAGGCGCGCAGCACGTCCACGGCAGCCAGTTCGCGCAGGCGCTGCATGAACTCGACCACACCGCCACCGACCAGCTCCTCGGCGGCCTGGGCGGCGCCCTGGCGACTCTTGAGGTTTTCGGCGACCACTTCGTGGAGGTCGTCGACGGTATAGAGGTAGACGTCGTCCAACTCGCCGACTTCGGGCTCGATGTCACGCGGCACGGCGATGTCGACCATGAAGATCGGCTTGTGCTTGCGCTGCTTCAGCGCGCGCTCGACTGCGCCCTTGCCGAGGATCGGCAACTGGCTGGCGGTGGAACTGATGACGATGTCGCTGTTGACCAGCTCGTCGGGGATATCGGCCAGCAGCACGGCGTGGGCACCGAACTGCTCGGCGAGCATGCTGGCGCGTTCGAGGGTGCGGTTGGCGACGACGATGCGCTTCACGCCCTGCTCGTGCAGGTGGCGGGCGACCAGGGTGATGGTTTCGCCGGCGCCGATGAGCAGCGCCTGGCTGCGGTGCATGTCGGTGAAGATCTGCTTGGCCAGGCTGACTGCGGCGAAGGCTACGGAGACCGGGTTCTCGCCGATCGCGGTGTCGGTGCGCACGGTCTTGGCGGTGCTGAAGGTGGCCTGGAACAGCCGGCCCAGCAGCGGGCCGACGGTGCCGGCCTCGCGCGCCACGGCGTAGGCGGACTTCATCTGACCGAGGATCTGCGGCTCGCCGAGGACCATGGAGTCGAGCCCCGACGCGACGCGCATCATGTGGCGTACGGCGGCATCGTCCTGGTGCACGTAGGCGCAGGCACGCAGCTCTTCGAGGCTGAGGTTGTGGTAGCCGGCCAGCCAGGCCAGGACTTCGTCGGCGCTGATCTGCTCCTGCTCCAGGTACAGCTCGCTGCGGTTGCAGGTGGAGAGGATCGCCGCCTCGCGGCTGGCCGTGAGGTTGCACAGCTGCCGCAGCGCCTCGACCAATTGCTCGGGAGTAAAAGCCACGCGCTCACGTACATCCACGGACGCGGTTTTGTGGTTGATACCGAGGGCAAGAAAGGCCATGCAGGGTCGCTAACGGAAACGGGAGGCGCGCAATTGTCCTCCTTCAACAGATTGAGAACAACCACCGCTCGCTATTGTCACAATCACCATGAACCGGCCCAACAATGTATCGGCCCTTGCCCCATGGGCTTGCCCAGCCGCTTGTGTCATGATGCTCCGACCGCAGGTTAGTCGCCTTTTCCCCTATGAATAAATCCTTCGCGTTGCTGACCGCCCTCCTGCTCGTTGGCGGTTGCCAGACCCTGGCCCCCACCTCGCCGGACGGCACGCCGCCGGTGGAAGACACCAGCCAGGCGCCCGATTCCAAGCCGGAAGTCTATGGCTCCTTCAGCCGCGACACGCTGTTCGCCCTGCTCTCCGCCGAAGTGGCCGGGCAGCGCAACCGCTTCGATATCGCCCTCGGCAACTATGTCCAGCAAGCCAATGCGACCCAGGACGCCGGCGTCGCCGAACGCGCCTTCCGCATCGCCGAGTACCTGGGTGCCGACCAGGCCGCACTGGACACCGCGCTGATCTGGGCGAAGAACGCGCCGGACAACCTCGACGCCCAGCGCGCCGCCGCCGTACAGCTCGCCCGCGGCGGCCGCTACGACGAATCCATGACCTATATGGAGAAGGTGCTACAGGGCCAAGGCGATACCCACTTCGATTTCCTCGCTCTCTCTGCCGCCGAGACCGACCCGGATACCCGCACCGGCCTGCTGCAAAGCTTCGACCGCCTGCTCGCCAAGTACCCGGACAACAGCCAGCTGGTGTTCGGCAAATCGGTGCTGCTGCAACAGGACGGCCGCACCGAAGACGCGCTGGCGCTGCTGGAAGACATCCCCTCGAATGACCAGCAGATCCCGCCGATCCTCCTGCGCGCGCGCCTGCTGCAAAGCCTGGACCGCACCGACGAAGCCCTGCCGCTGCTGCAGAAAGGCATCAAGCAGCACCCGGACGACAAACGCCTGCGCCTGACCTACGCGCGCCTGCTGGTGGAAGAGAACCGCCTGGACGAAGCCAAGTCCGAGTTCGCCGGCCTGGTGCAACAGTTCCCCGACGATGACGACCTGCGCTTCTCACTGGCGCTGGTGTGCATGGAAGGCGAGGCCTGGGACGAAGCCCAGGTCTACCTCGAAGAGCTGGTCGACCGTGGCAGCCACGTGGACTCCGCCCACTTCAACCTGGGCCAGGTCTACGAAAAGCGCGGCGACAAGGAAAGCGCACTGATCGAGTACGCACTGGTCGGTGCCGGCAACGACTACCTGCCGGCCCAGTTGCGCCAGACCGAGATACTGCTCGACGCCAACCGTCCGGACGAGGCCGCCGCGCACCTGGACAAGGCTCGCGAGGCGCAGCCCGACTACGCCATCCAGCTGTACCTGATCGAGGCCGAAAGCTTCGCCGAGCGCCAGCAGCAGGACCGTTCCTGGAACGTCATCCAGCAAGGCCTGCAGCAATTCCCGGATGACCTCAACCTTCTCTATACCCGCGCGATGCTCGCGGAGAAGCGCGGCGACCTGGCGCAACTGGAGCGCGACCTGCGTTTCATCCTCGAGCGTGAACCGGAAAATGCCATGGCGCTCAACGCCCTCGGCTACACCCTGGCCGATCGCACCACGCGCTACGAGGAAGCCCGCCAACTGGTCGAAAAGGCATACCAACTCAAGCCGGACGACCCCGCCATTCTCGACAGCCTCGGCTGGATCAACTTCCGCCTGGGCAACATGGATGAAGCAGAACGCCTGCTGCGCCAGGCCCTGAAGGAATTCCCCGATCACGAAGTGGCCGCCCACCTGGGCGAAGTGCTCTGGGCCCGTGGCAAGCAGAGCGAAGCTCGCGAAGTCTGGTCCGAAGCCCTCAAGACCCAACCCGACAGCCCGATCCTGCGCGGCACCCTGCAGCGCCTGACCGGCTCCGAGACTCTTTGATCCATGCGTCTACGTTCACTGCTAGCCGCCGGCGCCCTGCTCCTGCTCACGGGCTGCGCCGGCCTCACCTCCCACGAAACCGTTGACGGCCAGGGCGACCCGGCGCAATGGAAAGTTCATAAGGAACAGGTCGCCGCGCTCGACGGCTGGCAGATCGCCGGCAAGGTCGGCATCCGCGCACCGAAGGACTCCGGCAGCGGCACGCTGTTCTGGCTGCAACGCCGCGACTATTACGACATCCGCCTTTCCGGCCCCCTGGGTCGTGGTGCAGCCCGCCTCACCGGGCACCCGGGCGCCATTACCCTCGAAGTGGCCAACCAGGGTCGCTATGAAGCCGAAACCCCCGAAGCCCTGCTGGAAGAACAGCTCGGCTGGCGCCTGCCGGTGTCCCACCTGCAATGGTGGGTGCGCGGCCTGCCCGCCCCGGATAGCCGCAGCCGCCTGACCCTGGACGGCAAGAGCCACCTGGCGAGCCTCGAGCAGGACGGCTGGCAGGTGCAGTACCTCAGCTATGTGGAGCAGAACGGCTTCACCCTGCCCGAGCGCATCAAGCTCAAGGGCGCCGACCTCGACGTCACCCTGGTGATCAAGGACTGGCAGCCGCGCCAGCTCGGCCAGTAGGCGCACCATGCAGGACGCACAGCTGATCCTCCCGGCTCCGGCCAAGCTCAACCTCATGCTGCATATCCTCGGCCGCCGTGCCGACGGCTATCACGAGCTGCAGACCCTGTTCCAGTTCCTCGAACACGGCGACGAACTGGGCTTCACCCTGCGCCAGGATGGTGAAATCCACCTGCGCACCGAGGTGCCGGGCGTGCCCCATGAGAGCAACCTGATCGTCCGCGCCGCCAGGCGCCTGCAGCAGGAATCCGGCACCGCTCTCGGTGCCGACATCTGGCTGGACAAGCGCCTGCCCATGGGCGGCGGCATCGGCGGCGGCAGCTCGGATGCCGCCACCACCCTGCTCGGCCTCGACCACCTCTGGCAAACCCACCTGGGCGAAGACCGCCTCGCCGAACTGGGCCTGGCCCTGGGCGCCGATGTGCCGGTATTCGTGCGCGGCCGTGCGGCCTTCGCCGAAGGTGTCGGCGAGCGCCTGCAGCCGGTCACCCTGCCCGAGCCCTGGTTCCTCGTCGCCGTACCGCAAGTCTTTGTCAGCACAGCGGAAGTTTTCACCGATCCCGAGTTGACACGGAATACTCCGCCCATTAATCTTCGCAGCCTTCTTGAGGGGGGCGGTCGTAATGACTGTCAACCGGTAGTCGAGAAACGTTACCCGGATGTTCGTAACGCGCTGATCCTGTTGAATAATTTCACAGCAGCTAGACTGACCGGCACTGGAGCTTGTGTGTTTGGGAGCTTCCCAAACAAGGACGATGCTGATAAAGTCGCCCGCCAACTTCCAGCCACTCTGCCGAATTTCGTCGCGCGAGGAAGCAACATCTCGATGTTGCACCGCAAGCTCGGAATCCTGGCTTGAAAGAAGTGTTGCAAGTCCTCCGGTTATACCGATACAGGGGCGTCGCCAAGCGGTAAGGCAGCAGGTTTTGATCCTGCCATGCGTTGGTTCGAATCCAGCCGCCCCTGCCATAACCCTCCAAGGGTTCGGTACGACAAGGTCTTGCAAAGAGAGTTGAAACAGATAGGGGCGTCGCCAAGCGGTAAGGCAGCAGGTTTTGATCCTGCCATGCGTTGGTTCGAATCCAGCCGCCCCTGCCATACACGAGAAAGCTGTTCAAAAAGCACCTGTGCATTTTGAACAGCTTTTTATTCATCAGGTCCACCCTCAGCCGGCAGGTACTGCGCGTGTCCAAGATGATGGTCTTCACGGGGAACGCCAACCCCGATCTGGCGCGTCGCGTCGTACGTCAATTGCACATCCCCCTCGGTGATGCCTCCGTAGGCAAATTCTCCGACGGCGAGATCAGCGCTGAAATCAATGAAAACGTTCGCGGTAAGGACGTCTTCCTGATTCAGCCCACGTGCGCGCCCACCAACGACAACCTGATGGAACTGGTGGTGATGGCTGACGCCTTCCGCCGCTCCTCGGCGTCCCGTATCACTGCAGTGATCCCCTACTTCGGCTATGCCCGCCAGGACCGCCGCCCGCGTTCCGCTCGCGTGGCGATCAGCGCGAAGGTAGTGGCCGACATGCTCACCGTGGTCGGCGTCGACCGCGTGCTGACCGTCGACCTGCACGCCGACCAGATCCAGGGCTTCTTCGATATTCCGGTAGATAACATCTACGGCTCCCCCGTTCTGGTGGATGACATCGAAGACCAACGCTTCGACAACCTCATGATCGTCTCCCCGGACATCGGTGGCGTGGTGCGTGCTCGCGCCGTTGCCAAGTCCCTGGGTGTCGATCTGGCGATCATCGACAAGCGTCGTCCCAAGGCCAACCAGTCCGAAGTCATGCACATCATCGGTGATGTGGATGGCCGTACCTGCGTCCTGGTCGACGACATGGTCGATACCGCCGGCACCCTCGGCCACGCTGCCAAGGCCCTGAAGGACCACGGCGCCGCCAAGGTCTACGCCTACTGCACCCACCCGGTGCTGTCGGGCCGTGCCATCGAGAACATTGAAAACTCCGTGCTGGACGAGCTGGTGGTGACCAACACCATCCCCCTGTCCGCCGCGGCACAGGCCTGCTCGCGTATCCGCCAACTGGATATCGCGCCGGTCGTGGCTGAAGCGGTCCGCCGCATCAGCAATGAGGAATCGATCAGCGCGATGTTCCGCTAAGCGGACATCCCTGACGAAAACGCCCCGCTTCGGCGGGGCTTTTTTGCCCAACCGCCCAAGATGCTGGTCGCAAGCACTCGGGGCGGTTTGGCTATTTTGGAGAAACGTAATGACTGATTTTGCCCTGAATGCCGAAGCGCGTTCCGACCTGGGGAAAGGTGCGAGCCGCCGCCTGCGTCGTAATGCCAACCTGGTTCCCGCCGTGGTCTACGGTGGCGAGAAAGCCCCGGAATCCGTAAGCCTGCTGGCCAAAGACCTGGCCAAGCTGCTGGAAAACGAAGCCGCCTTCAGCCACGTGATCGCCCTGAACGTTTCCGGCAAGACCGAAACCGTTCTGATCAAGGCCCTGCAGCGTCACCCGGCCAAAGGCTTCGTACTGCACGCTGACTTCCAGCGCGTCGTTGCCGGCCAGAAACTGACCGCTCACGTGCCCCTGCACTTCCTGAACGAAGCGACCGCCGTTGGCGTGAAGACTGGTGGTGGCGAGATCTCCCACACCATCTCCGAAGTCGAAGTCTCCTGCCTGCCGAAAGACCTGCCGGAGTTCATCGAAGTCGACCTGGCCAAGGTTGAACTGGGCCAAATCGTTCACCTGTCCGACCTCAAGCTGCCGAAAGGCGTCGAGCTGGTCGCACTGGCGCACGGCAACGACCTGGCTGTGGCTAACATCCACGCCTCCCGCGTTGTGAAAGACGAAGCAGAAGGCGCAGCCGAGTAATCACTACTCGCCAGCCTGAGGAAGGGCCCCTGTCGTGACTGCCGTACAACTGATCGTCGGCCTGGGTAATCCAGGCCCTGAATACGACCAGACCCGGCATAACGCAGGGGCCCTTTTCGTTGAGCGCGTGGCAGACAGCCAGCGCGTCAACCTCTCCCTCGACAAGAAGTATTTCGGCCTGGTCGGCAAGTTCAGCCATCAGGGCCGCGACGTTCGCCTGCTCATCCCCACCACCTACATGAACCGCAGCGGCCAGTCCGTAGCGGCGCTCGCCGGTTTCTTCCGCATCCCGGTCGAGGCGATCCTGGTGGCCCACGACGAACTCGACATGCCTCCCGGCGTCGCCAAGCTCAAACTGGGCGGCGGGCACGGCGGGCACAACGGGCTGCGCGACATCATCGCCCAGCTCGGCAATCAGAACGGCTTCCACCGCCTCCGGCTCGGCATCGGCCACCCGGGGCACAGCAGCCTGGTCTCCGGCTTCGTCCTCGGCCGCGCCCCGCGCAGCGAACAGGAAAAGCTCGACTCCAGCATCGACTTCGCCCTCGGCGTGCTGCCGGAAATGCTCGCAGGTGACTGGACCAAAGCGATGCAGAAGCTGCACAGCCAGAAGGCCTGATCACACCTCTTTATCGCCAATCAGCGCGAGGGACATAGCATGGGATTCAATTGCGGCATCGTCGGCCTGCCCAACGTCGGCAAGTCCACCCTGTTCAACGCCCTGACCAAATCCGGCATCGCGGCGGAGAACTTCCCCTTCTGCACCATCGAGCCGAACAGCGGCATCGTGCCGATGCCCGACTCGCGCCTGCAGGCACTGGCCGAGATCGTCAAGCCCGAGCGCGTGCTGCCGACCACCATGGAATTCGTCGACATCGCCGGCCTGGTAGCCGGCGCCTCCAAGGGTGAAGGCCTGGGCAACAAGTTCCTCGCCAACATCCGCGAGACCGACGCCATCGCCCACGTCGTGCGCTGCTTCGAAGACGAGAACGTCATCCACGTCTCCAACAGCGTCGACCCCAAGCGCGACATCGAGATCATCGACCTCGAACTGATCTTCGCCGACCTCGACAGCTGCGAGAAGCAACTGCAGAAGGTCACCCGCAACGCCAAGGGCGGCGACAAGGACGCCCTGGCGCAGAAGGCCCTGCTGGAAAAACTCATTCCCCACTTCAGCGAAGGCAAGCCCGCACGCTCCCTGCTGAAGAACCTGGGCGATGAAGAGAAGCGCATCGTCCGTGGCTTCCACCTGCTCACCAGCAAGCCGGTGATGTACATCGCCAACGTCGCCGAAGACGGCTTCGAGAACAACCCGCACCTCGACGTGGTGAAAGCCATCGCCGAAGAGGAAGGCGCCATCGTGGTACCGGTCTGCAACAAGATCGAAGCCGAGATCGCCGAACTCGACGACGGCGAAGAGAAGGACATGTTCCTCGAAGCCCTCGGCCTCGAAGAGCCGGGTCTCAACCGCGTGATCCGCGCCGGTTACGACCTGCTCAACTTGCAGACCTACTTCACCGCCGGCGTGAAGGAAGTGCGCGCCTGGACCGTGCGCATCGGCGCTACCGCCCCGCAGGCCGCCGCCGTGATCCACACCGACTTCGAAAAAGGCTTCATCCGCGCCGAAGTGGTCGCCTATGACGACTTCATCCAGTTCAAGGGTGAAGCCGGCGCCAAGGAAGCCGGCAAATGGCGCCTGGAAGGCAAGGAATACATCGTCAAGGACGGCGACGTGATGCACTTCCGCTTCAACGTCTAAGCCCTCCCCGCTTCACCCGAAGCCCCCTGCGGACCTGCGCCGCCGGGGCTTCGTGCTTCAGGCCGCCTCGCCCCGCTGCTCGAACACCTCCCGCGCCACCGCCAGGCCATTCAGCGCGGCCGGAAAGCCCGCGTAGACGGCCATCTGCATGATCGTCTCGATGATCTCCGTGCGGCTGGCGCCGACGTTCAGCGCGCCGTGCACGTGGACCTTCAGTTGCGGCGCGGCGTTGCCCAGGGCAGTCAGTGCCGCCACCACGGCGATCTCCCGGCTCTTCAGGTCCAGCCCCGGGCGGGAATAGATGTCGCCAAAGGGGAACTCCACCAGGTAGCGCGCAAAGTCCGGGGCAATGCCCACCAGGCTCTCCACCACCCGCTCACCGGCCTCGCCGTCGATCTCCTTCAGTTTCGCCAGCCCACGCTGGTAGCGGCTCTCATCGTTCATGTGCGTTGTCCTTCTCGGTTGATGGCTCCAGCGCCAGGGCCTGCTCGCACGCGCGGTAATGCTCGATCTTCGCGTGCAGCGCATCGGCGGCCTGGCGCATCGCCTCGATCTCGGCCAGGACCTCCGCAAGGTGGCCCTCCAACATCTGGCGACGCGCCGGCACCGTTGGGTCCCCGGCGCTCCTCAGCGCTGCGAACGCCTGCATCTTGCCGATGGGCATGCGGGTCGTGCGCAAGCGCAGCAGGAACTCGATCCAGGCCATGTCCGAAGCCGCGTAACGCCGCTGCCCACCCGGCGCCCGGCCCACCGGGGCGATGAGCCCGATGCGCTCGTAATAACGCAGGGTGTGAGCCGTGAGCCCGGTGCGCCGGGCGACTTCGTCGATGCTGAGATGAGGTTCCATGGGGCGATCCTAGAAGTTCGAGTGCGCTCTAAGTCAACCCTTTGCCGGCGCCGCGTCAAGCACAGCCCCTCAGCACCTTCGAAAACGCAGGGGCAGCCCCTGGCAATCTTGGCCGAAATGTCCCTGGTGCCAGCCCAGCTGGCCCGACACCAGCGTGGTGCGCACCGCGTGGCGGAAGGACCGGCCCTGGAACGGCGTCCAGCCACATTGCGCGTGGATCGGGTCCGCCTCCACCGGCCGGGGCTCGGCCAGGCGCTCCACCAACACCAGGTCCGCCCAGTAGCCCTCGCGCAGGTAACCGCGCTGCTCGATGGAGAAGCGCTCCGCCACCGCGTGGCTGGTCTTGTGCACCAGCAGCGTCAGCGGCAGCAGCCCGTCGGCCACCAGCTCCAGCAGCGCCGGCAGGCTGTGCTGCACCAGCGGCAAGCCGGCGGGCGCCTGGGCGTAGGGCCGGGCTTTCTCCTCCCGGGTGTGGGGCGCGTGGTCGCTGCCGATCACGTCCAGACGCCCGTCCAGCAACGCCCGGCGCAGGGCATCGCGGTCGGAGGGTGTCTTGATCGCCGGGTTGCACTTGATCAGGTGGCCCAGGCGCGGGTAGTCGCGGTCATCGAACAGCAGGTGGTGCACGCACACCTCGGCGGTGATGTGCTTGCCCGGCAGCGGCCCGGGGGTGAACAGCTTCAGCTCCCGCGCGGTGGTGATGTGCAGCACATGCAGATTGGTGTCGAAACGACGGGCCAGCGCCACCGCCCGGCTGGAGGAGCGGTAGCAGGCCTCCGCATCGCGGATCAGCGGGTGCGCCTCGGGCGGGATGGCATCGCCATGGCCGGCCGCCCATTGCGCCTCGCGCTCGCGGATGCGCGGCGCGTCTTCGCAGTGGGCCAGCAGCAGCGTCGGGCAGTCGCGGAACAACCGCTCCAGGGAGGCCTCGTCGTCCACCAGCAGGTTGCCGGTGGAGGCGCCCATGAACACCTTCACCCCCGCCACCCGCTCCGGGTCGAGCCGGGCCACGGTGTCGAGGTTGTCCCGGCTCACACCGAAGTGAAAACCGTAGTTCACCGAGGAACAGGCCGCCGCGCGGCGTTCCTTCGCCACCAGCGCCTCCAGGTCCAGGGTCGGCGGCTGGGTATTGGGCATGTCCATCACGCTGGTCACGCCCCCGGCCAGCGCCGCGCGGGACTCACTGAGGAAAGTGCCCTTGTGGGGCGCGCCCGGGTCACGGAAATGCACCTGGTCATCGATCATCCCCGGTAGCAGGTACTGGCCCTTGGCGTCGATCACGCACATATTCGGGCGGGCGCTGATGCTGCGGTCGATGCGTTCGATACGGCCGTTGTGCACCAGCAGGTCGGCCTCCCATTCGCAGCCTTCATTGACCAGGCGGGCATTGCGGATCAGCAGGTTGTGCATGGCTAGAACTCGTTCTGCAGGGCCTTGTAGCCACGCACCAGATCGATGTTGGTACGCGCCACGTCTTCGGAGAATTCGGCGGCGGAGACGCTCACCCGGGGCAGGCTGTCCAGGTCGGTCTTCGGCCCGATGCGCTGGGTCGAGGTCACGTGGAAGCCCGGTGGCAGGTCGCAGCCGTCCACCACCGCGTTGTGCCGCACCACGCAGCCATCGCCCACGGTGCAGTTGAACAGCACGCTGTTGAAGCCGATGAACACCCGGTCCCCCACCTGGCAGGGGCCGTGGATGATCGAGCGGTGGGCGATGGAGGTGTGGCTACCGATGGTGACCGCCGCCCCGGACTTGGAGTGGATCACCACCCCGTCCTGGATGTTGGAGTTGGCGCCGATGACGATCGGCTGCATGTCACCGCTCGCGTCCACCTCATCCGCGCGGATCACCGCATAGGGCCCGATGAACACGTTGTCCTGCACGATCACCTTGCCGCAGAGGATGGCGGTCTTGTCCACATAGGCGGACTCGGCAATCACCGGCAGGTGGCCGGAAGGGTTCTTGCGGATCATGGATGGCCTCCCGCAGAGGGTGCCGGCACCGAGCTCATCACCCGCAGCCCAACGTCGGACAGTTGGTTGTAGAAACAGGAGCGACGCCCGGTGTGGCAGGCCGGGCCGGCCTGGTCCACCTGCAGCAGCAGCGCATCGCCGTCGCAATCCAGGTGGGCGCTCACCAGGTGCTGCACATGCCCGGAGGTGTCGCCCTTGCGCCACAGGCAGCGGCGCGAGCGCGACCAGTAGCAGGCCCGACCCTCCTCCAGGGTGAGCCGCAGGGATTCGGGGTTCATCCACGCCAGCATCAGCACCTCGCCGCTGTCGTACTGCTGTGCCACGGCGGCGATCAGACCGTCGGCATTCCAGGGGATGGCCGCCATCACCTCCTCCAACGGTCGCGCGGTGCCGGCCGGGCTCCGCTCCAGTTGCAGCCAGAAGCTCATGGCGCCAGCGCCTGCAACAGCCGCTCCACGTTCTGCCGGTACATGCCGAGGTAAGTGCTGGCCGGGCCCTCGGCCGCCAGCGCATCGGAATACAGCGTGCCGCCCACACGCGCCCCGGCCTCCTCGGCGATCTGCTTCACCAGCCGCGCATCGCGGATATTCTCCACGAAGATGGCCCGCACGCCCTCCGCCCGCAGCTGGCGGATCAACCCCGCCACCTCGGCAGCAGAAGGCTCGGCCGCATCGCTCACGCCCTGGGCCGCGAGGAACTGCAGGCGCCACTCCTGGGCGAAGTAACCGAAGGCATCGTGGCTGGTCAGCACCCGGCGCCGCTCCGGCGGCAACGCCATCAGGCGCGGGGCGATGCTCTGGCGCAACGCCCCCAGGCGGCCCAGCCAGGAGTCCCGCCGCGCCTCAAAGGCCGCCGCGCGGGCCGGCACCAGCTGCACCAGCGCCTGGGTGATGTTGCGCGCGTAGATCTCCGCATTGCCCAGGCTCTGCCAGGCGTGGGGGTCCACCAGACGCTGGTCGTCCTCCAGCACCGTCATCGGCACCACGCCCTTGCTCGCGTCGATGCGCGTACCGCGCGCCTCGCCGTTGGCCAGCAGGCGCTCCAGCCAAGGCTCAAAGCCCAGCCCGTTGGCGATCACCAGGTCCGCCTCCAGCACCGCCCGCACCTGGGCCGGCGCCGGCTCAAAGACGTGGGCATCGGCATCCGCCCCCACCAGGTTGGTGAGCTGGATGTCGTCCCCGCCGATCTCACGGGTGATGTCCGCCAGGATGCTGAAGGTGGTCACCACCCTCGCCTTCTCCGCAGCGGACAGTGAAACGGGCAGGCACAGCAACAGCACAACGCACAGGCGCATGAACATGCGGGGGCTCCTCAACAGGGCACGGGAAGGGGCGCGCGTCGCAGCAAGCCGTGGACCGGCCCGACGAACACCGAAATCAGGTAAGCGAGCCCCGCCAGCAACACGATGCAGGGCCCGCTGGGCAGGTTGGCGTGGAACGACAGCAACAGCCCCAGCCACACGCAGCCCGCGCCGATGTCCGCCGCCGTCAGCAGCAGCACCGGCAGGCGCCAGCTCCAGAAGCGCGCGGCAGCCGCCGGCAGCATCATCAGCCCCACCACCATCAGCGCGCCGATGGCGTGGAAGCCGGTCACCAGGTTGAGCACCACCAGCGCCAGGAACAGCGCATAGGCCGGCGCCCCGAAGCGGCTCACCCCACGCAGGAACACCGGGTCGAAGCTGTCCCACAGCAGCGGGCGGTAGATCAGCGCCAACAGCGCCAGGCTCGTGCCGGCCACCGTCAGCATGCTGCGCAGCGTCTCGCCGTCCACCGCCAGGGCCGAGCCGAACAGCAGGTGCAGCAGGTCGATCCGGCGCCCGGCCAGCCCCAGCAACAGCACCCCGCCCGCCAGGGAAATGGGGTAGATGGCCGCCAGGCTCGCATCCTCCCGCAGGCCGGTGCGGCGGGTGATCCACGCCGCCAGCCCCGCCATTCCCAGCCCCGCTACCAGGCCGCCGAAGGTCAGCGCCGGCAGGCTCAGGCCGAAGAACCAGAACGCCAGCGCCGCGCCGGGCAACACCCCATGGGAAATGGCATCGCCGATCAGGCTCATGCGCCGCAGCATCAGGAACACCCCGAGCGGCCCCGCGCTGCACGCCAGCGCCACCCCGCCCAGCAGCGCCCGCTGCAAAAAGGCGAACTCCGCAAAGGGTTGCCAGAGCGCCGCGAGCATCAGGCCACCTGCTGGCTGGCCGACGCCGGCAGCAGCACGCGGCTGGCGCCGTGACGGCAGCCGTCGGCGCGGATCAGCAGGCAGCGCGGCAAGCGCTCGCGCACCGCCTCCAGGTCATGGCAGACCACCAGTTGCGTGCGCCCCTCCCGCTGCCAGCGGGCGATGCGCTGCCAGAGAATCGCCTGGCCCTCCGCGTCCAGCGCGGCGTCGGGCTCGTCCAGCAACAGCAGCGGCGCGTCCATCAGCTCCAGCCGCGCCAGCAAGGCCCGCTGCAACTCCCCGCCGGAAAGCGCCAGCAGCGGCTGGTCGGCCAGCGCCTCCAATTGCCAATCCGCCAGGGCCGCCTCGCAGCGCCGGCGCCGCTCCACCCGGCTCAAGCGGCTGCGCCACAACCCCGCCATCGCCAGCTCCCCCAGGCTGAGGGGGAACTGCCGGTCCAGCGCCTGTTGCTGCTGCAAAAAGCCCACTGCCCCCAGGCCCGCCGCCCCGACGCTCACCCGCCCCGCCAAGGGGCGCTGCAAACCGGCGATCACCCGCAGCAGGCTGCTCTTGCCACACCCGTTGCGCCCCACCACCGCCGTGAGGCTGCCGGCCGGCAACGCCAGGGAAAGCGGCGGCGCCAACGGCCGCGCAGGCGGCCCCCATTGCAAGGCATCGAACTGAAGCATCGTCAGGTCCTGGGCGTGGGAGAAAGGGCTGTAGGAAATCGCAAATGTTATAAAGTAACATTTCACGCTTCACAACCCTTTCCTCGCGCACGCCCCCTCCCCTTTTCCAACCCGAACGCCAACCGGCACCCACCGCTAAGCGGTTGATCGCCCTTCGAAAAATTCTGAAAAGTGGGGTTGACAGAGGCAGGAAGCGAGAGAATAATGCGCGCCACGTTGGCTACGTAGCTCAGCTGGTTAGAGCATAGCATTCATAATGCTGGGGTCCGGGGTTCAAGTCCCTGCGTAGCCACCATACAAAACAAGGGTTTACCGAAAGGTAAGCCCTTTTTTGTTTGGGCCGGTGACTACAAAGTGACTACGGGGTGTCCACATCCCGTCCTGGCAATCCTCCAGCCAGAAAAAAAGCCCCGCGTTCGCGAGGCTCTCTCCTTCCATCTGTTTTCAGCCGTGTGCAGCCAAGGGTTCGATCTCCTGCTCGATCTCTTCCCCGTTTGCCGCCAATGCAACAGCCAGTGAGTAGTCAGACTGCAGGTTCATCCAGAACTGAGCGGTAGTGTCGAAGTACCGGCCGAGCCTGATTGCGATATCCGCAGTGACGCCACGACGCTCACGGGCAATGTCGTTAATGGTGGGTGCCGATACGTGAAGTGCACGAGCAAGAGCTGCAGGAGTGATTCCAAGCGGTTCAAGAAACTCTTCACGGAGCACCTCACCTGGATGGACCGGACGCATACCGTTGATCAGCATGGCTTCCTCCTCAGTGGTAATCGATGATTTCGACATCTGCCGGGCCGCTGTCAGTCCATACGAAGCAGATGCGCCATTGATCGTTGATCCTGATGCTGTGTTGACCTGCTCTGTCTCCAGCCAGTGGCTCAAGCCTGTTACCGGGCGGTGAGCGCAGATCTCGCAATTCATTCGCGGCATTCAGCATGGCCAGTTTGCGGGAGGCCACGGAGAGGATGTTGCCCCAGCGCCTGGATCGCCCGGTGAGGAAGAGCTGCTTGCTGTCCTCACATCTGAAGCTTCGAATCATACATTAACCCTTAACGTTAAGCATTAATCTCAGCTGTTTCCCTGTCAACCCTGGGCACCAGGTGGCTGCTGATCTCATGGCCGATAAGTGCCAAGGGCGAGAGCCGCAAAGCCGACTCAAGATGGTCCGGCGACAGGTGCGCGTAGCGCATGGTCATGGTGATCGAGGAGTGCCCGAGGATCCGCTGCAGGCCCAGGATGTCCCCTCCGCTCATCATGTAGTGACTGGCGAAGGTGTGCCGCAGGATGTGGGTGAGCTGGCCCGGGGTATTGAAGCCACAGCGCTTGTAGGCACTTCGGAAGGCGGACCTGCAGGACATGAACAGCCGCCCGTTTCCCGGCATCCCCAGGCTCAATGCGAGCGCCTCTACTTCCGGCGGGATAGGCACCGAGCGGGACTGTCGGTTCTTGGTCCGATGGAAATGCGCCTTGCCACCGAAAAGTGCATTGCGCTGCAGCGATTCGGCTTCATCCCATCGAGCGCCGGTAGCCAGGCAGATCAAGGCGACCGGGTAGGTGTGGTTGTTCGTTGAGTGCCTGCACTCTTCCAGCAACTGCTCGACCTGGTCCAGGGCGAGGAAGGTCAGCTCGGTCTGGTCGACCTTGATCTGGCGGACCTTGGCCAATGGGTTGATGCCATGCCAAGCACCCAGGCGGATCAGCTCGGAGAACACCGCCGAGAGGTAACGCTGCTCATGGTTGACCGTACTGGGTGACGCCTCTTTCAGCCGTGACTGGCGATAGCGGGCCCAGGACAGCGTGTTGAAGTCAGAGACCAGGGGATCGCTCAGCCGCTCGACTACCGCCAGGGTGCGGGAGAGTCTTGTCTTGCTGTCCTTGAGCGAGCAGCCGTGCAGTTCATGCCAGAGGTTGACCAGGTCGGAGAGGCGATCATCCAGTGGGCGGCCCGTCTGCTTGAGAGCAGCGAAGTAGTCCGACTCGAAACGCTGGGCTGCAGCCCTGGTAGCGAAGCCCTTCTTACGGATGCGTTTGCCAGATCGCCCATCCTCGTAGAAATCGGCGGTCCAGGTCCTGCCGTCCTTGCGGGCAGTCATATCGCTCTCCCCCACCTCACCGTCCGTTCCGCCAAGAGCTTCTGGATGTGCTTGTAGAGGTCTCCCTCACTCATCTCCTTGTCGGCGTAGTGGTCGCGGATCACAGGCCAGCACTCCCATTTTCTCAGACTGGCAAAGGCTTTCTGGGCGCCCACTCGCTCACGGGCAAGCAGGCTGATGAAGTTTCCCAGGAAGAGCTCCACGTTCTTGCCGCTGAAGCCCTGTGAGGTTTTGAAGTGGCGCTTGTAGTGGGTCTGCCCGGCGAGGGATTCGGCAGGGATGGAGACCTTTACGTCCTGGCGCATCAGGGTCCAGAAGGCATCGAATACGCCCTTGCTCGAGCAGAGCCGGAAGGACTCGAGACCGTATTGGAAGAGCCCGTCGAGATGGCTGGCCAGCTCCGCGAAAGTGCGGCTTTCAAGGATTTCTCCAGTGCGGGTATCGGCCGAGCCATCAGCGAACTGCTGGACGATGGAGTGGTGGTAGCGCAGCTCGATACGCCACACCGTCTCATCCGGGTTGTAGTTCTGGTCGTCTTGGGCGTCGAAGGGGTTGTCCATGCCGGACCAGACCGAACGCCAGTAGTCGAGCTTGTCAGTGCTCCAGGCCTGGAGCGACTTGTTGTAGATGGCGAGCTGCATGCCGGAGGCGGAACCGAACAGGAAGGACTGCCCTTTCCCATAGGTGACTGCCTCACCGTCGTAGTGGACTTCCTTAATGCCGGAGAGATCGCGGCGGGTGCGGGCCCGGCACAGCAGGCGCTCCATCAGATCGACCGGAGGAGCCCAACCTTGTACGTCCAGGGCAAGGTGAACGGCGCATTGGTTGGTCTCGACGTGGTGCATGGCCTCATGGGCGAAGCGGTCCATCCACTCCTGCAGCACCTCGGGCGGGCACGATTGGATGGCGTGGGGGCTGACCTCGATCTTCATGTGCGCACCGATCACATCGATCTTCACGTTGAAGTTCTTTAGCAGCAGGACGAACCCCAAGTCGGCGTTCTGGAGCTTGTACTGGTAGCCCGAATCCCGACCTACACGTCCAGCGTGCCAGTGGTGTCCGGCAAATATCACGATGCCGCCCTCCTCCACCACAGAGAGCACTTCGGGGCGGATCATCCCCCGATAGAGCTGGCGGACCGTATCGACGCGGCAGCCCAACAGGCGGACGCTCGACAGGTCGGTGATGCGGGCGGTCTTCTTGTTCAGAAACAGTCGCCCATGTGCTGACTCCTCTGCGGTGAGGGCATCCAGACGCATTTGATCAACTGCCTTACTCACTTCGTATTCCTCTTCACTGTGGTGCAACGGGGTTGCCAAAAGCGGTTAATAAGACGTGCTACAGGGACGTCTCAGCGCCAGGGCCGAGACGTGTATTCCGAGTCACCGACCACGGTGACTCGGGGTGCGGTTGAGGCTCCGCCATTCGCCGCGGAGCGCGGGGCGGCCGGCGCTGGCAAGCCAGCGGGCGGCCGTCCCGCGCTCCGGGCTTGAGTAATGGCGGGGTTGGAGACGCGACCGAAGATGTCGATGGGCCAGGACCGGAGGATGTGCTCGACGCCTTCCTTGGTGATGCGAAAGCCATAGGCAGTGCGTTCGATATCCCAGCCGAGGGCGTATACCTCTGCGGCCCCGAATCGCTCACGCACGTGGTAGGTGTTGTCCATGGCCTCGAGCACGAAGTCCCATTTGCGCTTGCCCGGGGTGTCGTCCTGTCGTTCGAGGTAGGCACCGATGCGCAGTCGGTGGGTCTGGGCGAGGTTGTCCAGGTAGTCGATGGCGCGGCGCTCTTTCTCTTCCTCGACCGTGGGCGGGGGCGTGGCTTCGGGGAGCAGCTCGGTGACGGCGATGGGCTCGGTGTCGACCGGTTCTGGCGTTGCTGCAGCGACGATCTCGGCGGGGTTCTGTGTCTCGGCCGTGGTGTTGCCCATCTCCGGATCGGGGTGGAACCACTGCCACATGTAGACGCCTCCGCAGAGCAGGAAAACGCCGTACACCGCCATCCAGAACTTGTGCTTGTCCTGGAACACGGAGTAGCGGCCGTCCTTGTAGTTGGACAGGTTGCCGGTCTCGTCGCGGACGGACTTGTACCAGCCGAAAAAGGCCTTGTTGTACGGCTTGCTGCCGGAGGCGGTCTGCTTGAAGCGGCCACGGCCGGAGTTTGCAAGGCTGGCCCAGTGGTACTCGTGCTCCTTGCCCATCATGTCTTTCTTGGTCAGACGGGTGTAACGCTGCAGGCGCTTGCGCCAGGTGGAGTGGAGTTCGGTGAGGTCCTGGCCCATGACCAGGATGTCCATGCCCAGGTGGCGGTGCTCGGTGACGAACTTGGCCCACTCGGCCGGGAGGGCGTTGCGGTCCGGCGGCCAGTACTGGTTGATCTCGTCCCAGATCCACAGGCAGTCGTTGATGCGCCGCTCGTAGAACGCCTGCTTCACCCAAGCCACGGCCTGTTCATCATCCAGCTCGTCCGGGACCTCAAGGCCGATCAGCAAGCGCTCGACGGTTTCGAGCGGGAGGGCCAGGGACTCGGAGATGAGTTCGTAGTTGAGGCCATAGATGTTGGTGACCACGGTACGCCCGGCGAGCAACGCGTCGTGGATGTGCTGCATGGATTCCAGGCTCTTGCCGGAGCCGGGCAGGCCTTCGAGTCCGAAGATCATGGCTGGCTACCTCCTTACCACTGTCCCAGGGTCAGCACCTTGCGCAGCAGGCGGAAGGCGACACCGGCGGAGATGATCAGGAAGACCAGGTGCAGGTTGAACGCGCCGACGAAGAACTGCAGCGCGGCCGGTAACGCGGCGAACATTGCACCGAGCGAATAGCTGGCGAGGAAGTCCGGCACCGGGATAGCGGTCAGCAGGTAGAGCGCGCCTTCCATGACGCCCTTGAAGACGACCAGGGGCAGGTCCAGGAAGAACTCCATGACATCCAGGAACAGGCCCTTGAGCCATTCGAAGATGCGCAGGAAGAAACGAGCGATCGCGCCCAGCCAGCTGGCGATGGTGTTGATGATGGCGTTCATTCGAGGATCCCCCATCGGAAGGCGACCCAGGCGGCCACCAGGCAGAGCACCGACGAGGCCCAGGGATAGAGACCGAGGGCAAGTTCGGTGCAGAAGAAGTCGAAGGTCAGCGTCCAGTCGAGCGCGGTGAAGCCCATGTCGGCGTAGACGTGCTGCGACCAGATCGGGCAGGCGGCGTTGCCACTGACGTCGAAGAAGCCACCGACGGCAGCGAGGATGGGGGCGGCTCTGGCCCGGGCCATGTAGTCGTCGATGATGCTTTCGCGGGTCTGGCTGGTGGGCTCGTAGAGGTCCTGATAGGCGGGCCCGTCGCAATCGCCGCCGCAGGGCATCGGGGTGGCGTGCTCGTCGTCTTCGGGGCTCTGCTCGTCTACCGGCTCATCGCCTTCGGTGGTGGTTTCTTCGCCGGTCTTCTGGCCGTCCTTGTAATGGATGACGGTCTTGTTCTCGGTCCAGTCAAAGTGGGTCGGCCCGTATCTGATGTTGTAGGTGGTGTTGCTGGTGGTCTGGGTCGTGCCGGTGGTGCCATCCGGGCGGGTGTAGGTGCCCGTGGTGGTGGTGGACTCGCCGGGGACGGTGGCCGGGCCGCTGGTGGAGACGTTGTCGCGCAGGCTCTGCATACAGGCTTCGGGGGAGAGTGAGCCGGCGCAGGATTCCCGCAGCAGCGAGTTGAGCCAGTCAGCGTCCTGGGCGGCGGCGAAGTCGCCGAACTTCTGGTCGATCTCTTCGTCGGTCACCGGGACCGTGGACTCAGGCGAAACGACCAGGGGAAAGTCTCTCTCCAGGGCGGAGGAAACGTATTTGGGCACGCAGTTGTTGATGTATGAGAAAGGCGCCTTTGTATAAGGCGTGTCGCTCTGGACGATGAAGATCCAGCTTCCGCCCCAGCGATAGACGCCATCGGGGTTGGCATGGGCGAAACCGCAAGAGAAGTCGCCTTCGCCGTAGTACGGCAAACCGACTCCGTGCACGGTGCCCGGTACCTTCTTGACCAGCTGCGGCTCGGTGCCGCCACCGGGTTTGACGCCCTCCTCCATGAGCCAGTCAACGGATGCGAGTGCCCCGGCAATAACACCGCCGAGCACCACCTGCCCGAGGTTGGCCTTGAGCAGGCCCTTGGCCTGGTTGATGGTGCGCGGGATGGAGTAGTCGATGGTCTTGAGTACCTTGATCGGCACCTTGCGGTTCATGCGGTTGGCGGCGATGTATTCGCCTTCCATCACGCCGACGTGAAGCACGCCCTGCCCTTTCGTGGCGACGCCCGTCGCAGTGGCGGTGAGGTTGCTGGGCATGGTGACGTGCTGGCGGGTAGCGGCCTGGGCTACCGGTAGAGTGCAAAGCAGCAGACCCCACCACAGACAAAGCCACCGAAGGTGAGCAGTAACAGCCATATCATCGCGAGCTCCAGGAAGAGAGGGGCCGAAGCCCCTCCCTGGTTGGCAGGTGCCGGTTCCGTTAGCGGAAGAAGCCGGCGACCTTGTTGGCGCCCCAGCGGGCGAAGTTGGGCAGAGCCTTCAGGCCACCTTGGGCGACCATGGCGACGACGAGGCCACCGACGGCGATGCCGGCATAGATGCCGCTGAAGTCGGGGCCGTCCGCAGCGAAGGCGGGAACAGCGGTGATGCCGGTGACGGCAATGGCGATGCCGGTACGAGCCAGCAGGTTCTTGAGGTTGGTCATTACAGTTCTTCCTGTGTTGAGTCCCAGAATCCCGCTACAGCGCCGACTGCGCTGGCCACGTAGGCCAGGGCGAGGCAGAGCATGAACGGGGTTGTAAACGCCACAGCAGCCATTCCCGGGTCCGGTAGCGCGAACAGCTGTGCGACGGTCATCGAGCCGGCCCAGTCGGCCGGGGTGATGAGCAGGTAGCCCGTGCATTCGCCGGTGAACTCGCCCGCAGCGACAAGCGCGTTGGTGACTGGGTCGAGGTGAACGCACAAGGGCAGCATCAGTCGTCAATCTCCTGGTCGGTTGCCACGTCCGAATTGCAGAAGGCGCAGAGGCATTCGCCGTCTTCGAAGTAGCCGAACTCGGCTTCGAGGCCGTCTTCGTCGAAGTCGGCGCCGCATTCATCGCAGGTGTACATGGCGGTCTCTCCTGTCAGAGCAGGGTGCTCAGCCCGCTGGACCAGCCCCAGGCGTATCCCGTGGCGAGGCCGGCGGCGAACATCCAGAGGTATCTGGTCATCGGGGGTTACCCTCAGCTCTTGGGCTGGTCGGTGGTGGTCTTGTCAGCGGCGGCCGGGGTGGTCGGTTGGGGCTGCTGCTGACCACGCGGTTGCTGTGTCTGCGGGCGCGAAGTGTGGGCGGGTTGGTCGTCGACGATGGCGACGATGACCTGCTTGTTTTCGATGCGGCCGTATTGGTCGCGGGTGGGGCGGACGGCGGTTTCGAACTTCATCTTCACGGGGCCGCGGGTGAAGTCGATCTGCTCCAGGACGTTGGGGTCGCAGGCGTAGCCGGTGAACTCGAAGCCCCGGGCGTTGGGGCGTTCTTTGGAGACGGCAGGGATCGGGGAGAAGCCCTGCAGGCTGGCGAAGACTTCGCCTGTGTCCTTCTTGGCGTACCAGTCGGTCTGGACGACGAGGATTTCGAGGGTGGCTTTGGCAGTTGGGATATCGAACATGGGTAGTTCCTCTCTCGGTTGCGCGTTATTGCGCGGTCAGTGATCAGCCGTGGGCGGAATTTGGCGTGCAGGGTCCCTCGACCCGTGTGTGGCCGTTTCAGCGGTTGGCTGTGAGTGGTGCGTTATGGGTCAGTGCTGGGAGCGGGTGCCGGCTGTGAGGCCTTCAACACCAAGGGCGCTGCCCTTGTCATCCCGCTCTTGCCGCCGAGGGCTCGGGAGCAGGGAGGGTGGAGCTTCTCCCTGCTCTCCGGCTGAGGCTGTTTCAGGGGGGCGCATGGTCAAGGGTGCGCTGCGCCCGGCGCTCCGTTTGGCCGAACGGTGAAGCGTGTTCGGACAAGCCGGTGCGGCGGCCCTGGACCGGATGGAGCCAGGCGCGGGTGGCGGGGGCCAGGAGGTAGATGCTGAACAGGCAGGGCACGACGAACAGCAACCAGATGACGAGGAAGCTTAGGACGTCAGTGGTCATGGCTCAGTCCTCGAAGGGCTCGTGGATGGGCACGAAGGGGGTGGGTGCTCCGCTGTCGTAGACAACGTACCAATACGTCGGGGCGCGGCGCGCGGGCATGTGTTTGGCGCAGATAAAGCCCCGTTCCACCCGGTACGTCGCATGCACGGAGCGCCACTTTCCCCAGATGTGAGCCAGCGTAATAACGACCGGAAAGAGCCTGGTACGGCGGCAGTCGGTGCAGGGTGTGGATGGGCAGGGCTCGGGCTTCACCTGTGCCCGCGCGGACCAGCAGACAGAGCAGTCGCAGTTCGCGCGGTGCGTTAGGTGCGGGTAGCAGATGGAGTACACGGCTCATGTCCTGACCCCGCGCACTCGGTAGCCCTGTCGGGCGCGCTCGCGGGTGAGGCAGAAGGAGCGGCGGGCTTCTTCTTCAGTCGGGTAGTGCGAGGTGACCTCTTCGATCCATTGTTGGCAGTCGGCGCGGGAGTCGCCCTGGTGCACACGGTGCCAGCGGCGTTGGCGGGTCGGGCCATGGAGGGTGCACATCTCGACGAGGTAGCGCGTTTTGCGGGGCGGTTGGCTCTGGGGGCTGAGGGGCTTAGTCATCGACGTAATCCCCCTGGCAGAAGACTGTCTTGCCGCGGTCCAGGTCCCTGCGGATGCGGTGCAGGTTGATGACCCGGCGGCGGCCGATCTTGGCGGTGGGGATGGTCTTGGTCTCGACCCAGCCGCGCACGGTGTCCTCGGTGATTTCTTCGAGGCCCAGCATTTCAGCCAGGACGAGTTGCGTGCAGAACGGTGCGTCGCGGAAATCGGTGATGCGTACGGGATTCCCTTCGAAGGTAAGCCCCACTATTCCAGACTGTTCCATAGCTTTTGACCTATAATTGAGAGCATCATTAACTAAGTAATAGTTACTACGTAGCCAACCATACCACACCAGCTACTTAGTACAAGTTACTATTTAGATCAAAATGGAATGATAAAAGACAGACTTATAAGTCTTTTCGACTCAAAGCGTACTAGCGTCTGGTTCGAGAAAGAGACCGGCATTGATCGCTACCGCTGGGGAAATATTCGCAGCGGTAAAGCTCGCCTTTCGGATGCGGAAATCGAGGCGGTAGTGAAGCTATTTCCGCAGTACGCTCTCTGGCTGGTCAGTGGTGAGGTGATCCCCGAGTCAGGTCAAGTAAGCCCTGAATACGAGAAAGTTAATCGAAACTTGTCCAATCAGAACGCGGGATAGCGATTACCAAGAAGGTAACTAGGCGCTGGTTTGCCCGAAAATGGCAGGATCGATGCTCTGACAACTAAACTCTTTAATTTTAAATTATTCCATAGGCTTTTTAGATGCTTGAACAAGCAGAAGTAGTGCGACGGGAAATAACACCCAAGATTTCTCGCGCCTATAAAGAGGAACTTGGCCAGTTCCTAACCCCATCTGATATTGCGAGGTTCATGGCCTCACTTTTCTCAGAGGAAAGCCTTGCACAATGCAACATATTAGATGCAGGCGCAGGGGTGGGCGCTTTATCTTGCGCTTTGCTAGACCGCCTTCCTAAAAAGAAAGAGCTGGATGTGTCGGTAACCGCGGTGGAAGTTGACTCCGCGCTAATCCCGCACCTAAGTCAGCACCTAGGCGGATACAAAGGCTGCTCCATGACAATCATTCAAGAGGATTTTATAGAGTTTGCAGCCCGAAAAATCACTTTTGAACCGTATGAGACATTTACACACGCAATCCTCAACCCGCCATATAAGAAAATACATAGCACATCCAAACATCGAAAGCTTTTGCGCACAGCTGGTATCGAGACGGTCAATCTTTATTCGGCTTTTGTTGCCTTAAGCCTTAAGCTAATGAAACCAGGCGCAATTGTCGTTGCTTTAATTCCCAGAAGCTTCTGTAGCGGTCCCTACTACAAAAAATTTAGGGACCTCATACTCGAAGAGTCCTCAATTCAACATATACACCTATTTAACTCTCGAACCAAAGCATTCAAAGATTATAACGTTCAACAAGAAAACGTTATCATCGTCCTTCAGAAGAAGGGAACACAAAGAAAAGTCAGGATCACGACATCCACAGATGAAAAGCTAAGTGATCTTACCGACAACCTGCTAGACTTCGACGAAATAGTTCAACCATCCGACAAAGAAAAATATATACATATTCCCACGCGCGAACTGATCATCACCGAAGAGCAGCTCTCTAAAATAATCCACTCCCCTGAAGATCTTGGCTTCCAAGTTTCCACTGGACCGGTTGTGGATTTCAGAGTTAAAAAATATCTTACAAATGAAAATCGGGAAAACTCTGCACCATTAATACACCCGATAAATTTAAGAGACCATGAAGTCCAGTGGCCAATTACTGACACCAAACGCCCTTCAAATATAGAAATTGAAAAAGACACCTTGCGCCAGTTGCTCCCCATGGGGTACTACTGTGTTGTAAAAAGATTCTCACCTAAAGAACAAGAGCAAAGAATAGTTGCCAGCACAATTAACCCTGCAAACTTCCCTGATCATGAAAAAATCGGGATAGAAAATCACCTCAACGTACTACACCACAACAAGCAAGGCCTAGACGCAGAATTTGCAATGGGATTAACAGCATATTTGAACTCCTCCATCGCAAACCTGATATTCAAAAAATTCAGTGGGCACACTCAAGTGAACGCCGAAGACCTAAGGAAACTTAAGTATCCTTCCGCCGAAGCATTGAGGGAACTTGGGAGCTGGATAAGAAATCATCCATCCCCATCCCAGAATGAAATCGACACTACGCTACTTAACTTATAGAAAGGGAAATCAAAATGCAGCGCCGCCCCTCTACTCAAGATATTACCTGGCTCCTAGACCTGCATCAGAACAATCAGCTAAATCTCACTCCACCCTATCAGCGTCGGAGTGTCTGGACGAGCCGGGACAAGCAGTTTTTCCTAGATACAGTATTCAGAAACTATCCAAGCCCCGCTGTTTTTCTCCATAAAACGATAAGCGAAACAGGTAAGGCCACGTATCACGTGGTTGATGGTAAACAGCGAATTCAAACCATTCTTGATTTCGTTGAGAACAAAATCCGCGTCGGCAAAGAATTTGGTGATGCTCGACTAGACGGTAAAAGATGGAAAGACCTAAACGCTGAAACAGATCTTAAGCAAAGATTCTGGAATTATCAGTTGACTGTAGAGCTCATAGACTGGGTTGATGGAACCGTTGTAAACGAAGTTTTCGATCGTTTGAACCGTAATGCCAGAAAGCTTACAAACCAAGAGCTTAGGCACGCCAAATTCGAGGGTTGGTTCTTAAAAGAAGCGGAGTCGGAGTCAGAGCGTGACGATTGGCGAGCCTTGGGCGTTTCCACAACCGCCCGCGTAAAGAGAATGCTTGATACGCAGTTCATTTCCGAACTTATGCTTGTAGTTATAGACAATAGTGTTCGCGGCTTCGATCAAGAAGGATTGGATGAAGCTTATGCAATGTATGATGATCCTGCCGAGACTGCCCCTGAGTTAGATATTGACGAATTTAAACGCCGTTTCGCAGAAATCCGTCAGCATATTATCGAGATGGAAAGTCATAATAGCTGCATCACTACACACGCCAGAGGAGTAGGTCATCTCTACACTCTGTGGTCAGTATTTGCACTAAGCCAAAACTGGCCTTCAGCCCACGAATCGGCAGAGCTGTACGCAAACTTCATGCGAAAATTTGAGGAAATTGCGGAACAACAGAATCTTGAAGAGTTTCTCGCTCAAAAACCTCAAGGAGAGTACACAAACGTCATTCAATATTTCAATTTCTCTAGAGGCGCCAGCACCGACGGCGGGCCGCGCATTGAGCGTCTTAACGCTCTCATGCCGGAGATCATCAGAGAATGAAAATCCCAGCATCTATTCGAACCATCTATGAAGATCAACGCGACCTCAACGAAAAATTGAAGCTCGAAATTGATAGCAAGATAAAAGGGCTAATCGAGCCAAGATGGCACTACGAAAGTAGGGTTAAGGAGCTTATTAGCTTTGCTATAAAACTTGAGACCGGCCGAGTTCTCAAACCTCACGAGCTAGAAGACTTCTTCGCCTGCACCATCGTAGTCCAAAATGCATCACAGATTAATGTTGCATATGAGAGAATAAGTGAAAATTTCGTAATATGCGAAAAGCGCCCGAAATCAGATGACTTTACCAGCAAAGCATCAAACTCCTTCCCATTTGACGACTTAAGGCTTTATTGTAAACAAAAGCCAAACCCGATACTGCCGCCAAAAGAACTCTCTGAAGTAATCTTCGAGATACAGATAAAGACTTTTCTCCAGCATGCCTGGTCAATTGCAACGCACGACCTAGTTTATAAATCAGATGATGCGAACTGGAGTCAAGAACGCATTGCCTATCAAATAAAAGCAATGCTGGAACACGCAGAGGTTTCCATTCAGCAGGCTTCAGACCTAGCAAACTGCGAAGCACTTAAGAAAGATAATCGAGAAATTCTATCAATCAAAAAATCTATCGATATAATAAAAAAGAATTGGAGCAAAGAAGATCTTCCTCGCGACATTCGACGAGTCGCACAAAATATCTTGAGCGCTTGCCAGCTGATAGATATCTCCCTGGAGGTTCTAGACGCACTACTAGATGAAAAAAAACAACAACGAGGAGGGACTCACCCTCTAAATACCTCTCCCTACTCTACAGTTGTTCAATACATAATAGAAAGCAACGAAGCTGGATTTCTGGCAGCGATCCAGTCAACAAAAAAACGCGGAAAAATACTGATCCCATCAGAGCTAATTCTTCCGACCACACTCGATAGAACCAGATCCGTTAACGCAATATTTCTCTAGCAGCCCCAAACATCGGTGACTACATCGAAGGCTTCTCACGAAAGACTGTGGTTCTGTGAGGTTGGCATAAGGCTACAAGCCCCGATTTATGGGTCTTTGGGTAGCGGTAGGTCGCCCCTCACATAATTCATAATGCTGGGGTCCGGGGTTCAAGTCCCTGCGTAGCCACCATACAAAACAAAGGGTTAGCTTCGGCTAACCCTTTGTGCTTTCTGGGGTGTTCATTTCTTGACGCCTCTCTTCCTAGATCCGCTTTACCTCCCCGAAGAAACTCCCTTAACCTCCTGTGGCCTTTTGGCATTACTTACAAGGAGGTTTTGATGTTCGGTATCCCATGGAACGAATTGCTTCTGCCATTCGCCTGCGCAGTAGGTGCGATTTTTGGCAGTATCGCTCAAGCAATAGTCGCCACCATTCAGATTGATGGCCCCCCGAACAAGCTCGGCATACTCGAAATAGCCCCGCCGGAACTCGCAAAGATCAGAGGAGTATGGATTTCCATGCGAATCTTTGTCGGCGCGGTATTGGGTTTTGTCGTTGGCCTGTACTTCATCGGAACACTCAATAACGAAACCGGCACTTTCGCCCGAATTTGGGCGCTTTCGTTCGGCGTAGGGTACGCAGCGCCAAAAATCTGGGTTGCTCAAGAAAAGGCTCTGCTAAAGCGAATCACCTCCGACGAAGCGCGTGTACCCGATCCCCAGGATAAACCGCTATGAGCGCAGCCCTCAGCGAACAGCAAGAGCGCATCATTCTGAAAATTGGAAAGATGATGCTCAACCTCCAGAACTTCGAGCGAAAGCTAAAGGCAATTCTCACAGCACGAGAGTTGCAGGGACCTGTGGACGAGCTACCTGCCATCAGCCAAGCGAGGCATTCCAGTTATGCCAAAACTATGCTTGGCCTCTTAGCAGGGGAACTAACGAAGAAGGCCATTCGCTTTTCAGGTGACCATGAGGAAGAATGCGAAGTACCTGCTGACCACTTTCGAATGTCACTCACCTTTCACCTCTCGCCTGCTGAGCTTGATGAGTTCACGGAGCAGTTAAGAGCATTAGTCGATGACCGCAATAAGCTAACCCACAAATTCACTGAAATGTTCAATCTTCAGGCCCCAGAACAGTGGGACACAGCAGAAAAATTCCTAGACGGCCTCCGAGCTAAATTTACTCCCTTGAACTCGAAGGTTGATCACTGGATATCGATGTTTCCTGCCATATTCAAGGCGCTTGATGAAGCCATGGAAATGACCTAGATAGCTCATCCTCTAGTTGAAGCCGACGCAATCGAAGATGCCCCTGAGCAACTGCACTAGCGGCATTACCCTAACCAGGCCAGAGAAAAAAGCAATGCGACTCCACTTATTTCTACTAATGCTCTTTTGCTCTGGATGCATACCTACAAAACAAATAACCCCAACTACCGACGAGGGTAGCTTCATCTTAAAAGAGGACATCCTTGAATTTCACAAAGGTGGCTTCGGGGATTTATACCTTTCAGGCTTGATAAAAGGTGAGTACATCGCAATAGGGCATGACAAGAGCGGAATTTACTACCGTGGCCCACGTCGATGCCTAGTCTTGCTCGACGAAGAGCAAGGTCGTCATTTCCTAGCTACTGGTGAGCGCCCAAGCGCAATAGAAGACCCTAATAAAACCAACGTCCTAACCGGAGACGAAGGTGGCGTCTATGTTCCTTACAACATGGATGAGGAAACACCTTGGTACTTCTATTACGGTGATTACCGACATGTAACAGGAGACACTGACTCCAAAATACCACCGTTACCAAAATCCGATATAAATGCACCAACACCAGAGACTACTCCAGCCGCTGCTAGAAGCGAACGAAACTCCTTATACTTCAACAATCAAACCAGCTATGGCTCCGCATCACCAAGTGACGTCGCTATGGGAAATGCCATAGGAGCTGCTATCGGTCGCCAATGGGGCTTATCTGGGCTTCGAGATGCACAGGGCGGAATAATCCAAGGAGGAAATGTTAGAAGCAATAAAATCCTTGAGATTATTCGTGCCGCTAGAGCGGCGCATATGTCGACTAATAGATAGGGAAGCCAACCATGGATAAAACTCAGAAAGCTAGTTGGCCTCTTGTTTCGGATAGTCCCAGCTTCACTAGCCAAGCCCAGACGGTGTGCGCAGTTTCAACTGCCTTCGCTACTCCATGCCCCTGATCATTTCCGTTCAAATGGTGCGTCACAAAGGCATCGCGCCCCGAACCACAACTCGATAAGTTCCATCCTGTGTCTGGCTGGTAGGCCAGCATGATGGGCGTCAGAGGCTAATGGCCAAGCGCCTCAGAAGGGCAAAGAAAAAATTGCAAAGGAAGCAGTATGAAAAAAGTGATGCTGGCACTCGCACTCTTGGCAACGACCGCTCATGCCGAGGACTTCGACATGAAGTCGTACGTGGACAGTGCGTACCAGAAAGGTGATTCCGTTCCCTTCAAATGCGTAGAGGCCGATGGCTCTTTCGACTCCTTAGATCTCTACGGCGAAGAGGAGATGCTTTGGACCAGATACGTGGGGGGTGATCCGGTCGCGAGGCAGTTCGTAAAGCCCAGAATCTCGAAAGACAAGGTCGTGATTCCGCTCGAAAGCACTTATGAAGGCGCCTCCGAGCGAGTGTTCACCTTTGTAGCTAAGGAAGGGAACAAGGTGACCTGGAACCACGGGAAGCCTTGCACAGTGAGCCTGTAGCCCGGTCCGCCTCGGGCTGGGTGCCCATGCCCTTATCCACACCTCCCACATATAAAGCTCCTCCGGCAGCACATAGCCCCAGCGCCCCCGGATATCGGCACGGGGCGCGCGGGGGCGGCGGGGGGCGGCTGGGACGGGGCGCCATTGGCCGTAGGCCGTGGGGGTGAGGATGCAGAGCAGGCGCAGTGCGGGGTGTGCCTGCTGGGGGTGAACGGCCTTGTTCATATGAGCTCCCGGTTATGGCGGTTGGTGCGCTGGTGGTAGGCGTTGAAGGCGAGGCAGTCGAGGCGCTTGATTTCGGTGGTGTCGAAGGTGTTTGTGTCCTGCAGGGCGTCGAGGTAGCCGCTCATGCGGATGTAGTAGGCGAGCGAGCGCTCCGAGTCGGCGTAGCGAATGGCCTTGAGGAGCAGGCGCAGTTGAACGTTGATGGCTTTCATTGGGCGTAGTCCCCCGCGCTGAAGACTGTTTTGCCGCTCTCCAAGTCGAGGCGGATGCGGTGCAGGTTGATGACGCGGCGTCGGCCGATCTTCACGGTGGGGATGGTGTTGCTCTCTACCCAGCCGCGCACCACGTCTTCGGTGATCTCCTCGATGCCGCACATTTCAGCCAACACCAGCTGCGTGCAAAACGGCGCACAGCGGAAATCGCTCATTCGCTCAGGCTTTGCGCCCGTGCTGAACCTCACTACTCCAGACTGTTCCATACAGACACCCTATAATCGGCCACTCTAAGCCATTCCGAGTAATAGATACTCAAAGCAATCTAGGGCACTGCTGCTTTCGAGTAAAGGTTACTCAAGTCGAGAAAAATCAATGGATGACGTAAGAAACAGAGCACTTCAACTGATTCGGGCTGTAGGACCGAAGCACTTGAGCGAACTCGGGGGCAAGAACTACGAGCGCTGGCGGAACATCAGCGGCGGCAAAATCAGGATCAGCACCGAGGAAGTGGGCATCCTGGCTGAGGCTTATCCACAGTTCGCGCTCTGGCTGATATCCGGGCGCACGGAGCCCGAGAACGGGCACATCAGCCCGGATGACGCGCCTTCTGCGTGATAGCAGAGGGGTGAAGCCGGACCAGGGGCAAACCAGCCCCGAACACGACGGTCTGATCGCCCCGCCCTCCTAGGCCCTAGCACCGCCTTTCACCTTCCCACGCTCGATGCCCACGTCATGGGGCGCCGGGCGTTCCTCTCCTGATCACTCGCCTTCACTCCCGCCCTCCCCAGCGACGCGCCACCAACTGCTCATGCAGTGACCACGCGACGGCGTAGGACTGGCAGATTCGACCGGGAGCCAGGAGTCTGGATCAGTTTTCTGACTTGGTAGCGCACGTCCTGCAGTGACGAGGCGGTAATTCCAAATCTGCGCCGCATGAAGAGAAGCGTCGGCTCATCTCACTCCCAACTGCTGGCCCCCCTTCCCTGCCCGGCCACCCGTGCGGCTTCCAAGCGAAGGTTTCGCGCAGGTAGAGGCCGGCAGGTAACGCCAGTCCCCAGCGCCCTTGAACATCGACCCAGGGTGCGCGTGCCCTCAGCGTCGTGACAGGCACCGCATGCAGTGATCCCGTGGACGACGGCACCAGCAGGCAGAGCAGGCGAAACTCCCTGCGCCTGCGAAAATTCAGGACATTTCCTTTCATCACTCCCTCACAAGATTCCGGCCACGGCGCTGCGCAAACGCGTTAAGCCCGAGCTGATCGAGGCGCCGCAACGTCTCTGCTTCATAGGCGCCCGTGTCCTGCAACGCATCCACATAACCGGTAAAGCGCATGAACTGTGCGAACGCCCGATCCGGATCCGAGTAGCGAATCCTCCGCAGAAGCAACAGCAGCTGATGGGCAGTCGTCCTATTCATTCGCGTAGTCCCCTGCGCTGAAGACCGTCTTGCCCTGATCCAGGTCGCTGCGAATGCGATGGAGATTGATCACCCGGCGACGCCCGATCTTCACGGTGGGGATCGTTCTGGTTTCGACCCAGCCGCGCACCACGTCCTCGGTGATCTCCTCGAGGCCGCACATCTCCGCCAGGACGAGTTGAGTGCAGAACGGCGCACAGCGCGCGTCGTTTAATCGTTCAGGCTTTCCATCAGCGCTAAGCCCCACTACGCCAGACTGTTCCATATAAAGCTCCTATAATCGGCTCTATATTTGGACGAGCCGTGTACTTAATACACGTCTCAAATACACGCAAATAATACATTAAACCGAAAAAGCATAAATGTAGGAAAAGTCTGGGAATAGTGTATGAGCGAAGGAATTACGCAGCGCGCCATGCAACTCTTGGAAATGGCCAGCATCACCGAATTATCAGAAGCAGGTAGTACGGGATATGTTCGCTGGCAGAACATAAAGCGTGGGCGTGCTCGCCTTGGTGCTGATGAGATAGGAGTACTAAGCAGAGTTTTTCCGCAGTATCAGTGCTGGTTGATCAGCGGAGAGTTGCGTCTCCAAGACGGACAAACCAGCCCCGAACACGACGGTCTGATCGCCCCGCCCTCCTAGGCCTAGCGCCGCCTTTCACCTTCCCCCGCTCGGTGCCCACGTCATGGGGCGCCGGGCGTTCCTCTCCTGATCCCCCGCCTTCACTCCCGCCCTCCCCCGCGACGCGCCACCAACTGCTCATGCAGTGACCACGCGACGGCGTAGGGCTGCTCGCGCGGGTTGAGGGCGTCCCCTGCCTTTCGCCAGCGAGCTTCATCCAGCCCGCTGCGGGCGATTTCGTGGGCGAGTGCATCGATCTGCCGTTCTAGCGTGCTGCCCAGGCCGGCGGTAACGGTCAGGGGCAGGCCGAACAGCGGCCGCCCGATAAAGGCGAGGTGGCGTTCCTCGGGCACATCGAGGCCGGTGGCCTGGATGCCCAGCAGGACGACACGGCTCTCGGCATCCACCACCTCCAACCCGTACGAGCCGCCATCGCTCAGGGCCCAGCCGTCGAGGCGCTGGAGGGGGTAGGCCAGGCGGGGCACCTGGGTGAGGTAGAGGTAGCCGGCGCCTGCAGCACTGGCGGCGAGTGCCAGGGTGAGTGAGGTAATCCCTAACGCGCGTTTCATCGAGGCCTCCTTGCGGGTGGGCGAAGCCTACAGGGCGCGGGGCCTGGCGGGCCATGGCGGCTTGCCGGGGCGCTGAAAGCGGAACTGGCCGGTCATCCCCCCGGCGGGAAAAAGTTGTACAAACCCCTTGTACAAACTTATACGCAGCAGTAGAAAAGCTATACAAATTCACTCAATGTACAGCTTTAGAGGACTCCACCATGCCGGCCTACCGCGCGCCGCTCCGCGACATGCGCTTTGTGTTCGATGAAGTACTCGATGCCTATACGCACCTGCAGGCGCTGCCGTCCCAAGGGGAATTCGGCGGGGACCTGGGCAGCGCGATCCTCGAAGAGGCGGCGCGCCTGGCTGAAGGCGTGCTGGCCCCGCTGAACAGCTCGGGCGACAAGGAAGGCTGTCATTACGACCCGGCGACCCGCGCGGTGAAGACGCCCGAGGGGTTCCGCGAGGGCTACCGCCAGTTCGCCGAAGGTGGCTGGACGGCGCTGGCCTGCCCCACCGAGTTCGGCGGCCAGGGCCTGCCTCATGTGCTGAACATGATGGTGGAGGAGATGGTGTGCTCGGCGAACCTGTCGCTGGGCATGTACCCGGGCCTGACCCACGGCGCCATCAATGCCCTCACCGCCCACGGCACCCGCGAGCAGCAGGAGACCTATCTGCCGAAGCTGATCAGCGGTGAGTGGACCGGCACCATGTGCCTGACCGAGCCGCAGTGCGGCACGGACCTGGGGCTGATCCGCACCCGCGCCGAACCCCAGGCGGACGGCAGCTACGCGCTGAGCGGTACGAAGATCTGGATCACCGGCGGTGAGCACGATCTGGTGGAGAACATCGTCCACCTGGTGCTGGCCCGCCTGCCCGATGCGCCGGCCGGGGTGAAGGGGATTTCGCTGTTCCTGGTGCCCAAGTTCCTCGCCGATGGCAGCCGCAACCCGGCCTTCTGCGGCGGGCTGGAGCACAAGATGGGCATCAAGGGCTCGGCCACCTGCGTGATGAATTTCGAGGGTGCCAAGGGCTGGCTGATCGGCGAGCCCCACAAGGGCCTGCGCTGCATGTTCACGATGATGAATTCGGCACGCCTGATGGTCGGCATGCAGGGCCTGGGCATTGCCGAGAACGCCTACCAGATCAGCCTGGGCTTCGCCCGTGAGCGCCTGCAGAGCCGCTCGCTGAGCGGGCCGAAGGCGCAGGATAAGCCGGCGGACCCGATCCTGGTGCACCCGGACGTGCGGCGCATGCTGCTGCGCCAGAAGGTGATGATCGAGGGCAGCCGCGCGCTGGCCTACTTCACCGGCCTGCATCAGGACATCGCCCACGACCACCCGGACGCGGAGGTGCGCCAGCAGGCGGACGACTTGGTGCAACTGCTGACGCCGGTGGTGAAGGCCTTCCTCACCGACGAGGGCTTCGCCTGCGCCAACGAAGGCCTGCAGGTGATGGGCGGCTCGGGCTTCACCGAGGACTGGGGCATCGAGCAGCTGGTGCGGGATTGCCGCATCACCCGCATCTACGAAGGCACCAATGGCATCCAGGCGCTGGACCTGGTGCGCCGCAAGCTGGCCCTGGGCGGCGGCCGTGCGGTGCGCGGCTTCTTCCAGTTGGTGGGTGAGTGGCTCAAGGCCAACCCCGAGGCGGCCCACGTGGCCAAGGTGGACAAGGCGCTGCGCCAGTTGCAGCAGGCGACGATGTGGCTGGCCACCGAAGGCATGAAGGACCCGGAACAGGCCGGCGCTGCGGCCACGCCCTACCTGCGGCTGTTCGCACTGACCGCGCTGGCCTGGCTGTGGGCCCGCATGGCTCAGGTGGCCCAGGCCAAGCTGGACGCGGGCAGCGAGGAGAAGACCTTCTACGGCGCCAAGCTGAAGTCCGCCGACTTCTACATGACCCGAACCCTGACCGAGACCGACGGCCTGCTGGCCGAGGTGATGGCAGGCAAAGCATCCCTGATGGCGTTCAACGAGGACGAGTTCGCCGCATAGCCAACCCTCTCCTCCGTATGCGCACGCCGGCAATCCCTCCCCTTTTGATTGCCGGTTTTTTTTGCCCGGAATTGGGTCGGCCCCGGGGCTGGCCGGGGCCGTCGGGTGGGCTTCAGCCCACCGGCCAACACCGAGCGGGACCGATGCGGTTCGCCGAGTTCACCGCATCCTACGAGCAGGCGATGTGCCGTTTTTTGGTGGGTGCGTCATGGGGCCGTAGGGTGGGCTTCAGCCCACGCTGTCTGCCTCTGGTGGGCTGAAGCGGAACGCCGCCCGGCCCACCCTACAAGGCATACGCAGAACGCCATTGGTGGATGGAAAGAGCGCCATCCACCCTACGCCCCGAGAGGCGATGTGCCGGTTTGTGGGGGTGAATTCATTCGCGATTGGTGAGATGGCCGAGGTGGCGAGTCAGCGTGTCGATCAGGAACCAACCTGAAAGCGGCAGGCCGATGAACATCATCGGTACGCTCAGGAACAGCGCTCGCCCAACCCAGGCGGTCATGTCCTGCCCGTTCGACAGGCAGTCGTGCAGCCGCAGCCCCTTGGTGTTGCCTTGGCAGTCGAAGTGCTCAAAGGCCCAGATGCCCCATTGCCATCCCAGCCAGGTAACGCCCACCGGGAGCAAGGCCAGCGCGTAGCGGCTCAACCAGCCCAGCCGCTCGGCACGCCTCCAGAGCAACCAGGGCGGCGCGAACAAGAAGGTGACGAGCAGTGGCCAGAACAGCAGGTCGATCATGGGGTACGTCCTGTACAGAGAGCGTCCAAGCAAGGGGCACGATCTTAGCGTCGTCGGGGCCGTGTCGGGTGCCTGAAAGAGATCCACTGGCATGAGCACAAAGCAGCCTGTCATGCTTGCCCGAAGCGACAACCACCTGAAAGGAAGCATCTTGAAGAAAACTACGCTGGCACTCGCGCTCCTGGTAACCACCGCTCACGCGGACGACTTTGATATGAAGTCATACGTGGACAGCGCCTATAAGAAAGGCAACTCCGTCCTCTTCAAATGTGTCGAGGCCGATGGCTCATACGACTACATAGATCTCTATGGCGAAGACGAGATGCTGTGGACGAGGTACGTGGGGGGTGATCCGGTCACAAGGCAGTTCGTAAAGCCCAAAGTCTCGAAAGACAAGGTCGTGATTCCATTCGAAAACGCTTATGAAGGTGCCTCGGAACGAGTGTTCACCTTCGTGGCCAAGGACGGGAACAAGGTGACCTGGAACTACGGGAAGCCATGCACCACTGAACTCTAGTGGCCTCATGTTCCCGGAAGGCTAAAGCGAGCCCTCCGGGAACCATTAGCAATTCACTTTCCCAGTCTCGATAGCGCTAGAGCCGTCCCAAACCCCGCCCCCGCCACCATCACCGGCAACACCGCATACCCCAGCACCTCGATCGCCATCTCCAGGCTCGTGTAGGTGCTCCAGCTCGCCACCCGGTTGTCGAAGATGCTGATGTCCACCAGGTACCACGCAAGCATCGCCAGCAAGGTGGCCAAGGCCACCCTGAGCAGGCGGTGAGTGATGCGCTGGCCGAGCCAGCGGGCGAGCAGCAGGAGCGGGATAAGCAGCAACGCATGCACCAGCAGCTCCTCGGCGAGCGAGTAGCGGCCCATGTCCGAGGGCGGGTTGCTGGCGAAGGGCGCGAGCGCCCAAAGGCCCTGGAGCAGGGTGCCGATGATGAAGAGCAGGCTGATCGCCAGTGCGCGGCTGGCGGTGTGGAGTCCGTTGCCCACGAAGTGATCCGTACTGTGGATAAGGTGCCCATTGTAAGCCGTGAGCGGGAGGTGAACCGCCAAGGCATTCGCGCCTGCCCAAATGAAAACACCCCGCACCAGTCGGGGTGTTTGGGTGCATCAGCGCGGCGGTCAGGAAGCCAGATTGCCTACCGCACTGTCCGCTTCGACCTTGGCCTTGAGGTTGAGCACCTTGTACAGCACGGTCAGCAGCACGAGGAACGCCGGGCCGATGTACAGGGCGATGCGGGTTTCCTCGAAGAAGGCCATCAGCACCACCACCAGCACCAGGAAGGCCAGGGCGAGGTAGGAGCTGAGGGGGAACAGCCACATCTTGAACTGCAGCTTGCCCTGTTCGGCCGGGCTCAGGCTGCGGCGGAACTTCATCTGCGCGAGCAGGATCATGGCCCAGGTCCAGATGGCGCCGAAGGTGGCGATGGAGGTGACCCAGACGAACACCTTCTCCGGCACCAGGTAGTTCAGCAGCACGCCGAGCAGCAGGGCGCCGATGGACAGCAGCAGCGCGTTGCGCGGTACGCCGTTACCCGAGGTCCGGGCGAAGGGCTTGGGCGCCTGGCCGTGCTGGGCGAGGCTGTAGAGCATGCGACCGGTGCTGAAGATGCCGCCGTTGCAGGAGCTCAGCGCCGCGGTGATGACAACGAAGTTGATGATGCCGGCGGCGGTCTTGATGCCGAGGCGTTCGAAGGTCATGACGAAGGGGCTGCCCTGGGTGCCGATCTCGTTCCAGGGGTAGATGGACATGATCACGAACAGCGCGCCGACATAGAACAGCAGGATGCGCCAGAACACCGAGTTGATGGCGTTGGGGATGGTCTTCTGCGGGTTGCGCGCTTCGCCGGCGGTGAGGCCGATCATCTCCACGCCGAGGTAGGCGAACATGACCATCTGCAGCGACATGAGCACGCCCTGGATGCCGTTGGGCATGAAGCCGCCATGGTTCCACAGGTTGCTGATGCCGGTGGCGATGCCGCCATTGCCGATGCCGAAGACGATCATCCCGGCGCCGGCCACGACCATGGCGATGATGGTGACGATCTTGATCAGGGCGAACCAGAACTCGAACTCGCCGAAGGCGCGCACGGTGATCAGGTTGATGGTGCCCATGCTCGCCAGGGCCAGCAGGGCCCAGATCCAGCGGTCCACGTCGGGGAACCAGATCTGCATGTAGATGGCGACGGCGGTGATCTCGGCGACGCAGGTCACCAGCCAGAGGAACCAGTAGTTCCAGCCGGTGAGGAAGCCGGCCAGCGGGCCGAGGTAATCCTGGGCGTAGCGGCTGAAGGAGCCGGCCACGGGGTTGTGCACGGCCATCTCGCCGAGGGCGCGCATGATCACGAGGATGGCGAGGCCACCGATGATGTAGGAGAGCATGATGGCGGGGCCGGCCATCTGGATGGCCTTGGCGGAGCCAAGGAACAGGCCGACGCCGATGCAGGCGCCGAGGGCCATGAGGCGGATGTGCCGCTCACCCAGGCCGCGTTGCAGTTCATGTTCGCTGCTGGACATGTGAACCTCTTATTTTTGTAAAAGGGCTGGCACCCGCCGAGGGGTAACCCGGCAGGGCTGACTGTTGTTTCCGGTGACCGGGTCGCGGGACCAGAAAGCAGAAGTCGCCCGTTCGGCAGCAAAGACAAGGCAGGCTTTGTCGGCCGGATACGGACGGTTGGCTGTTGTATAGAGGGGGCACCGAGGGGGCAATGCGACAATCGGCTTCCCGATTAAAACAGCTGAATCTGCCGCGCGAACTATACAGGGCGAGAGAAATAACTTCGATGCGACCTTCTGACAGGCGGAGTCGTTCTGGTACGGCGGTTCTTGGAGCGAAAGAAGTCGACGCTACAGGTTCCTGGCCGTTTCGCCAGGAACGGCCAGCGTGATGGGTTGGCCCAATCTGAATGACCAAGATTGCGGAAGCGACAGGACAAGGTGATCCTGCAAGCCCTCATTCAAGGATGAAGCGAATGACCCGTGCCATTGCCCTGCTGGCCGCTCTGCTGAGCTGCCTTCCTGCCTGGTCCAGCAATGACCACCTTGATCCAAACGAGCAAGCAGATCGATCAGTGGCTCTTGAGCAAGCCAAGCGATATGTCTTTCGACAGGCGTTTGAGGAAGGCACGCTGTTCAATACCATCCTCAGCCCCGCCCTCTCCCTGGAATCCGTTGCCGGAGTCGCAAAGCACGGGACTGTCACGGAGGCATTCGTGCTCATCCCAAGCACGGACATACGTTTCTCCTTGAGGCTTCAAAAATACGAAGCCGAAAAGGATGCGTCCCGCCGCGCAATGCTGATCTCGACACCAGGACTCTATGAACAGGTACGCGCAACCACACCCACGAACTATCGAGAGATCAAGACAACACGCATCGCCCGCCCGTTGACGGAAACAAGGGCCCAGGCGCTGAGTGACATCTGGAGAGAAGAACTGGCAGGCACTCGCCCCGAAAGCGATAGCAACCTGACTCTGGATGGCTACAGCATGTATTTCTTCATGCCGTCGCCCAGTGGCGAATGGCTCTCAGGCACGCTCTCGAGTCCCGGCGAGGGATCCAGGATGGAAGCCTTGGGCCGGCTTGGCTGGGAGCTGCGGCAGTATGCAGAAGGCAAGATCACCGAGCAGGAGCTGGACCAGCGCATCGCCGCTTATCAAGAGCGCTACCTGAAGCCCTGATTCGCAGGCTGGCGCTGAGCCCAGCGGAGCACGGGTCGAGCCGCAGCACGGGGTCCCAGCACCTATCTGGGATCCGGCGAAGGCGCTTCCCTGCCCCGCCGGACCCCGTTGCCCTACTTCAGCGGCATGCAGATGCAGGTCTGCAGCTGCGCGGGCGGGGTGGTGCGGGGGTCGTTCATGTACATCTCGAACATGGGGAAGTTCGACGGTTCGTGGCCGCTGGCGGGCAGCCATTGCGAGAACATCCAGTTGTAGGGCTTTTCCATCTCGTTGTACGGGCCGGTGTAGGTCAGTACGGCGCAGCGGCCAGCGGGGATTTCGAAGCGCAGCAGCTCGTCGCCCAGCACGGCATCGGGCGCCACCGGGACGCAAGCCATCGAGCGCAACTCGTGCTCGGGCACCTGGGCGGGGTCGTCGAAGTAGATGCCGTAGCCGACCGACTCGGGCTGGGCGATGCCGCGGGTGGCGGCGAGCATGAAGACGCGGGCGAACTGCGGGCCGATTTCCTGGTAGCTGCCGCGATGGGCCAGGGCTGCCAGGGTGACGCCGGGTAGGGTTTCGATCTTGATGGGGTACATGCCGAGCTCCTTGGGGTCGAAGGGTCGGGAGCGGGCTGCGCGATAGCGCCCCGGCGGGATGCCGAAGGCGGTGCCGAATGCCCGGTTGAACGCCGCGTCCGACTCGTAGCCGGCGCGCTGCGCCACATCACGCAAGGAAGCCTCGGGGTTGCCCAGTGCCACCGCCGCGCGGTGCATGCGGATGCGTTGCACCGTGGCGTTCACCGTCTCCCCCATCAAGGCGCGGTAGACGCGATGGAAGTGGTACGGCGAAAGGCAGGCCAGGTCCGCCAGCCGGTACAGGTCCGGGTCGGCGTCGGGGTGGCGAGCCAGCCAGTGCAGGACGGGTTCCAGGCGCTGGCCATGGTGGTTCAGGGTCTCGGGCTTCATGCGGTCTCCTTGGAACGCACTGTAGCGACGGCGGTTTTGCAGATTTTGCGCTTTTTACGGGCGAGGCCGAAGGCGCCAGTGGCCTACTTCGCCCGCTGGCGGGTACCCAGCAGCAGGCCGGCGAAGATCATGCCGCCGCCCACCCAGTGGTAGCCCTGCAGCGCTTCACCGAGGATGAGGAAGCCGAGGATCGCGGTGAACACCGGCATCAGGTAGTTGGTCAGCGAGGCCTTGGCCACGCCGAGCACGGCGATGCCGTGGTTCCACAGCAGGTAGGCGATCAGCGAGGCGAAGGTGCCGGTGTAGCCGATGGCGACGAGGTTGCGCAGGCTGGGTTCGAAGTGGGCGCCACTGGCCAGTTCCAGCAGGTAGAAGGGCAGCAGCAGCGGCACGCCGCAGAGCGCCAGCGCACCGAGGAAGGCCAGCGGCGGGATGCCCTGGAACCAGGCCGCCCAGCGCCGTTGCAGCAGGGTGTAGAGCGCCCAGTCGAGCACCGCCAGCAGCATGATCAGGTCGCCCGGGTTGAAGCTCAGGCTGGCCAGCGAGGCCAGGCTGCCGCGGCCGATCAGCACCAGCAGCCCGAGTATGGCCACCGCCATGCCCAGCCAGGCACGCCGCGTCGGCCATTCACCCAGCAACAGGCCGGCACCGATGAAGGTGGCCAGCGGCAGGCAGGTGTTGAGCAGGGTGAGGTTGATCGCCACCGTGGTGCGCGCGGCGCAGTACAGCAGCACGCTGTAGGTGCTGATGCCCATCGCCGCCACCAGTACCAGGCGCCAGCCGGCTCGACGCACGGCGGCGCGGTGCTGCCAGAGGGGGCGGGCGACGAAGGGCAGGAGAATGGCCAGGGCCAGGCTCCAGCGCCAGAAGGTCAGGGCGATGGGCGGGATGTCGTCATGGAAGGCCCGCGCCACCAGGGCGTTGCCGGCCCAGCAGGCGCTGGCCAGCAACAGGCCGGCCCAGGCCAGGGCCGGGGCGCGTGTTTCACTCATCGGTCAGCCCTGGCCCAAGGGGCGCAGGCGGTATTGCGGCGGCAGTTGCTCGATGCCGCTGACGGTGACGTTGAGGTTCTTCCAACGGCCGTCCTTGATGCCGTAGATGCAGCCGTGCACGGACAGCTCCTGCCCACGGTGCCAGGCGTTCTGGACGATGGAGGTGTGGCTGACGTTGGCTACCTGCTGCATGACGTTGAGCTCGCACATGCGGTCGACGCGCTCTTCCTCGCTGGTGAACTGCGCCAGGTGCTCGCGCTGGTCGTAGTAGAGGTCACGGATGGTGCGCAGCCAGCCGTCGATCAGGCCGAACTGCACGTCCTGCATGGCCGCGCGCACGCCGCCACAGCCATAGTGGCCGGTGACGAGAATGTGCTTCACCTTGAGCACGTCCACTGCGTACTGGACCACCGACAGGCAGTTGAGGTCGGTGTGCAGCACCACGTTGGCGACGTTGCGGTGGACGAAGAGGTCGCCCGGCAGCATGCCGACGATCTCGTTGGCCGGCACGCGGGCATCGGAGCAGCCGATCCACAGGTATTCGGGCACCTGCTGCTTGGCCAGCTTCTCGAAGAACTGAGGGTCACGTTCCTTGATGTTCTCGGCCCAGCGGGCGTTGTTGTCGAACAGCTGCTGCAGGTCGCTCATCGGTCTTCTCCTCATTCTTATGGCCGGCGCACCTTACGGAGGGTGCCAGGCTTTGACAAGCGCCCGCCGCGCGCCGTCACAGCGGCTCAGCCCGCCGCCAGCACTTCCGCTACCGCACGCTCGGCCGCCTCCACGGCGCCGTCGAAATAGCCCATCCAGCGCGTGGCGGTTTCGGTACCGGCGAAGTGCAAGCGCCCATGGGGCTCGCGCAGGCGTGCCGCCCCCGTGGTCCATAGCCCCGGCGGGAAACAGGCGGCGTAGCAGCCCCGGGCAAAAGGCTCATCGGCCCAGCACTTGTCCACATACTCCAGGGGCGCCAATGCCTCCTGGCCGAAGTAGCGAGCGAAGCACTCGAGCACCACGGCGCGACGCTCGTCCTCGCTGCGCATGGACCAGTGCCGCGCCTCGTCACCCTCGATGAAGCCCAACAGCACGCCGCCAGGGGAGCCGGGCAGGCTGTTGTCGAAGGTCAGCCGTACCGGCCCCACTTCGCTGGTGGCCTGGCCGGAGAGCCCGCGCTCGCGCCAGAAAGGCCGCTGGTAATGCGCCATGCATTTGATCGAGGCGCCCTGGGGCTGGCGTTGCAGCATCTGGTCTCGCCAGCCGGGCAGCAACGGCGCCTGGGTGATTCTCAACAGCTGGGTCGGCGGCACGGCGAGGATCACCCGCCCGGCCTGGTAGCGCCCGCTGTCGGTGAGCAGCTCGACGCCTTCCCCATCCTGGCGCAGCGCCCGCACCGGCTGACCGAGGCGCACCGCATCGCCCAGACGCGCGGCCAGTTCCAGGCAGATACGTTGCGAGCCGCCCTGGATACGGTCCTGCTGGGCGCCGTTCTCGACGCCGAGGATGCAGTCGAAACCACTGCCGGCCTGTACGTAGAACAGCACATGAAGGAAGGACAGGTCGTGGGGGCTGGCGGCGAACACGGCGCCGCTCATCAGCTCGAACACCTTGCGCCCCTGGGCGGTCTTCAGGGTGCGGCGGATCCACTCGGCGAAGGTCATCGAGTCCCATTCTTCCGCACGCGGGTGGCGGGCCGGGTCATCCAGGGGGATCTGCCGTGACAGGCGCTCGAAGCGCATCTGCGCCTGCAGTACATCCAGCAGCACCAGCGGCGAGAAGCGCGGGATGGTGCCGCGATAGGGCTTCAGCCGGCCGCCGAAGAAGGTCAGGTTGTCGCCCTGGTTCCACAGCGGGAAGGTGGAGAGATTCAGCTCGCCCAGCAGCCCGAGGATGCGGTCCTGGGTCGGGCCCACCCACTGGCCACCCAGCTCCACCACATCGCCTGTGGATAACCCATGGTTGAGGGTGCGCCCGCCGACCCGCTCGTTGGCCTCCAGCACCTGCACGCGCTTGCCGGCACAGGCGAGGCGCCAGGCGGCGGTCAGCCCCGAGATACCCGCCCCGACCACGATCACGTCCGTTTGCTGCATGGCGACCTCCTCGCCTGATGGTGGCAAAAGGGTACGCCGGTACCAGAAGTCGGAAAATGGCCGTAAATGCCAGACTGGCCGACGGATCGGGGCAAATGGGGGGAATCTTTCCGCGTGGCGGCCGTCCACCCTCCATAGCCACAGCGTGGAGGCCACGCCATGAGCCAGCCAGACCCGACCCGCAATAACCCCGCAACGGACGAGGAGCACGATCCCAAGGCCCCGGAGAAGTCGCTGACCGAAGCGCCTGCCGGCAGCGGCCCGGTGGAGGAGTTCCCGCCGCGTCAGTTGCGTGAGGCCGGCCTGACCCGGGGCGGCACACCGCACCCGCCGAAGGATTTCGACTTGTCGCCGGAAGAGCTGCTGGAGGATGAGACCGATGAGCCGCTGGCTAAGCCTAGCGGCACGTTGTCACGGGATTTCGACCTCAGCGTCACCGGTGACGAGGAAGAGGAGCTGCACGAGGAAGAGCAGCCCCGCTACGCCCGGCGTGCCCGCTAGCTTCTAGGGACGTCGTCGAGCGCAGGCATTTTTCAGTCCAGCAGGGTGCAGGCCATCACCAGGGCATCCTCGCGGCCACCCACCGCCGGGTAGTAGCCCCGGCGCCGGCCGATCTCGTTGAAGCCATAGCGCTCGTAGAGCCGGTAGGCCGACTCGTTGCTGGCACGCACTTCGAGGAAGCATTCGCCGGCCTTGAGTTCCAGCGCGCGCTGCATCAGGTGCTCCAGCAGGCGCAAGCCCAGCCCTCGCCCCTGGCTTTCCGGCTTTACGGTGATGTTGAGCAGGTGCGCCTCATCGATGATCACGTTGATCACCCCGTGGCCAACCTGCTGGGTGCCTTCGAACATGATCCAGCAGTCGTAGGACTTCAGGCCGTCGGCAAAGATGCCGCGCGTCCAGGGATGGCTGAAGGCGGCGTATTCGATCTTGAGCACTGCATCGAGATCCGCCTCGGTCATCCGGCGGAAGGAAACGGCATCGGTCATTCAGCGGACTTCCAGCGTCGCGTCACCCGGCGCATGGCTTGCCACAGCTCGGCCTTGCGTTGGGGCTCATCCATCAGCAGCTCCAGGCCGGGCACGGCCCAGGCAGCGCCCAGGCCTTCGACCTGGAGTTCGCGGCAGTAGGCATCAGCGTCGGCTTCCCCGGCAAAGCGGATCGCCGGCAACCCCACCAGCCACAGGCAACTGCAACCGGCACCTTCTTCCATGCGTGCAGCGACGAAGCCCTGGAGGAAATCACGTGCAGCGTCTGGCCCCTGGTCCATGTTGCCGCGCACCAGCAGCGGCCAGCGCACCGGCTCACCGATCATCTGTGGCGCATCCGGCAGGCCGGCGGCACGCAGCAGGTCCTTGAGCAGCAGGTAGGCCGGGTCGCGGCTCTGGAAGCCTTCGCCGGTGGGCAGTTCGACCAGTAACAGGCAACTGCCGGCACGCAGCAATTGCAGGGAGAAACGCGGTGGCGCCACCGGAGCGGTTTTCACCGGCTCCGGGGTCGCTTCATTGGCGGGCTCCGCCGTCGGCTCGGGATTAACCGCTACGCGCGGCGTGGTGCCGGGGCGCGGTACCTCGATCTTCGGTCTCGTGGGTGCCTGCACCGGTGCCTCGGCTGCGGCCGGATTGGCCTGGGTCGTGGCAGCGGCGGGAGTGTGCACCCGCGTCGGTTCAGGTTTCGGCGCGGCCTCGGGCTGCACCAGCAGCTCGGGGCGCGAAGGCGCAGCGAAGGGCAATACCGTGCGCGGCAGCCAGGTGGCGACCTGCATGGCATCGAGATAAGCGCGGCGACGGAGCTCTTGGATCAAACGTCAGCTACCTGTGGATGGGCTTTGCGTACGCCGGCCTGCATGAGGTTCAGCGCGTTGAGATAGGCCTTGGCGGAAGCGACAACTATATCGGTATCCGCACCGTTGCCGTTGACGATTCGTCCGGCTTTTTCCAGACGCACCGTCACCTCGCCCTGGGAGTCGGTGCCCTGGGTGATGGCGTTGACCGAATACAGCTGCAGGTTGGCGGCCGAAGCAGCGAGGCTTTCGATGGCCTTGAAGGTGGCGTCCACCGGGCCGGAGCCGTCGGCGCTGGCCTCACGCTCGACACCGCCGATGCTCAGTACCAGCCGCGCGTGGGGCACCTCGCCGGTGCGCGAGACGACTTCCAGGTGGGCCAGGCGGAAGTGCTCCGGCGCTTCCTCGCCGAGGCTGTCGGAGACGATGGCTTGAAGGTCTTCGTCGAAGATTTCGTGCTTCTTGTCAGCCAGCACCTTGAAGCGGGCGAAGGCGGCGTTGAGTTCGGCCTCGCCGGGCAGCTGGATGCCCAGCTCCTCCAGGCGGGTACGGAACGCGTTGCGCCCGGAGAGCTTGCCGAGGGACAGCTTGTTGGTGTGCCAGCCGACGGACTGCGCGGACATGATCTCGTAGGTTTCGCGGTGCTTGAGTACGCCGTCCTGGTGGATGCCCGATTCGTGAGCGAAGGCGTTGGCGCCGACGATGGCCTTGTTCGGCTGCACCGGGAAGCCGGTGATGCCGGAGACCATGCGCGAGGTGGCGAGGATGTGCGGCGTGTCGATGCTGGTGTGCACGCCGAGGATGTCGGCGCGGGTCTTGATCGCCATGACGATCTCTTCCAGCGCGGCGTTGCCGGCGCGCTCGCCCAGGCCGTTGATGGTGCATTCCACCTGGCGTGCACCCACCGCTACCGCCGCCAGGGAGTTGGCCACGGCCAGACCCAGGTCGTTGTGGCAATGCACGGAGAACACCGCCTTGTCGGCGTTGGGGATGCGCTGCAGCAGCTGGCGGATGGTCTCGGCGTACTGGTGCGGGATGGCGTAGCCGACGGTGTCGGGGATGTTGATGGTGCGCGCGCCGGCGTCGATGGCCGCCTCGATGATGCGGCAGAGGAAATCGATTTCCGAACGCCCGGCGTCCTCGCAGGAGAACTCGACATCCGCGCACAGGTTGCGCGCGTGGCGCACCGCGCGCACGGCCTGCTCCACCACCTGGTCCGGCTGCATGCGCAGCTTGTACTGCATGTGGATGGGGCTGGTGGCGATGAAGGTGTGGATACGCCCGGAGTTGGCGCCCTTGAGGGCTTCGGCGGCGCGCTCGATGTCGGCCTCGACTGCACGGGCCAGGCTGCACACGGTGCTGTCCTTGATGCTGTCGGCGATGGCCTTGACCGCTTCGAAGTCCCCCGGGCTGGCGATGGCGAAGCCTGCCTCGATCACGTCGACGCGCAGCCGCTCCAGGGCCTTGGCGATGCGCAGTTTCTCTTCCCGGGTCATGGAGGCGCCGGGACTTTGCTCGCCGTCCCGCAGGGTGGTGTCGAAAATGATGACGCGATCGTTATTGTTCATTGTGGTCACTCCTCATGTCCCCACCGTGGATGCGGCCGGGGCGCTGGCTAAAGACGCCGCAGCTTGTGGCCGCGACGACGGATGACGAATTGTGGCGCGAAACGCGCGAGGCGGGAAGGCACGGGCGGCGCGCGGAAGGCGCCGCCGGGCGGGCGGCTCAGTTGATCGGCGTGGCGGTGAGGTTGGCGCGGATATCGGCGTTCTGCAGCTTCACCCCGTACATGGAGGTGACGGCGCCGCCGGTGGGGTGCACGTGCTGGATGCGGTCGATGTTCACTTCCTTGAAGTGGATGCGACCGTTGACCGCGAAGCCCAGCGGGTCGGGGGTAACGGCGGTGCAGGTGCTGCCGTTCTTGGTGCAGACCTTGGTCGGCGCGACGTCGAGGTTGAGGTCGGCGTTGAGGCCGTAGGTGTTGGCGTTGGGGTCCTTGGGGTTGCCGTCGGAGGTGTAGAAGTTATCCACAACCAGCTGGCTGCCGGTGCCGTTCACGCCGTTGACGCGGTCGGTCTCGATGATCACCTGGTTGCGCTTCTCGTCGGTGGCCACGCCATTGACCGTGCTGTCGATGGCGGTATCGCGCACGTAGACGTTCTTCAGCTTGACCGAGACGCCCTCGTTGCCACGGTCTTCCCAGCGGCCGCCGCTGGCGGAACAGGCGCTGGAAGTGGAGCCGCTGCCGCCCACGCAGAGGGCACCGGCACCGCCGGAGCTGAGCGCCAGGGTGGAGCCCTGTTCGTAGCGCTTGAGCACCAGCCGGCCGAGGCTGGTGCCGGTGGCGCGGTCACCCCAGCGCAGGTCGGCGACATCGAGGTTGGACCAGTAGGTGCCCTTGCGCAGTTCGACGCCGTTGTTGCTGACGTCCACCGAGCCGTCGCGGAAGTGCATGTCGTAGCGGGTGCCGGAGAGCCACAGGCCCTTGCCGGTCTCGTCCACGGTGATGGCGGCGCGGGCGTCGGTGATGAAGAAGTCGGCGTTGTAGCTGATGCCCGAGCCGCTGCTGCCGCCCGGCTGCAGGGTGAGTTGGCCGTTGAGGGTGAAGTCGTAGGCGGGGAAGATCTCCATCAGCACCAGCAACTCGGTGCCGCCCTGCAGCGGCGCGTTGGCGCTGCCCACGCGCAGGCCATCGAAGCTGTAGCTGCCCTTGACGTTGTTCAGGCCCAGGCGCAGGCCATCGAAGTGGCCGCTGTAGCTGCCCTTGCTCATGTCGCTCTGGGTGCCGGCGTAGCACGAGGTGGAGGCGCCGGCCGCGCAGCTCTTGGTGATGTCCAGGGTGACCTGCCCAGTGCCGTTGGTGCGCAGCCCGCTGAACCACATGCTGTTGCCGTTATCGGTGAGCGAGACCGAGCTGTTGGCCATGTTCCAACTGACATCGGCGGTGATGCCCTTGAGGCCCGAGTTGGGGTCGCCACCTGGGCGCAGCTTGAAGATGTTCTTCTTCGCACCGTCGTCGACGAAGTTGAGGTCGATGCCCAGGCTGCCGAGCTTCTGGTTGGTGGGGTTGCCGATGATCAGGCCGCCCAGGGTGGCGTTGAGCTTGAGATCGGCGAAGGCGACCTGGACGAAGCTGCCGTTGGCGTCCTGCATCAGGTCGAGGGTCAGGCCGGAGAGGCTGCGCAGAGTGCCGGAGAAATTCTCGGCACGCAGGATGCCTTCGTCCTGGTACTGGAACAGGCTGTTGACGATGTTCACGTCGGGCCGGATGCGCAGGCCCGAGCCACTGGCACCGCCGCTGGAGATGCTGACGCTGCCGCCCAGGCGCAGGTCCATGTTGAGCTTGCCGAAGCTCTTGCTGGCATTGGGGTCGCGCAGGTCCGGTGCATCGGGTGTCACCGGCAATGCAGTGGGGTCGCCATGGGCCAGGTCCAGGCCGATGCCATTGATGGCGGCGACGAAGCGCGAGTTGCCCAGGTCGAGGCGTACTGCCTGGCCATCTCCGCCGCTGACGATGTCGATGTAGGCGTTGTTCAGGTAGGCGTCGAGGCTCATGCCTTTGACGATCAGGTCGAAGCCGTTGTCGCGGTAATAGAAGGTGACATCGGAAAGCGAGAGCCGGCTGTCGTCCACCGAGATGCCGGTGACGCCGCTGGCGCCGCCGCCCTTGATCTTCAGCGTCGCACCCAGGGTGTAGAAGGCGCGTAGGGAACCGAAGCTCTTGGTGCTGCCGCCCATTTCGATATTGGTGACGCTGAGCGCCTGGGCGCTGCTGGCGTGCTCGATCTGCAGGCGCTGGTTGACCACGTCCACCTTGGTAGTGGAAGTGATGCTGGAGCCACTGCGCGGCTGGTTGCTGACGCCACGCAGGTTGAGGCTCTGGCCGTCCTCGCTGTAGCTGATGTTGCTGGCCGACCAGCCGGCGCTGGTGGTTTCCAGGCTGATGCCGTCCTGCCCGGTGACGTCGGACAGCGCCGTGTCATCCAGCGCCTGCATGGCCTGGGCCAGGGGGCTGAGGAGTACCGCGAACAACGCAACTGCACGCATCGCCCTGCTCCTTGTTATTTGGGGAAGACCAGCACGCTGCCCTGCATGCGGATGTCGCCGTCGATCTTCGCCGAGAAGATGTTGGTCTGCTGGAAGGTGGAGTCGCCGCCATTGGCGGTGGTGCCCACCTTGTTGCGCCAGCCGCCCTGGTTGGCGACGGCGAAGGCGAAGCTGCCGTCCTTGAAGCGCACGTTGTTGGGCAGGCCCAGCTCGATCACGTCCTGGTTGAAGCCGGCGGCACTGTCGTTGATCAGCCGGGTGCGCAGGGTCAGGCCTTCGAAGCTGAACACGCCCTTGAGATTGTCGAGCACGTACCAGCCGCCCGCTGCCTCGGTGCGGATGGCGATGCGCATGCCGCAACTTTCCGGGGTGCTGGAGCCCGCCGTGGCGCAACTGCGCTCGCCGATGGTCCATTGCGCGGCGTTGTTGGTGGCCGGGGTGCTCCAGAGCACGCCGCCGCCCTTGTTGATACTGAACTCGCCGGAAAGGTAGACCCCACCCTGCCCGCTCGTGGCGCTGAGGTCGGCATCCGCCATGGGCTTGAGCTCGGCCTGCGCGCAACCGGCGGCAAGCAGCAGGACCAGTGGGAGGAGTCTAGAGGTCATGGCTGGTCACCTTCAGGTAGTTGATGCTGAGGCCGCCGATCTCGTTGTAGCCGAAGTTGTAGCCACCAGTGCTGAAGTTGCCGGTGCCCACCTTGAGGTTGTTGAAGATGATGCTGGTGCGCGGCGCGTTGGCGTAGAAGTCGTCCGCCAGCGCCTGCTTCTGGGCGGCCGTGGTGCCCGAAGCCGTGGGGTTCTGCAGCTCCAGCACGAACTGGCCGTTGCTGCTGACATCGAACAGCAGTGGCTGGCTCTTGCCGTAACCCAGAGCGACGGTGGCGTAGGCACCACTCATGAAGATAGTGCGGTCACGTTGCTGCTCGGCGGTGGTGCAGCTGGCGCTACCTGCCGCGCAGGACATCAGCTGGATGCTCTTGGCGAACAGGTTGATGCGCATCTCGCCGACCATCTGGCTCTTGGCCTTGTCGCCCCAGAGACGCAGGTAGGACCCGTCCATGGCCAGCTCGGAGATATCCAGGTTGAGCACGTCGGTGCGGCCGGCGGCGACCTGGAAGTCGAAGCGGATGCCCAGGTCGACCTTCTCCGTGGCGCGGCTGGAGCAGGTGTTGCCGCCAGTGGAGTAACCGCTGATGCAGGCCGAGCCCCCCGTGGTAAGGCGCTCGGGGAACATGAACTCCAGCACCGAGACACCGTTGGGGGTGGTTTGCACCCACTGGCCGGCATCGTTGAGGGTGCGCAGGGTCTCGCCGCGGGCCAGGTTGAGGGCGAAGGGGTGGTCCAGCCGGCCAATGGTCACGGCATTGAGGTTGGCGCCGTTGTTGCTGCCGATGGCGCCGAGGTAGAACTCCTTCACCGCGATGGGCACGTTCTGCCCGCTGCCGTTATTGATGTCGTTGAGGGTGATGGTGGCGTTGCTGGCATCCAGCAGCACCTTGTCCAGCACGAAGCCGATGCCGGCGCCGTCGACGCTGGACAGCTCCTCGTCATCCAGCGCCCTGAGCTCGGCCTGGGCAACCGAAGCCGCCAGGGCCAGCAGGACTGCGATCGAAACCCGGCTCATGCTCAGCACCCCTTGGTGGCGGAGCCCAGGCAGGTGTCCTGCCGGGGAATACCGTTGAAGGCCTGGTTGAAGTCGATATTGATCGGAGAAACCAGGTTGCCGTTGGCGTCCCGGTACTTGGGCATGTTCATGAAGGCGCCCTTGAGAGCGGTCATGAAGGCGTTGCTGTCCATATCACGCCAGGCTACGTCCTGGGTCTGCAGGGAGATGAAGAAGCCCTTGGCCGCTCCCTCCATATTGGTCATGTTGCTTGTGTTACCCACCGGCAGCGACTGGAACTGAGACAGATTGAAGCAAGTCTGGATACCGAGAATGCTGCAGTTATTCGAAGCAAAAGCCCCAAGCAATGCGTCAGTCCACCCCCCCGCGCAGCCAGATGTACAGTTGAGACCGTCACCGTTCTTGATCCCCGCCATCGTTCCTCGTACCGGATCGAGGCTCCCCCCCGAAGTCACCAGGTTGGCATCCGCCTCTACGACGCTGGACGTATAGACCCCCGCAAGAAACAGCGCACTTTGCTGTATGAAGTTCGACTTATCGTAGATTGCCTGCCCTGTCCCCTTGATATGCACGGGAATGTTCCCGGTCAGACTCTGGATATCTCCGGATAACACGCCCTTGGCCTCGCCGAAACCGATGCGCACACCCACCACCTTGTTGCCGGAGTAGGCCAGTTCGAGGAAGGGATTGGAGATGCGGAACGGGTTGATCGAGTTGTCGGCATTGACGGTACCGAGAGCGAAGTTGTTGATCAGGATGTCCGACGAACCGGCGACCTCACCGGGCCGGGTGACGCTGTCGTTGTACTGCCCCAGCTGCAGTTTCTTCATGTTCAGCTGGGTATCGAGATCGACGCCCAGGTTGATGCGGGTGTAGTTGATCCCGGCATTGGCGTCGGTGGTCAGATTGATGAAGGCCTGCCCGGTGACGTTGGAAAGCTCCGCGTCATCGAGCGCCTCCATGCGAGCCTGGGCCGAGGCGGCCAGCAGGCTGGTAGCGAGCACGAGGAAAAGGCGTTTGGCGGGACTGCGGGTCAGGCGCATGGCGAGTTCCCTCTACTTCTTATAATTATGGCCGAGCACTGGCGGCTCGATTACGTGATGCCACTATAGGGAAGCGTCCGCCATAAGGGCCCGACCCATAGGCGGGAAAAAGGTGGGATTTTTGAAGTTCGCTCTCGGCTCGCCGATGCGGTTGTTACCCAAATCCACACCTCGTACGCCGCCCCTAGCTTCAGGTTGGTCGACACGCCGAGCAGGCGCGGCCTCCTGTCCGCCAGCCTTTGGATAGCTGGGCGTGAAGCGGGGCAACTGGTCCACTGCCGGCTCCATAAAACAAGGAGTCGTTGCAATGTCTATTCAAAGAATCCTGCTATCTCTGCTCATAACCTTGCCACCTATCGCCTTCGCGGCTTCCCCCCAAAGCCAGTCCCTGATTGAGCGTCAGATAGCTCAAATGGCAAAGCAGAGTTATCCGGCCGCCTCCCCTTCGGCACCGATGAGCGGCACTATCACGATTGGAAAGCTGATTACTTATGACGTCGTCAACTACAGCCCCTACGACGGTGCCCCCGCTGATATGAGTGCGCTCAATGCAACGTTTATTGGTTACTCCAGTGAGGCCCCGTCAACGGGAAGCCTGGCCGGCCAAACCGGTATTCAGGGACTGACCTTGGCTCGAATGATCAAAATCTCGTCATTTGTCCCCATCCCTGAAGCAGATCTGATGTGCAATCTAATGCTAAGAACCGCAGATGAAGTGTCGGGAGTGAAGTTGGGGGATTACTACTTCCCCCTCACTAGAGCCTCTAGCTTCGTTCGCAATGGGGTCACTTATTTCGACTATGTAGCAGTTCGTCAGAGCGGCCCGGGCTTTCAACCTATTCTTGAGCAGAACGCCTTCTGCACCACCTTCGAATCCTTCAACAACACCTATTCCAATGGTTCCACCGTGGCAGTGACCTTAATCCCCTAAGCGGTCAAGGCTCCCCCCTCACAGGTGCGCATGAGTCCACCTCGTGCGCACCTGCCTCCAGAATTTCCTGCATCCGTCCGACAAGTGACCATCCTCGTCAGATTGCGACCGCTCTAGAATGTCGAATGTGAGCTGGAGCACGCTCCAGCCCCATTCCAAGCCCTTGAATTGCCTGGCATGTTTTCTGCCTTGTTACAGATCAGATGCCGTATTGACCGAGTCCATGAACGCCAACTCCAAAGCCGATTCCGATTCACACTGGGACGAATTGCAGAACCAGAGCGACCTCGCCTGGGACCTGGATGCCATTACCGACCGCCAGCAGGCGATCGATTTCCTGCTGCGTTTCGAAAACCGCCTGTGTGTCTATTCCGGCTATGTCGAGAAGCTCTACAGCAACTACAGCTTCGTGGTGCCGGAGGAAGAGCACGGCAGCATCACCATCCTCCCCGACGAGCAGGCCTGGCACGACACCTTCAATGAAATCCCGCCCGAGGCGGTGGAGCCCACCGGCATCCACATCCTGCCCGGCGAGACCATGGGTTATTCCGGCCTGTACCTGAAGATCCCCGGTGAGCACCGCCTGGCCGCTTCACGCGAGCTGCCGTTCCAGGAAGGCCTGAAGCTGCTGATCCAGCGCTACCAGGCGAAGAACGACCACTTCCTGCCGGTGCTGGTGAAGGGCGACCTGCGCGAATACGAGGCACGCATGCCTTCGCTGCACCTGCACCGCATCAATACCGAGCGCCTGGGCCATACCTCGCAGCTCAACGTCAACGCCATCAAGGCCGCCATCGCCGACCACCTGATCGGGCTGTTCCGCCAGAGCTGAGCCTGCCGCGGCGGCGCAAACCCTGGCGTTGCCTGGCCGTTTTCCATGCGCTCCATCCCTCCCGTCCGCCGACGTGCGAACCAGCCGTCCTTTGATCAGCTCGGGCTGAGTCGAGCCGGCGGTCATGCAGTACAATCGCGTCTTTTTCCTTAGGCAGGGACCGTCTCCCCCGATGATCGAACCCAAACGCGTTTTGCGCGCCCTCGCCGAACACTGGGCGCTGCTGGAGCCGCTGTGCGAGCGCTTCGATGCCGGCACCTTGAGCCTGGCCGAGCTGCGCTTGCAGCTCGGGGCCCAGTTGCCCCAGGGCACGCCCACGGACGTTACCGCGCTGCTCGACCAGTGGATCCGTCTGGACATCCTGGTGCCGGTGGCCAAGAGCCCCAACCGCTTCGAGCTGAACGCCCAGATCCACGACTTCCTCGCCTACCTGCGCCGTGAGCACCGCCTCGGCCTGTGCCTGGAGATCGAAGCCTATCTGCGCCACCTGGAGCGCCTGGCCGGCTACATCCAGGAAGCCTTCGAGATCCGCGACGGCAACGACCTGGCGCGCCAGCTGCGCCTGCTCGACATGCGCGTGCGCGATGTATTGAAGAAGCTCGACAACGATGAACAGGCCCTGGTGGCCGTGGCCGAACGGGCCAAGACCAGCGACCGGCAGATTCCCCTGCGCCAGCGCTATGCCGAGGTCCTGGCGACCTGGGACGAGTACGTCGAGCCGATGATCCAGCTGGTGGCCGCCGATGGCGCCTTCGAGCAGGGCGTGCGCCGCGTCGAGCAGGTGCTGCTCAAGCTGCTCGGCGAACAGCAACGCCTCGGCCAACTGGTGGACGACGACCTGCTGCTGCGCACCCACGCGCGCATCCTGGAAATGCAGACCACCGCCCAGCTGACCCTGCGCAAGGCCCGCGAGCTGCTGCTGCCACTGCGCGAAGAAGCCCGCCGGCACAATGCCGTGACCCGTGGTGCCGCCCTGGCGCTGTCGGTGATCCGCAAGAAGGGCCTGGATGCCGTGCCCCAGGCGGCGCTGCCGTTGTTCACCCGGCCGCAGAGCACCTTCCTCGGCAGCGCCTCGCAGGTGGAGGCCTATGTCTACGCCCTGGCGCGCTTCGAGCCGAAGCCGGCGCACTTCCCCAAGGCCTCCGGCGGCCGTCGTGGCGAAGCGCCGCGTGCACCGCGTACCGCCCGGGAAATGATCGACCGTTGCGAGCAGGCCCTGCCGCTGCCGGACCTCATGGCCTGGCTGCTGGAGCAGGAACCGGAAGGCGCCACCGACGAGCTGCTCTACTGGTTCTCCCGCCTCTCCCGCGAAAGCCGCTTCCAGCGCGACCGCCTGGAACGCCGCGACTACCTCACCGCGGAGCATCAGGTCAGCCTGAGCTCCTTCGCCCTCATCAAGAGCGAAAAACATGCATCTTAATCTCACCGAAATGACTCAGCTCTCGGCCATCTTCCGCGAGCTGTTCAAGGGCTATCACCTCTCGCGCAGCGAGCCGGAATGCTACGCCCAGCTGTCCACCATGCAGGACCAGTACCGCGCGCTGTTCAAGGCCCTCGGCTTCGAGCTGGTGTGTGATCCGCGTGGCTTCTATTACTTCGTGCCCGAGCAGATGGGCGCCCAGGTGAACAAGACCGCCCAGCGCCTGGCGCTGTTCACCTTCATCCTGGTGGAACACCTGGCCGACCAGGGCCGTGACCCGCTTTCCGTGCTCGACGGCGGCAGCATCGGCCGTGACGAGCTGCCGGCACTGCTGGAGAAGTACCGCGACCTGTTCTTGCAGGCCGAGGTGACCACCCATGAAGAGCTGGAGGAGAAGGTCATCCGCCGCCTCACCCAGCTCGGCTTCGCTGAGGACAGCAACGGTATCTACCGCTTCCTGCCGCCCATGCACCGCTTCCTCGATGTATGCCTGGCCGTGCAGCACGACCGCGACCTGGCCGCCAACCTGCACAGCAGCGACCTGGCCCTGCAGGCCCCGGTGCTGATGGACGACGAGGGCGAAGAGCCGATCGTCTCGCTGGAGGTCGATGAGCCGGCCGCCGTTGAATCCGATGAAGATGCCCTGGCCCGTGCCATGGCCGAAGAGCGCGCCGCGCAGGAGATGGACGCATGAGCCAGGAACGCTATGGCATCCGCCGCTTCGCCCTGCTGAACACCGCCGGTTACAGCCTCGGCCTGTTCCCGCTGGAAACCCCGCTGTCGGTCTACGGCGCCAACAACCTGGGTAAATCCGCGTCGATCAACGCGCTGCAGTTCCCCATCTTGGCGCGCATGTCGGACATGAGCTTCGGCAAGTACAGCCTGGAGCAGTCGCGCAAGTTCTACTTCGCCACCGACACCAGCTACATCCTGGTCGAAGTCTCCCTGCCCCACGGCCCCCATGTGATCGGCGTTGCCGGTCGCGGCCCGGGCGGCGGTTTCGGTCACCAGTTCTTCGCCTACCAGGGCAGCCTGGACCTGGATCACTACCAGAAGAACGGCACCTGCCTGCGTCAGCGCGAGCTGTTCAATAACCTCGAGCGCGAGGGCATCAAGGCCTACGAGCTGAAGCCGGACGAACTGCGCCGCCTGCTGGTGGGCGGTCACACGTCCATTCCGCTGGACCTGACGCTGATCCCGCTGCGCTCCACCAGCGAGCAGAGCCTGAAGACCTTCCGTTCGCTGTTCATCAACCTGCTGCACATGCGCGAGATCACCGCGGCCAAGCTCAAGCAGCTGTTCCTCGATGCCTTCGAGCACAGCCTGCGCTCGGGCAGCGTCGACTACATCGCCGCCACCGAGGAAGCCTTCCGCGACGTGCGCCGCATGGAGCAGGACTACCAGGCCCTGGTGGCCGCCGGCCCGCTGGTGGAGGCGCTGGCCAACGGCGTGACCCAGCGCGAGACCCTGCGCGGCAAGTTGCACCGCCTTTCGCCCCTGCTGGATAACCTGCTGGGCACCTGGCACGACTACTCCGGCGCTCGCCGCGAGGAACTGGTGATCCAGGCCGAGCACTACCGCAACGAGCAAGACGGCCTGCAGCACGAGCAACGCGGCGGCACCCAGGAGCTGATGCGCCTGGAGCGCGAGATCAGCGAGATCCAGCGCTGGCTGGGCGAGCTGGCGGTGCTGAAGAACCGCTTCGCCCTAGTCAACGACATCAAGGTGCTGGAGCAGCAGTTGCTGGCCGCCAAGGACGCCCACGACGAACTGGCCGGCGCCCTGGCGCAATCCCGCCAGTTCTCCTCGGAAGACCTGGAAGAGCGCCTGCGCGACCTGGAGAAACGCCTGAAGTCGGTGAAGCAGCAGCTCGACCACGCCGACAACAACAGCTACTCGCGCCTGCGCGAGGAGTTCTCCCAGGCCGACGTCGACCGCCTGATGCGCCTGTTCAACGGCCAGCTGTTCAGCCTGCCCCTGGGCGAGAAAGGCATTCAGCTGGATGAAGAAGACGCCTGGGTGAAATCCCTGGAAGCCATTCTCGACCGCTTCAAGGGCGAGCACTTCCAGGTGCCCGGTCTGGATATCGACCTGTCCAACATCGAACCGCCAGCCCTGCAGGCCCTGGCCGACCGTGCTGCCCTGCGCGACCAGAAGGACCGCCTGGAGCGCGAGCTGAAACAGCTGAAGACCCAGCAGTCGGTCGCCTCCGACCGCGCCGCGAGCAAGGCCCAGGCCGAGCAGCTGTACCAGGCCGTGCTGGATGCCCAGAAGGCCCTGGAAGACTTCCGCAAGGCGCAGACGCTGTCTGCCGAGGAAGGCGGCAAGATGGAGCTGCTGGCCCAGCGCGAAGCCGCACAGGATGATCTCAAGCGCTCCAGCGACGCCTTCACCGAACGCGTCCAGCAGCTCTCCGCCAAGCTGCAGCTGGTGGGCCGTCAGTTGGCCGACCTGGAAGCCAAGGAGCGCACCCTGGAAGACGCGCTGCGCCGCCGCCAGCTGCTGCCGGCCGACCTGCCCTTCGGCACGCCCTTCACCGACCCGGTGGACGACAGCATCGACAACCTGCTGCCGCTGCTCAACGATTACCAGGACACCTGGCAGGCGCTGCAGCGCATCGATGGCCAGATCGAGGCGCTCTACGCCCAGGTACGCCTGAAGGGCGTGGCCAAGTTCGACAGCGAGGACGACACCGAGCGTCGCCTGCAACTGCTGATCAACGCCTACGCCCACCGCCAGGACGAGGCCTTGACCCTGGCCAAGGCGCGCCGTGCGGCTGTCACCGACATCGCCCGGACCCTGCGCAACATCCGTAGCGACTACGACAACCTGGAACACCAGCTGGCGCTGTTCAACCGCGAGATCAACAAGCGCCAGGTGTCGAACTTGCAGAGCTTCCGCATCGTGCTGGCGCCGAACAAGGATGCGCTGCGCCACATCGACCAGATCATCCACAGCGCCGGCCAGTACGAGGAAGGCGAGACCCTGTCGGTGTTCGACCTGTCGCAATCCTCCGAGCAGGACGCGAAGAACGAGGAAGCCAAGGAGTACCTGGCGCGCCTGGTAGCCGCCAATGGCAACCAGCTGGGCCTGAAGGACCTGTTCGAGCTGGCCTTCGAGATCACCAAGGTGCATGGCCAGCCGATCATCCACACGGACATCGATGGCGCCGCCTCCAACGGCACCACCATGACCATCAAGGCGCTGACCAACATGTACCTACTACTGCACCTGATGGACCGCGAGCAGGCCGGCCGCATCCGCCTCCCCTACTACCTGGACGAGGCGGCGGACATCGACGAGCGCAACCAGCAGGCGCTGATCGAGACCAGCGCCCAACTGGGCTTCACGCCCATCCTGGCGTCGGTGAAGCCGCAGGTTTCGGCCGATGTGGCCATCGACCTGGAAGGGGGCAGCGGCCCCAATGGCATCTATATCGACGAGGCGGACTGGAAGTTCATCAAGCGTCGCGAGCAGGCCAGCCAGCAAACCCCGGCTGCCAGCGAGGAAGCCGAGCCGGCGTGAGTTGAAGCCGCAGTAACGAAAAAGGGCCGCAGATGCGGCCCTTTTTCATGCTGGGTGGATCACTTCTCGATGGATATCTTCGGTGCCCACTTCAGCCATTCTTCGTTGAGTTCGTCATGCAGGGCGAAGGTCTGCCCGGGGATGGCCGGTGCGCCCATCTGGGCGTTGTCCGGCGTGGCGAAGGCAATGCCACCCTCGATCAGCGCTTCCAGGGATTCGGTGCGCACCTTCACGCCCTTGAACAGGCCCGCATCGATGCCCACGCCACTGGCGTTCCAGAAGCGCGTGCCGCTGCGTACCAGGGAGGCATAACGCGGCTCGATGAGCACGTGGATGAGCACGCGGTCGGCGGTCTTGCCCAACTCGAAACGCACCACTTTGCCCACCGGGACCTCGCGGTAGCTGACTACGACACCGGGCTTGATGGAGCCACGGCGTGCGGTGCTGAGGACGATGCGCAGGCCTTCTTCACGGGCGATGGCCGACGGCGGCTCGCTGAGTACGGTGAACTTGGTCTGCATCGGGCCCTTGGCCGAGGCGGGCTGCACTTCCAGGTACTGGCCGCTGACCAGGGTGTCGAGGTTGGCGGTACGCACCAGGCCGAGCTCAGGCTTGACCACCCAGAACTGGGTGCCGGTGCGAGCGATGCGATCGGCCGCCTCGGTGATGCGCGCGGTGACCACGACGCCGCCTAGGTCATCGGCCAGGGTGATGCGCTCGACGCTGCCGACATCCAGGCCCTTGAAGCGCACGGGCGTGCCTTCACGCAGGCCGTCGGCCTGGGTCATGCGGACCTCGACCACCGTGCCTTTGCCGAGGGCGAGGTTCTCGTTGTCATAGAGGGTGAAGCGACGCGGCTTGGTCACCGGCGTGGCCTTGGAATCCGGCGTGCTGAAGGAGATACCGCCGGCCAGGAGGGTCTGCAGCGACTCGCTCTTCACTTCAACACCGGACAGGCCGCCCTTGATGCTGACGCCGCTGACATTCCAGAAGCGGGTGGATTCGTTCACCAGCTTGGCGAACTCCGGCTCGATGTGGACGCCAACCACGACGCGTTGCTGGTCACGGGAGAGCTGGTAGCTCTGCACGCTGCCGACACGCATCTGCTTGTAGAGGATGGGGCTGCCGACATCGAGGGAGCCGAGCTTGTCGCTGGTGAGCACCAGGTGCAGGCCGGGGGCATCGGTGTTCAGCGGCGGAGCCTTGGGGCGGGCGGTGAACTCGCGGGTGGGGGTGCCGCTCTTGGCGAAACGCACGGCAATGTAGTTGCCCTTGACCAGGGCCTCGATACCGCTGATGCCGGCGAGGGAGATGGAGGGCTTGACCGTCCAGAACTCGGTGCCTTCGACCAGGAACTCCTCGGTGCGCGGCTCCATGGTCAGCTCGGCGGTGGCGCCGGCGAAGTTCTTGTCCATGTCGAGCTTCTTCAGGGTGCCGACCTGGACGCCGTTGTACATGACCGGGGTGTTGCCGGGGTTGAGGCCGCTGACGTCTTCCATGCGCAGCATGACCTTGAGGCCGGCTTCGGCTGCTTCGAAACCGTCGTAGAGGCGGAAGGGGATGGTGGAATCCGTGGGCGGGCTGTCCTGGCGGTTCTCGGGCGTGGCGAAGGCGATGCCGCCGGCGGCCATGCTGAGCAGCGACTCGGTGCGGATCTTCACCCCGGACAGGCCGGCGGTGACGTTGAGGCCGCTGGCGTTCCAGAAACGCGTGTGTTTGCGCACGAGCTGGGCGTAGGGCTGCTCGATGTGCACCTTGATCTCGACCGTGCGCTGGTCTTCGGCCAGCTCGTAGCTCTTCACCTGACCGACCTGGATCTGCCGGTAGTAGACGGGGCTGCCCTGCTCCAGGGAGCCGAGGCGCTCGGCCTTGAGGGTGAGGTGCAGGCCGGGCAGGTTGTCGGAGAGCGGCGGCGGCTCGGACAGCGCATGGTATTTGCGCTCGGGCTCGCCCTTCACCGGGTCGATGGCGATGTAGATACCGGAGACCAGGGTTTCCAGGCCAGTGACACCGGCGAGGGACACGCGTGGGCGCACCAGCCAGAAGCGGGTTTCCTTGCTCAGGTAGGGCTCGGCTTCCTTGAGCACTTCGACCGTGGCGACGACGCCATTGATGTCCTCGCTGACGTGCAGGTCGGTGACCTTGCCGACCTGGATGCCCTTGTACATGAGCTGGGTCTTGCCGACCTGGATGCCTTCGCCGTTCTCGAAGTAGATCTTGATGTCGATACCGGCATCGTTCATCGACTTCCAGCCCAGCCAGAGGCCGATGCCGAGGGCGATCAGGGGCAGGACCCAGATGGCCGACCAGTTGGTGGTTTTCTTCGTCTTGGGCTTTGGCAGGTCAGCCATTCTCGTCGTCCATATCGGTGTTGTCCCAGATCAGTCGGGGATCGAAGGTTACTGCTGCGGTCATGGTCAGGACCACGACGCTGGCAAAGGCGGCCGCACCGGGATTGGCTTCGATGCTGGCCAGGTTGCCGAAGTTCACCAGCGCCACGAGGATGGCGATGACGAATATATCCAGCATGGACCAGCGACCGATCCATTCGATGAAGCGGTACATCAGGATGCGTTGCCTGGCCGACATGGGCTGGTGCCTCTGCACGGAGTAAAGCAGCAGGGCGATGCCGACGAGCTTGAAGGTGGGCACCAGGATGCTGGCGGTGAAGACCACCAGGGCGATGGGCAGCATGTCGGCGTGGATCAGCTCGATGACGCCTTCCATGATGGTGGAGGGCGAACCGTTGCCGAAGAAGTTCACCGTCATGATCGGCAGCACATTGGCCGGGATATAGAGGATGGTGGCAGTGAGCAGCAGCGCCCAGGTGCGGATCAGGCTGTTGGGCCGACGCTCATGGAGGCGCGAGCCGCAGCGGGTGCAGGCGGGGGCGTCGTCGTCCTGATCCGGGCGGTTCAGTTGGTGGCAGTCACCGCAGACGAGGATGCCGGCATCAAGCGCTCTCATTGGCGTGACCTCCGGCATCGAGTGAATCCCAGACTTGGTGCGGGGACATGGTGACTTCCAGCCACACCTGCGACAGCAGCAGGCCGATGAAGCAGGCGAGGCCGACGCCCAGGTGCAGGTCGGCCATGTCGATGAGTTTGACGATGCTGACCAGGATGCCCATCAGGTAGACCTCGAGCATCCCCCACTCACGCATGTGGTGATAAAGGCGATAGAGCTGCAGGCCAAGCCCCTGCATGACCTGCCAGCGGATGCACAGCAGCACCGCGAGCTGGCAGAGCAGCTTCAGCAGCGGAATGACCATGCTGCAGAGGAAGACCAGGACGGCTACGCCATCCATGCCGCTGTGGTAGAGGCCGAGTACGCCGCTCCAGATGGTGTCCTGGGTCGTCTGGCCGAGCAGGTTGAGCTTCATGATCGGCAGGAAGTTCGCCGGGACGTAGAGCATCAATGCGGTCAGCACCAAGGCCAGGGCGCGGCGCTCCATATGGGCACGGTGAACGATGAGCTCATAGCCACAGCGCGGGCAGCAGGCCTTGTGTTCTTCTTCGACGTGCTGACGATGCATCAGCAAGTCGCACTCCGGGCAGGCGACCAACTCCTCAAGAGGGCGTTCGGACAACGGGCGGGAATCGGCCGAGTCAGGCATACAGGGGGCTCATATGAATTCGCGCCTATTCTAGACGAGCGCAGCGGCAATGGGTCTGCCTGACTGTGACCCGATTTGCCATTAACAGGTTCGAAACGGGTGGGGAATGGCAGCGGACCGGCATATCGGTAGCCCGGATGTAGCCCGGATGTAGCCTGGACGTAGCCCGGACTTCAGTCCGGGGCTTTCTTGGCGACTGAAGTCGCCCCTACAAGTCGCCCCTGCGAGCCGTGCCATTGCACCTTGGCTTCCATTCTCGGACGTCCGCTCTGCCAGGCGTTTATATCGCCGCACCAACTTTTCCACGGCCCAAAGTCAAACCCCCGACCTTCTTGCGAAGATCGGGGGTTTGGTATAGGTGCTTGACGATGACCTACTCTCACATGGAGAAACTCCACACTACCATCGGCGATGCATCGTTTCACTACTGAG